>JAHEMM010000001.1 GCA_024643655.1 Chitinophagaceae bacterium | reverse complement strand
GGGCTCCAATAATGGGAGTTGGCTATTACCAAAACCTTACCCTTTGGAATAATGGACCTAACTCATATGGTTGCACCAACTTTCAAAGCGATTTGTCAGTGATAACTTCTGCTACAAATGGTATAAGTTTCCGTACCGATGACCATGCTGGAACTTTTACAGGTGCTACACTTGCAACTTTTACCAACAATCAGTTTACGATAAATGGAATTATAGAACAAAATACAGATATGGACTATATCAAGTTTACGCAACCTGTTACTGGCCGTTTTCAATTATCGGCGATCCCATATAATGTAGGCACTGGTAATTCCGGTTCTAACCTTGATATGCAGGTTAGTCTTTATAATAATTCACAAACTTTAATTGCTACTTATAATCCGGGTACATTATTGAGTTCGGTTATAGACTCTGTACTTACAACCGGTACTTATTATCTGAGAATAGAAGGCAAAGGAAATATATATGCTCCTAACTATGCGAGCCTTGGTTCTTATGCTTTAGCTGGTTCATATAGCATTGGCGGAACTTTACCATTAAGAAGATTAGAACTTTCGGGAACTTTAGTCAACGACAAACATAAACTAAGCTGGATTATTGATGCAGATGAACAGGTAGTGGAACAAGTACTTGAAGTATCAACGGATGGCCGAAATTTTAGTCCTGTTACAACATCAGCAACAACAGAAAGGCAATTTATGTATAAGCCTTACGTAAGTACTCTTGCTCAATATCGGTTAAGTGTAACATTTGATAATGGGAAACATTACTATTCAAATGTAATTTCCTTACGTGGAAATAACTCAATTGTAAAACCAAGATTAGTTACAAATCTAATTCACAGCAATATGGTTACTGTGAATAGCCCAGGCAACTATAGTTACTCTATTATAGATATGAGTAGCAGAGTAATAGCAAAAGGTCAGTTAACGTTGGGCCTTAACAATATTACTCCTTCCCTTTTAACGGGTGGAATGCATATCATTCGATACACAAATGGCGAAGAGCAATGGACTGAAAAATTCATTCGCCAATAAACTATAAAATTCTGGTAACAGAATCTTAATCCGTACCCCTTATTGTAAATCAAAGGTTTTCCTGTAATTTAGGAAAACCTTTTTTTTATGCTCTGGAGAAAATTTAATGGAGATAAAATTGAATTACCTATTATTGAGGCGGTTGAACATGTTATTAAAAGAGAAACCGCAAATGGATATCGTTTAAAAGTTTGTATTGGCACCGATTCACAAGTAAAAGGTAAAGACACTGAATTTGCTACTGTAATCGTTTTCCTTCGGGAAGGACATGGTGGTTTTATGTTTATTCATAATGATAGTACAAAGCAACAGTTTTCAATTAAAGAAAGAATGCTGATGGAAGTAGCCAAAAGTATTGAAATTGCTTATGAGCTCTGTAATCTATTCACTGATTACAACGTGGATATGGAAGTGCATGCCGACATCAATACCAATCCTCAATTTAAAAGCAATGATGCATTAAAAGAAGCTATGGGATATATTCTTGGAATGGGCTTTGCATTTAAAGCAAAACCAGAAGCTTTTGCCAGTAGCTGCTGTGCAAATAAAATTGTAAACTAATCAATTGTAATTAAGTGTGAATCTCACTTGATTTATTACTATTTCCTTCTTCTTTTCAAGCCAATAATAAGTATAATTAAAAAACCAACCCCAATAGCAATACGAATTATTGCCGCTTTCTTTTGTTTGGCTTTATTCTTTTTTTGAATAGAGAGCAGTGCCTCAATATTTCTGATGTTATTTGCATTTATCCTTTCCTGCTCAGCTTCATTTCTGGCCCTTAATAGACTATCTCTAAACTGTTGTTTAATTCGGGTGGCTGAGTCAGCTACCTGAATTTGATCAGTTAAAGTTGAGTCTGTTTGTGCTTTTGATAAAAATGAAAAGAATATAAAAAATGAAAATAATAGCTTTCTCATATTAATAATTCGATAAAAGAATAAATAAAAATAATTATTGTTTATTTATATCTACTGATTGAAGAGTTGAATCTGTGGCTGTATTTTTTGCAAGCTTGAAGGAAGTAGAAGTTGCAGATACAGCATTAAGTCCTTTTTCCATTTCTTTGCTGTCTTCCTGAGCAAGTGAGAAAGTGACTAATACCATAACGAATAAAACAATTACAATATTTCTTTCGGATAAGATAACTTTCATAAGAGGTTTCTAACAGGTGCAAATTAAGGAATAAAATGTACTTTCTTATACCATAAAATGGTATTTCTATTTGAGCTTTTTAAAACTACTATTTAAATTGCCTATATATTCAAGCAATTCCTTTCTTCCATTCTTTTTGATAGCGGAGGTAATAAAATAAGGCGGCGGTTCTTCCCAATTTGCCGACAAAGCACTCAAAAAGCTCTTTACGTTTCTATCTGTTGCTCCGGGTTTGTTTTTATCCGCTTTTGTAAATACAAGTACAAATGGAATTTGCCATTCGCCTAATTGATCAATAAATTCCAGATCTTTTGCTTGTGGTGTATGACGGCTATCAATTAAAACAAACAAGCAAACGAGATTTTCACGAAGTCGGATATATGACTCAATCATATTCCCCCAATTTCTCCTTGCTTTTTGAGAAACGGTAGCGTAACCATAACCCGGTAAATCCACCAAGTACCAATTCATTTTATTTTTAGAAATAATATCAAAATGATTGATCAGTTGCGTTTTACCTGGTGTGCCTGATGTTTTAGCAAGATTATGCTGGTTAGTAAGCATATTAATCAACGAACTTTTGCCTACATTACTTCTTCCTATAAATGCATACTCTGGTTTATCTGCCGCAGGACATTGCTTATATGTGGCACTACTTATGACATATTTCCCTGAAATAATTTCCATGTTAGTTGCAAGATAACTTTAAAGCGGCTGCTATAAAAAATTAAACAAAGAATGAAAAATAAACACCAGTGATTACCTTTGCAACCCATGTCAAACTCATTACCCCACGATCATATAACACCTTTCAAAGACTCAAATAAAGGCAAGAAAGAGCAAGTGGCTTTTATGTTCGATAGTATAGCTCCAAAGTACGATGCCATGAACCGATTTCTATCTGCCAGAACAGATATTGGTTGGCGAAAAAAAGCAATTAATCAATTAAAAAAAGATAATCCTAAACATATTCTTGATGTAGCTACTGGTACTGCAGACATGGCAATTATGACTTCAAAAATGTTAAATCCCAATAAAATTGACGGCATAGATATATCTAAAGGGATGCTCGAACTTGGGAGAAAAAAGATTGAAAAAGAGCAACTTACCGATAAGATTGAGCTTCACATTGGCGATTCAGAAACAATAAATTTTGCAGATAATACGTTTGATGCTGTAATGGTGGCATTTGGAGTGCGGAACTTTGAAAACCTTGAAAAAGGCCTTCTTGAAATGAAAAGGGTACTAAAGCCCGGAGGCCGGTTAATAGTGCTGGAATTTTCTAAACCAAGGCGTAAAGCTGTAAAAAGTTTATACAACTTGTACATGGGCTTAGTTGCCCCACAAGTAGCCCGTTGGTTCAAGCAAAATAAAGAAGCCTATCAATACCTGAATGAATCTTCCATAGCCTTTCCGGATCGCCATTTATTTACTGACATTTTAAAAAAGGTGGGATATGCTGAATCAACATATCAACCACTCAGCTTTGGAATATGTTGCATTTACGCTGGAAGAAAACCACAATAAAAAAGTATTTACATTCGTATTTGCTGGCAATAAGCATGCTATTAACTTTTATAGCATCCGCCCAGATAGATAAGTATGAACTAAATATGTCTGATCATGATGAGAAGCCATATTATTTTGGCATGACGTTGGGAGTTAATCTGGCCCGTTTTCAAACTTATCTGCATCCCCGTTTTTTAGCAGATGACAGTGTGTTTGTAGCAGAACCAGCCAATTCTGGCGGATTTACATTAGGCCTTTCTGCAACAGCAAGATTATCCAACCGATTTCAATTACGTTTCAATCCACAGTTGATGTTCATTGAGCGAAATATATTTTACAAACTCAAGCATCCGGATATTGATGGATTAACAGATGTAACTAAAAAAGTAGAATCTGTAATTGTAACATTCCCTTTTCAACTAAAATTTCAGAGTGATCGAATTGGTAATTTCCGGGTCTATACATTGGCTGGCTTCAAAGCGGACATTGATATGGCGAGTAATGCCCGTGCCAAAAATGCTGAAGACCTGATAAAAATCGAAAAGTATGATTACGGCCCTGAGTTTGGAATCGGTTTTAACTTCTTTTTCGATAGTTTTATTTTCTCTCCTGAAATAAAAATCAGCAATGGATTAAGGAATATCCATGCCCGTGACAAAGACCTACGCTTCTCAAGTGTTTTTGATAAAGTACAATCGAGGATGATTGTTTTCAGCATTCATCTGGAAGGGTAACATTTTCATTTCACGAATTTTTAAAAAAAATCATCTTTATTATCTCAACTAGTTGTAAAATTATATCATTGAGAAATTAATAATAGAGGTCCTTCTTATTTTCATATATTATTATTTGCAAATTCGTTTTCGCTAAAACTTTGCACTTCTTTTCTATTTCTAACAATTTATTATTATGATTGCCTTTTTGAAGAAATTTGATCAAAAAGTGGTCAAAAACTTTTTTTTAAGATTAATCTATTAAAAAATAGTTTTTTCAGCCTGTTCTACTACTGATGTAGTCATGATGTAGTTATGATGTAGTGAAATTGGGCAAAATAAACTGAAATCTCAAGTTGTAGTAGTAGTGAAGTGTCGAATTTTTTGGAAAGTCGAATGGTTTGAATTTATCTTCACAGCATTAGAAAAGGAAGATATTTTGACATTTTTTTTACTTTGTTATCAATTTTCCATTTTCTCATAAAAAAGTAGAGATAAACATTTTATTATGAACAATGTTATCTCTCTATTAACTGATTAAATCGATTGCTTAACTTCTAAACTACCAAGCCATATGCGAAAGTCAATTCTCATTATTGCTTTTATTTTTTTCGGCAACTTACTTCATGCACAATCGGATAATATCAATTTGAAAAAAACAAATGATGGTATTCGACTCGTAGTAAACGGTAACGACTTCATAATCAATGGAATGAATTGGGATTATTTCCCAATTGGCACCAATTATAGTTATAGTTTATGGAATCAGTCGGCAGATTTGATAAAAGCTGCATTAGACAATGAAATGTCACTTTTAAAGAATATGGGTGTTAACACTATCAGGCAATACACTGGTGTCCCCGCAAAATGGATTAAATACATATATGAAAATTATGGCATTTATACCGTTTTAAACCACAGCTTTGGTCGTTATGGCCTTACACTCCGTGGTAAATGGGAGCCTAATACTGATTATTCTAATCCTTATGCAAAGGAGTTGCTACTCAAAGAAGTAAAAGACATGGTGAGTGAATATAAAAGAACACCTGGACTTTTAATGTTTCTATTGGGAAATGAAAATAACTATGGACTTTTTTGGAGAGGTGCAGAAACTGAAGACATCCCTTTACAAGACCGCAAGTCTACTTTAGCAGCAAATTATCTTTACAAACTTTTTAATGAAGCTACAGTAGCAATGAAGGCGATTGATCCTTCTCACCCTATTGCTATTTGTAATGGAGATTTATTGTTTTTAGATATTATAGCAAAAGAATGTACAGATGTAGACGTAATGGGTATTAATATTTACAGAGGCTTGTCATTTGGTGATGTTTATGATAGAGTTAAAAAAGAATATGGCAAACCTGTAATGTTTACAGAGTTTGGATCTGATGCTTTTAACGCAGTATCCAATGCAGAAGACCAGGAGTCACAGGCTAAATATTTAGTAAGTAATTGGAAAGAAATATATGCCAATGCTGCAGGCATGGGCAAAGCAGGAAACAGTCTGGGTGGTTTTACTTTTCAGTTTAGTGATGGTTGGTGGAAATTTGGACAAACGACTAATCTGGATGAACATGATGCAAATGCTTCCTGGTCAAACGGAGGTTATCAATTTGATTTTAAAGAAGGTGAGAACAATATGAATGAAGAGTGGTTTGGAATTTGCGCTAAAGGAGAAACAAACGAAAGAGGTTTGTATGAATTATATCCAAGAGCTGCTTATTATGCTTTAAAAGAAGCACATCAATTTAATCCTTATAAAACTGGCGCAAGTACACAAATCAATAATTTTGATAATATACAAATAAAAGATGCCATGTTACGGGCTCGAGGCGATAAAGCAGCTTTAGAAAGTCATGATAAAGGAAAGCTTTACCTCAGCAATTTACAAGCGAATTTTACAACTTATAACACTGGAGGTAGTTTAATTGCCACACCAAAAGAGGCAGATCCTAATAATCCAGTATATCCAAACAAATTAGGATTTGATCATATGCAATCTTTTAATATTGGTCTTACGGCAAAGCCTGCTCCTAATGTTACAGCAAATGTTCAATTTAATGTGTTAGGTAATGTAGCCGAAAATCCAATTGATGAAGTTTTTTACGAGAACAGAGGAAGAAAAATAACTGTTAATACGCCTACCGGAACGCAGATTATTAATTCCAATAACAGGGTACAATTATATAGGAGTAGTTTTAACTGGAACAATAAAATATTTAACCTTACTGGTTTTTATAGGACAGGACATTATCATTGGGGATATGAAGGCGATTTTTTTGGCTTATATCCAGAAGCAAATTATGGTCCTAATATAGATATCTATAATGGAGAAGCTCCATTTGGTTTTGAAATAGAAGGGAAAAAAGCTATCAAAGGATTAAAAATTGCTTTTGGTCCCGAGCTATGGTGGGGAGCTAACCCTGCAGTATTAGTGAAATATACCAGAAAACTGTCCAAATTTGATGTAACTGGAATGTTTCATGAAGACTTAGTTCAACGTAGTGGATTACAAAGTTCATTTGCCATACCTACTCCAAAAACCAGAAAAGCGGCTTTAAGCATTTCAAGGAAATTTGAAAATTTTGGGATTGATATAGGTGGTTTATGGGCTGGACAACCTTTGAATGGCAGAGACTTTCAATTAATTAGAGGCGAAGCCGGTAATTACAAAATATATCAGGATCAGATTAAATCAGAAGACAATTTCGGTGGAAAAATAAAACTAACCTATAGTAAAGGTATAATCAATTGGTATGGCCAAGCTTCCTATATGGGGCTTGTTGCTAATGGCGGTTATGATAATACCAGAACATTTACCGGATGGCGATTAAAAGATATTGGAAGTGGGAATATGTATAATGTGTTGAGTGGATTGACTTTTAGTGTAGGAAATTTGCAAATTGCCCCTAATTTTTTATGGCAAAAACCAATCGAAGGTCCAATACCTTTTGATATGTTATTAGCACCGGGAAGACCAAGAAATATTTTGGATGATCCTTTTTCAGTCCGTTCAAATAGAGAAACGATCGCAGGAGAATTATTATTAACCTACGACCCTACACCGGGTACCTGGATGTATGAATGGGATAATGACCGTGCAGAAGATGCAAAGTTGGCTATTAGTGCTGATTTTGTATATCGACATTTGCCTACTACACAAGATGCTGCTATTGGCATAACGAGTGCAAGACGGACTTTTGCATTTCCTGGAGCAGCTCCTGCACAGAATCTATGGGAAATAAATACAAGAGTAGTTTCTAAACTAAATCCCGATCTTGGTTTAATAGCTAATCTTTATGTAGGTAACGGACAAGCTAACGGTAGTGATACCCGAACTATTAACAGATATGGGTTTGATGTAAGGAGTATTTTTAAGAAAACAAAATTAATGGCTATAGGTAAATTTAACGATTGGGGTCCTTTTGACTATCATCGTGACTTTAACTTAACATTCCCGTTACAATTGATAGCAGACTTTTCAACTGAAATTGGAAAACCGGATTGGTTTATGTTACCCGGTACCAAACTTGGAATTAGAGGTACTTATAGAACGTTGAATAAATACTCTCCAAGATATTCGCCAATTAAAACACTAGATGGAGCTGGTAACTGGGTGCCTGATCCAAATGCCATTGGTTTTCCAAATGGTAATGAATGGGAAATAAGAACTTATATTCAAATCAATATCGGTAAATAATAGTATTGGCATATTACGAAAACATTAAAGAAATTAATATGAAAAAAAACCAATTATTAAAAAATGTCTTGTTCAATATATTTGGACTCTTAATATTAACAACTTTTGGTTGTAAGAGAGATGTAGGTGGACTACAAAGTCCTACCTTCCCTACAACTGCTGAAGTGTTTATAGATGGTTTCACTGGTGATCTTTCCTATGCTGCGTATGGAACATCAGATGTAAGAGCTTTTCAAGTAGATAACCAAGTAGGTTATGGAAACACTACAATATCTATGCGATATGATGTGCCAGATGCAAATAGCCCGAATGGTTCATATGCCGGAGGTACTTACCTTAGTGAAATCGGAAGGGATCTAAGAGGATATAATGCTTTGACTTTTTATATAAAAGCATCTCAAGCAGCTACCATTGCTGAAGTTGGATTTGGAGATGACCTTGATTTAGGTACTAAACAACATCAGGTTGCATTAAAAAACTTACAGGTAAATAGTAGTTGGAAAAAAGTAATTATTCCGCTTCCAGATCCATCTAAGCTGAGTAGAGAGAAAGGATTGTTTTATTATGCTGCAGCTCCTGAAAATGGAAGAGGTTATAGCTTTTGGATAGATGAAGTTAAGTTTGAAAAATTAACTGATTTATCAGGGCTTACTGGCGTAATATTAAATGGAGATAACAGAACTATTTCAAATGCGGAAAATGGCGACAAAATATCATTAAGCCCATTTGAGGTGTCTGTAAATTTACCAACTGGTGTTAATCAAAGAGCATCAATTTCTCCTTATTATTTAACTTTCTCATCTTCAGTACCATCTGTGGCAACAGTAAATGAACTAGGTATTGTCTCTGTTCTATCAGCAGGTACAACTGTTATTACAGCGACAATGAATGGAAATATCACATTAGGTAAGTTGAATTTAACTTCAATTGGTCTGGCCGGTTTTCCACCTACTCCAGCACCTACACCTACCCGCAACGCTGCAAATGTAATTTCAATGTATAGTAATGCATATACCAATGTGGCAATAGATACCTGGAATACCCGATGGTTGTTTTCAACCGCAGAAGAGTCCTTTGTAAAAATTAATACTGATGATGTTATCCGTTATAAAACTTTAAATTTTGTTGGAATTGAATTCACTTCCAATACGATTAATGCAAGTACCATGACCAATTTTCATTTAAATATTTGGACACCGGATAATACTACATTGCCAAATAATTTTAAAATTAAACTTATAGATTTTGGAGCCAATAATACATTTGGAGGTGGCGACGACAAGGAACATGAAATTACAATAACAAGACCTACATTAGTTTCAAATAATTGGGTTACAATAGATGTCCCACTTTCAAGCTTTACAGGTTTGACTACAAGAAGTAATCTTGCACAAATGGTATTCTCGGGCACTATTCCAAATGTATTTGTGGATAATGTATATTTCTATAAGTAACTGTTGAAAAAGTAACTTTTGAATTAAATAATGAAATAATAAAAATAATATTATGATAACCATATATAAGCAATTGAAAACTCCATTATTTACTACACTTTCTTTTACATTATTACTGCTTCTTTCATTAAGCAGTTGTAAAAAAGAAGTAGTACAAACATTGCCTGAAAGGGAGTGGACGTTAGTATGGAGTGATGACTTTAGTGGAGCTGCAGGATCAAAACCTGATAATACAAAATGGTCATTTGATATTGGACGAGGTCCAGGTGGAGATGGATGGGGAAATCAAGAATTACAATATTATACCGATCGAAGTTCAAATGTTCAGCTAGATGGTAGTGGCAGCTTAGTATTAACAGCACGCAGTGAATCTTTTGCTGGAGCTGGATATACCTCTGGAAGAATAAAAACAAAAGATTTATATGCTCAGGCTTATGGTCGCTTTGAAGCAAGAATAAAAACACCTACGGGCCCTGGTCTTTGGCCTGCATTCTGGATGTTAGGTTCTAATATTGATGCAGTACCTTGGCCACAATGTGGTGAGATTGACATTATGGAACAAAGAGGCCAACATCCTTCTATTACATATGGCAGTGTACACGGTCCCGGCTTTTCAGGAAGAACTTCTATTTCAAAAGCATATGCACTAACAAGTGGCAGATTTGATACAGATTATCATGTTTATGCAATAGAATGGGGCGTAGATTTTATAGATTATTATGTTGACAATTTTTTATACTACAGAATTACTCCAAAAGATGTTGACGGAGAATGGGTATACAATCATCCATTTTATTTATTATTCAATGTAGCGGTAGGCGGTAATTTTGTTGGCTTCCCCACAACAGGAACACCATTTCCTCAATCAATGTATATTGATTATGTAAAGGTGTACAAACAACTTTAGCCTTAAAAAATAAAAGTTTTAAGTGATCATTAAATAGACCGTCACCCTACTTATAGAATGTGGTGTTAACAAGTTTTGATTAAACTCAAAACTATACCACTTCCCTATTTTGTAAAAAGAAAACCATTTTTTACTTTTTCACCTGTTCAGTATATCAATTTAATATTCTGAATTAGGATTTTTTTGAATACTATTTTATAAAATACAAATTGCAAGAAGGAATTAACAATGCAGACCATAACAATTAAAGACGAACTATTTTTTAAAATTGCTGATGCAGATACTATGCGTCCCTTTTTTATGAGTATTGTAAGTGATTCGAACCATTGGATGTTTATTTCTAGCAATGGAGGTATTAGTGCAGGGCGAAAAAATTCAGATCATGCAATATTCCCTTATTATACTGACGATAAAATAACTGAATCAGCTGAAATAACGGGTAGTAAAACTATTTTTCAAATTATAAAGAATGACAAAATATTAATTTGGGAGCCCTTCTCAATCAGAGATGAAGGAAAATATAAAATTCAAAGGAATCTTTATAAAAATACATTTGGCAATAAAATCATATTTGAAGAAATTAATAAAGAGTTATCACTATCCTTTCAATATGAGTGGAACTCCAGCAATCTACATGGATTTGTAAAAAGATCGAGACTTCAAAATCTTTCATCAACAACTTATCAGATTAATATTTTAGATGGTCTGCAAAATGTTTTGCCTTATGGGGTTGGAGCCGATTTACAAAATCAATCAAGCAACCTAGTAGATGCATATAAGCGGTCTGAATTGATTCCAGAATCAGGTGTGGGTATTTTTGCATTAAGTGCAATCATAGTAGATAAGGCAGAGCCAAGTGAAGCGCTAAAAGCAAATATTACTTGGAGTACTGGATTTAGTAATCCTACTTATTTACTTTCTTCTTTACAACTAAATAATTTTCGTTTAGGAAAAAGTGTAAATCAGGAAGAAGATATCAAAGGTGAAAAAGGGGCATATTTTATTGTAGATAAGATTATTATTGAGCCTTCTAAAGAAAAGGAATGGATGATCATCGCAAACGTAAATCAAAATCATGCTTCAATTATCCAGCTTTCCAATTTTATTAATACCAGTTCTACTTTAAGTGAAAAAATTCTAGCTGATGTTAATGAGGGCACCCTTCATTTAAAAGAATTGACAGCTGCCGCAGACAGCTTTCAGAAAACATCAGACGTTTTACAAGATACCAGACATTATTCCAACGTACTATTCAACATTATGCGTGGGGGTATATTCGATAATAATTATCAGATTGAAAAATGGGATTTTTGTAAATACCTTGAAAAAGCAAACCCAGCTGTCTATAACGAAAGCAGTTCTATTTGGCAACAACTTGATGAAACTTTTTCACTTCAATATCTAAAAAAAGTAATCGCCTCTACAAATAATTTGAATTTTGAACGATTGGCAATAGAATATTTGCCTTTAAAATTCAGTAGACGTCATGGGGATCCGAGCCGTCCATGGAACCAATTTTCTATTAATACAAGAAGTGAAATTGATGGTTCAAAAATACTAGACTACCAGGGAAACTGGCGGGATATTTTTCAGAACTGGGAAGCCTTGGTTCACTCCTATCCAGCATTTATTGATGGTATGATTTGGAAGTTTCTTAATGCTTCCACTTTTGATGGCTATAACCCATACCGGGTTACAAAAGACGGTTTTGATTGGGAAGCAATTGAACCAGACAATCCCTGGTCATATATCGGTTATTGGGGTGATCATCAAATTATCTATTTACTGAAATTATTAGAATTCAAAGAGCAGTATAACCCAGGTTCAATTGAAAGGGACTTAGAAAAGAACGGATTCGTATATGCCAATGTACCTTATCGGATAAAATCTTACTCCGATATTGTCCAAAATCCAAAAGACACAATTGAATTTGACCACGAAGGCGAAAAAAAGATTCTGGATCGGAAAAAATCGCTTGGAGCAGACGGCGCTTTATTAACGAATAAGCAGAGTGCCATATATCATATAAGCTTTGTAGAAAAGATATTAGCAACTGTACTTTCTAAACTTTCCAATTTTGTTCCAGAAGGTGGAATTTGGATGAATACGCAGCGACCTGAATGGAACGATGCTAACAATGCCTTAGTAGGTAATGGAATTTCAATGGTTACATTATATTATCTGAGAAGATTTTTAAAATTTTTCCAACCCATTTTTAAAAATAGCAAGGATAAAACATTTTCCGTATCAGATGAAATACATCATTTTTTTGTTGCTATTCAAAAAGTATTAGTAGAAAATAAAAACCTTTTATCAACTTCATTTGATGACAAAAACAGAAAACGAATAGTAGATACATTAGGTGTTGCTGGTAGTGATTTCAGAAACCAGATTTATTCACAACAGTTTTCAGGTGCTAAAAAAGATGTGACAGGTGGTGATCTATTAGAATTTGCAAATCTATCGCTACAATTTATGGAGCATTCGATACAGGCAAATAAAAGAACTGATGGCATGTATCATTCCTATAATCTGATAAACATTAATCAAAGTGCTGTATCTGTTTCTCATCTAAGTGAAATGCTGGAAGGCCAGGTAGCCGTATTAAGTTCTGGTTATTTAACAGCTGAAGAAAGTTTAAATGTGCTGGATTCATTAAAGGAAAGTAAATTATATCGTAAAGATCAATCCAGTTATATATTGTATCCCAATAAATCATTGTCGAAGTTTATTGAAAAAAATACAATTCCGTCAAAATCTGTTGAAGCTTCTGCATTATTAAAAAAACTACAAACCCAAAGTGTAAATTCAATTGTTGAAAAAGATATCAATGGAAATTATCACTTCAATGGAAATTTCAGGAATGCCCGTGATCTTGAAAATGCAATAGATAGCCTCAACGAAGATTATAAGGAACTCGCTATAAAAGACAGAGAACTATTATTACAGATTTTCGAAGAAGTTTTTAATCATAAAGAATTTACTGGGCGGTCTGGAACTTTTTATGGCTATGAAGGATTAGGGTCCATTTATTGGCATATGGTTTCAAAATTACTACTGGCAGTACAGGAAACTTGCATCAGGGCAATCGATGCAAAAACATCAACCTCAACAACGGATAAATTAGTAAATCACTTCTACGAAATATTTGAAGGTATTGGTGTTCATAAATCACCAGCTACCTATGGCGCTTTTCCTACAGATCCTTACTCCCATACGCCAATCGGTAAAGGAGCTCAACAACCCGGCATGACAGGTCAGGTAAAAGAAGACATTTTGAGCAGGTTGGGAGAATTAGGTGTTTTTATAATTAGTGGTCAGCTTCATTTTAATCCATGTTTATTACAAAAAAAGGAATTCATCACAACACCTGCAGTATTTGAATTTGTAAACGTAAATCTGGAACATAAAAAGTTGCCATTGGAAAAAGATTCACTTTGTTTCACTTGTTGTCAAGTACCAATTGTATATAAAATATCAACTTCAAATAAAGTTGAATTAATAAATAAAAATAATACGCTAACCACATTCGAAAATTTAAATATTGACATTCAAAATAGCAATGAAATTTTCGGAAGAACTGGTGAAGTTGTACAAATTACAGTACATATTGAAGAATCAAAACTGAGGTAATATGAAAAGTGCAAGCCGGCAAACGATGGTATTATTTTTGGCCTTGGCCATCGTTTTCTCTTGCAATTCAAAACAAAAAGACACAAATAATCATCCACCAAAACAAAAAATGACAGCTAAAGATATTCTGGGAAATCCTAATTATTTAGCCATCTCTTTTGGAGGCTACCGTGACAAAAGCCGCGACATTCAACCTACAGTAGATCAATTGAAAGAGGATATGAAAATCCTTTTTGCAATGAATATCAAAATAATTCGAACATATCAAACCAAATATGCCGAAGCATCTAATCTTCTACAAGCTATTCATCAATTAAAAAAAGAAGCCCCAACGTTTGAAATGTATGTAATGCTGGGTGCATGGATCGATTGTAAAAAGGCCTGGACAGGCCATCCCAAACATGATGATGAAGATACAGCAGCCAATGGTGCCGAAATTCAAAAAGCGATCGAACTGACGAACCAATACCCAGATATTGTAAAAATTATTGCCGTGGGCAATGAAGCAATGGTAAAATGGGCAGCAAGCTACTATGTACAACCGTGGGTCATTTTAAAATATGTTAATCAATTACAGGATTTAAAAAAAGCTGGGTCACTACCTAAAGATCTTTGGATTACAAGCTCTGATAATTTCGCTTCCTGGGGAGGAGGCGATAAAGAATATCATGTAGAGGATTTAAAAAAATTAATAACGGCTGTTGATTATATTTCTATGCATTCTTACCCAATGCATGATACACATTACAATCCTGATTTTTGGGGAATCTCAAATAAGGAAGAATCGCTATCAGATACAACAAAAATTATCGCTGCAATGAATCGTGCAAGAGATTACACTATTTCTCAATATCAAGCTGTGTCAAATTATATTCAACAACTCGGTATTAAAAAGCCAATACATATTGGAGAAACAGGCTGGGCCAGTTTTTCAAATGAACATTATGGCGCAAACGGTTCAAAAGCAACGGATGAATACAAAGAAGGGTTGTATTACAATCAAATAAGAGAATGGACAAACCGGGAAGCAATTGCCTGTTTCTATTTTGAGGCCTTTGATGAAATCTGGAAAGATGCCGCTAATCCTGGTGGTTCCGAAAATCACTTTGGTTTATTCACCATTGATGGTAAAGCAAAATTTGTTATTTGGGATCTTGTAGATAAAGGTGTGTTTAATGGAATGAAAAGAGGAGGAAATAAAATAGAGAAAACTTACAGTGGCAACTTTCAATCATTATTTGAAGAAGTAATGCTGCCACCTTTGAATGAAAAGATCAATTAAATCATTTAAAAGTCATTAACTGATTTACATCTATAAATTAGAAATAAATATTTCAGTATGATTAATTTTAAGAAATGTGTTATTTTATTTTCAATGATGGCAACGCTAACTGAATGCACCTCTGAGAAAAAATTAAGTATTGAAGTTTTTGAAACTTCTGCTAATGGCAATAAACTACAGCCAATCGATATTTTATCTTCAGGTAATAATGCAAGCACTATCAAATTACTATCTGCAAATAAATTTCAAACTATAACAGGCTTTGGCGGTTCGTTTACAGAATCTTCTGCTTCATTGTTAAATAGATTAAGCAAGGAGAAGCGAAACTTAATTCTAGAGGCATATTTCGGTCAGAGCGGTGCCCGTTATTCGCTAACCAGAACCCATATCAATTCCTGCGATTTTTCTTTAAGTAATTATTCTTACGCTCCAATAGAAGGGGATGTGGAATTAAAAAATTTTTCAATTAAGGAAGATAAAGATGATATAATTCCAATGATTAAAGATGCAATGGCAATTTCAATAGATGGATTTAAAATTTTATCATCACCCTGGACAGCTCCACCCTGGATGAAAGATAATAATAAATGGGTCGGAGGTAAATTATTGCCAAAATATTATGATTCATGGGCATTATTTTTTTCAAAATATATTGACGCCTACAAAGCAGAAGGAATTGATATTTGGGGTATAACCGTAGAGAATGAACCTTTGGGAAATGGCAACAATTGGGAAAGCATGCATTATACACCCGAGGAAATGACAGTTTTTGTTCAAAATCATTTAGGGCCTAAATTAGAAGCAGATGGCAAAGCCAATGTAAAGATTTTAGGATATGATCAAAATAGAGAACTATTAAAAGGATGGGTGGATGTGATGTATGAAAATGAAAAGTCCTCAAAATATTTTCATGGAACTGCTATTCATTGGTATGCCAGTACCTACGATGTATTTTCCGAAGCTTTACAATATGCACATCATAAATCTCCGGGAAAGCATTTAATTCAATCAGAAGCCTGCGTTGATTCAGAAGTTCCAAAATGGCAGGATGATAGTTGGTATTGGAGCAAAGAAGCGACTGACTGGGGTTGGGATTGGGCACCAGAAGAAGAAAAACATTTACATCCAAAATATGCCCCAGTTAATCGATATGCTGAAGATATCATTGGTTGTTTAAATAATTATGTAGATGGTTGGATAGATTGGAACATGGTTTTGGATAAACAAGGAGGTCCTAACTGGTTTAAAAACTGGTGTACGGCACCGGTAATAGTTGATCCTGAAAAAGATGAAGTTTATTTTACGCCATTATATTATACTCTTTCACATTTTAGCAGATTTATCCGGCCAGGTGCTGTCAGAATTGGTTTTGAAAAAACAGATAAAGACCTTCAAATTACTGCTGCAGAAAATACAGATGGCTCCATCGTACTTGTAGTTTTTAATCCTACGGAAAAAGAAAAAAATTTTACAGTATTACAAGGTGAACAATCCATCTATTTAAAAATAACTAACAAAGCAATACAAACAATTATTATAAACCAATGATACACTTATTATGAGTAATGAAATTAAAATAGAAAATAAAGTGCCATTTGGGCAAAAGGTAGCTTTTGGATTTGGTATGCTCGCCAATCAAATGTTCCCTGCAGCCTTAGGAATTTTTATGGTGGTCTTGGTACAAAATTTAGGTTTTCCGGGTTGGATGTGGGGTATTATTTACTTCTTCCCAAGAATATTTGATTCCTTCACTGATCCTATTATGGGTTTTATTTCGGATAATACCAAATCGAAATGGGGAAGGCGTAGGCAGTATGTTTTTGTTGGTGCTATTATCATGGGAATTTCCTTTGTTATAATGTGGCAACTATATAAAGTAAGTGGAGTAGATTATAACTTCATTTATTTTATGTTCTGGTCATTCGTTTTTTATTTAGGGCTCACAATCTTTAGTGTGCCTTATGTGGCTATGGGCTATGAGATGAGTAACGATTTTCATGAACGAACCAATATTATGGCAATTGCACAATGGATTGGTCAATGGGCCTGGGTTATAGCGCCTTGGTTCTGGGTAATTATGTATGATAACGGTCCTAATGGATGGTTTACATCTGCAGAAAGTGCTACACGAACCCTTGCAATTTGGACAGGCATCATCTTAATGATCGTTGCAATGATACCGGCTATATTTATAAAAAGTAAATCCACATTAAACGAAAACTATTCGGAATTAAACTTTAGAAATATTCGTGGGAGTTTTGATGAAATCATTCAGGGCTTTAGGGAAGCTCTTAAGATTAAACCTTTTAGAAAACTATGTATCTCCACATTTTTCATATTTAATGCTTTTAATACAGTTGCAACATTCACCTTCTTTGTAATTGTTTACCATTTATTTAATGGAAATACAGAAGCCGCTAATGCAGGTTTTTGGCCAACGCTTTTTGGAAGTTTAGGTGCACTATCTACTACTTTTATTGTGATTCCGATTGTAACCTGGATGTCTAGAAAATTAGGAAAGAAAAAAGCCTTCCTTTGGTCGCAGGGAATTTCACTAATTGGCTACGTGATGCTTTGGTTTCTCCTGATTCCTGGAAAACCCTATATGTTCATCTTTGCTCTACCTTTCTTTGCATTTGGAATAGGAAGTCTTTTTACGCTTATGATGTCCATGACTTCTGATGTTATTGATTTGGATGAATTGAATACAGGTAAAAGGAGAGAAGGTATTTTTGGTGCTATATATTGGTGGATGGTTAAGTTCGGTTTTGCTATAGCCGGTGGTTTAAGTGGTGTTATAATTTCCATAGTTGGGTTTAAAGAAGGTGTTCCGGGAATTGAACAGGAAGGTGCAATTACTGGACTTCGTGCCTTCTTTTCCGGACTTCCTATAGTAGGTACTCTTATTGCCATGTATGTGATGCGTAATTATGATGTTACTGAAGAAAAGGCACTTGAAGTTAGGGCAGCAATCGATCGTAAAAAAGCAGAGAAAGCTGGCTCTTCTTCTTATTTGCCAGGCAAACTACTTTTACTTAAAGAGAAGGGATTCAATTTGCATACAAATACCGGAGTAGATTTTAGTAATAAAGCATTGGCAGAAATAAAATCCCAATATTCAATTTCATTACAAAAAGGACTACATGGTTTATGCTTTAGCCCTTATACCGAAGGTCAGCAAACGGGTGATCTGGTAACTGAGGAACAAACTCGCAGAAGAATGGAAATAATAGCACCTCACACAAAATGGATAAGGTCATTTTCTTGTACCGAAGGGCATGAAATGATTCCTAAAATTGCAAAGGAAAAAGGTTTAAAATCAATGGTAGGTGCCTGGATAAGTAATGATAAAGAAAGAAATGAAAAAGAAATTATTTCAATCGTCAACCTTGCTAAAGAAGGTTTAGTAGATATAGTGGCCGTTGGAAATGAAGTTTTACAACGTAATGAGCTATCTGAACAAGAAGTTATAAATTATATAAATCAAGTAAGACAACAACTACCCAATCACATTCAAATTGGATATGTAGATGCATATTACCAATTCATTGAAAGACCAGCATTAGTAGATGCATGTGATGTTATTTTAATTAACTGTTATCCTTTCTGGGAAGGCGCTAATAATGATTATGCCTTACAATATATTCAGTACATGTATGCATTAACAAATCAAATTGCAAAGGGCAAGAAAGTAATTATCACCGAAACAGGCTGGCCTGGTAAAGGAGAAGATGTATTAGAAGCAAAACCATCAACAGAAAATGCTATGAAATATTTTATCAATGTTCAGCATTGGGCAAATGCAGAAGATATTGAAGTATTTTATTTCTCATCCTTTGATGAATCGTGGAAAATTCAACAAGAAGGAATAGTCGGTACACAATGGGGATTATGGAATATTGAAGAAAAACCAAAGTATATTTCTTAATAAGATAAAAAAAACATTCATTTGTAAATTGGTTGACAAAATGAAGTATTTAAATGTAACCTAAAAAAGAATAGTTATGTCTTTCAGAAAAGAACGGTATTTATCTATAGCAACTGCGGGGGAAGAAAATTTTCTTTCTGGAAAAAATGAAGCTGAAATAAAAAATTTGTTCAGCGACATTATGGAAAATGGTGTTCACGGTTTTTGTTTTAGTCTGTATGAGGATGGTCAAAAACCTGGTGATATTATTTCTGAAGAGCAGGTACGAAGAAGAATGGAAATTTTGCGTCCTCACACCCGTTGGGTCCGATCTTTTTCATGTACTGAAGGCAATGAATATATCCCTCGAATTGCTAAAGAATACGGTATTAAAACTTTAGTGGGTGCTTGGCTGGGAAATGATCCCGAAATAAATCAACGAGAAATTGAGGGATTAATAAAGTTAGCTAAAGAAGGAATGGTGGATATTGCAGCTGTTGGTAATGAAGTAATGTATAGGAAAGATCTTTCGGAAGATGAGTTGTTGGAATTTATTAAACATGTTAAAAATGAATTGCCGGGAATTCCAGTTGGCTATGTAGATGCATATTATGAATTTTCCCATCGTCCTAGAATAACTGACATTTGTGATATTATTCTTTGCAATTGTTATCCATACTGGGAAGGTTGTAATTATGAAAATTCTTTAGACTATATGAAGCAAATGTATCATCAGGCAAAAGCTGCTGGTAATGGGAAACAAACAATAATAACTGAAACTGGATGGCCAAGTAAAGGCGAAAGTCTTAAAGGCGCTATACCATCAACTGAAAATGCATTGCATTATTTTATCAACTCACAAATTTGGTCTGATAATGAAGATATACCGATATTTTATTTTTCTTCTTTTGATGAATCCTGGAAAGTAGGCGCTGAAGGGGAAGTGGGAGCCTATTGGGGTATCTGGGATAAAGATGAAAAATTGAAATATTAGTATGGACATTTTTTCTGCCTTTAACCTGCCACAAGCAAGAGCTATTTGCTACTCAGGATTTCGTGAAGGACAACAGCCAGGTCATAAATACCCAACATACCAGGAAGTTAAGGAAGATCTTTTACTGCTGAAAGAAGAATGGCAATACCTTCGCTTATACGACTGTGATATACATGCAGACACTGTGCTACAAGTAATTCAGCAGGAGCAGCTGGAATTCAAAGTCATGTTAGGCGCCTATATTGAAGCAGAGATGAATAATTTTGGCTGTCCCTGGGGAGGCGGTGTCTATACCGAAGAACAATTGGAGAGAAATAGAATAGGAAATCTTAAAAAAATTCAAACCCTAATAGACAGGAGTAATAAATATTCAGATATCATTTTTTCACTCTCAGTAGGGAATGAAGCTTGTGTAGACTGGACAGATCACTATGTTCCCGAAAGCCAGGTAATTAAATATGTACGCCTGGTTAAAGAAAACGCACAACAACCGGTTACTTTTTGTGAAAACTATGTTCCGTGGCTAAATAAACTAAAAAGTCTTGCCGAAATAGTTGACTTTATATCTATTCACACATATCCTGTTTGGGAATATAAACATATTCATGAAGCTATTGATTACACCCAATCTAATTATGAAGTAGTCTCCAATTTATATCCGCACAAGCCTATAGTTATTACTGAAGCTGGTTGGGCAACAAATTCAAATGGAAGAGGAATAAATCCTGAACATGTGAGTGAAGAAAATCAAAAAACTTATTACGAAGATTTAATGAGTTGGTCTAAAAAAAACAAAGTACTTACTTTCTTTTTTGAAGCATTCGATGAATCATGGAAAGGTTCACCTGAACCATTCGAGCCCGAAAAGCATTGGGGCGTATTTAAAATTGACAGATCACCAAAACTGGTAATGAATCAATTACACCAAGATTGATAAATTTTACTCAAGCAATTTGAAAAAAATCAACAATTCTATTTGATCAGAATGTAAGTTCTTAAAAATCAAACTCCCTACGGTGCATATTCCATCTTACACTAAAGCTAATAACAGAGGCGTTAGCAGAAGTCAATGGGCTTGTCACTGTTTTTTGATTTCGAACTATTGCATTCAAATCCAAAAATAGATTTTCTCGCAACTCATACGACAATAAGAAAGAAGCAAAAAATACATTTGTTTTCCATCCGCTGCCAATATCATATCCAAAATCTCCTTGCCGTGGTGGAATGACATTAGGAAGAAAAATATTACTTCCAAAGCTTTGACTACTGCTATCTCTGCCTTGTTGATAATAAATCAGTTTGGCAGTAGCCGTCCACTTAGGTGCGGGTTGATAACGGGCAATTCCTATAAACTCTTGAAAATTAGCCATCAGCGGATGTGCCAACGGCTGATTATAATGAGTATAATTTGCAACTGAATCTCTATGAGAATAAGTAAATGGACGAACTCTGTTATGCTCTACTTGTAAATCAAGATTGCTAATACCAAATGCATCAATATATTTAGCTCCTATTTGTATCCCCCATTTATTAGCCCACCAACCTCTGTTTTTTTTAATTTCAGCAAGTAGAAACTCATCTAATGAAAACTGACCATAGAGTTGAATTTTTTTAGCAAGATTTGCTTTGGCATCAATACCTATAATCGAGTTATCAAAACTTCCATTCTGCTGTTCAATGGAACGATAAAAAATAATTGGGTTAAGATATCCAAAATCAAACCTATTTGTTCTACCGAAAATTACACCTTCAAATAATCCAATATTAAGCCATTTGGTGACATTTATATCCAGATGGTGCATGGCTGCATATTTTTTACCAATCAAACGATCTCCTATCCTATCATCAGCATTTTGCAATTCCATAAAGAGGTTCTGATAATTGAATTTCCAAATCCTCGTATTTAGTTTTAAAAACAATGCATTGTTCCCAAAATCACTAAGCAACAAACTACGATGACCATTTCCAATGAAATTTTTATCGTACCCAAATGTCACATCGATATACTTTGTAACATTAAAAGTAAAATAACCTCTTGCATCAAAATAATCGGTACCGCCTGCTGCTTTAAATGGCTTATAATATCCTGCCCCTGGTACTGCTTTTCGGGTAGCGATAAAATCCTGCACATATTTTGGAGCTCTTTCCTGGTTATCCGTGAGATAGGTAAAAAACCCAATCTTGTTTGCAATATTCCCCCGAACTGTGACACCTCTTGTATTTAAAAAGAGTTTATCAATATTATTGCTCTCTTTTGCAACCGTGTATTGAATCACCGGATTTACAACTAAATCAAAATCTTTTACATGCACTTCAAACAAATTGGCTGGTGTGGAGTAAAATTTTTTAACGAATTTTCTTTTGGATGCATATTTGATTCGCTCCTCAGAAGGAATATATTCAAGGTTATTCATGCGTAACCTTTCAATATTATATTTGTCAACTTTTGAAAGTTTGACAGCAGGTTGCTCCAAATAATGATTGACAGCACTAACTACATGGCGACGACTATAAGGTTTTGTCTTGGAATAATTGAAAAAAGAGTCAGTTCGACTTTTAATTTCCAACCGTTCCATTAAAATATTTGCTTTATCCCCCTGCTGTAAAAAAGAACTTTGCGAAAACGCAGAAAATGGAAGCAGAATAAGGATAAGTCTTGAAAGGGTTTGTTTAAATTGCATAGGTATTGGCTTTGATCAGGTTTTAATGTGTAATTTTTTTTTAGGATTTATCACATTGAATTCGCCAAAAAAATATCAAGGCCTGTAAATTCAAACTATTTGAAATTTTTTAAGCTCAGTTCAGAAAACAAGATATGCAAAAATACCTTATTAAGAATATACAAGTAGTGAATGAAGGTCATATTATTAATGCAGATGTGTTGATAACAAATGGCCGAATTAATAAAATAAGTCCGCAAATAACGCAGATTGACGCTGATTGTATTGAAATCAATGGTGAAGACAAATTTTTATTCCCTGGATGTATAGACGATCAGGTTCATTTCCGTGAACCGGGGCTTACACATAAAGCAACAATATATTCAGAATCCAAAGCTGCAATTGCTGGCGGTGTTACGAGTTTTATGGAAATGCCAAACACAATTCCTAATGCATTAACGCAAGAATTATTGGAGGATAAATATAAAATTGCTTCACAAACCTCATTAGCCAACTATTCTTTTTTTATGGGTACTGGCAATGATAATGCAGATGAAGTATTGAGAACAAATGATAGAAAAAAAGACATTTGCGGTGTAAAAATATTTATGGGTGCAAGCACCGGCAATATGCTGGTTGATAATCCCAATACATTAGATAAAATTTTTCGTGAAAGTGAAGTGCTTATTGCCACCCATTGCGAAGATGAAAAAATCATCCGACAGAACCTTGAGAAAGCAGGCGGAAGAGAGTTGACTGCAGCTGATCACCCCATTATCAGAAATGAAGAAGCTTGTTATGAATCATCCCTTTATGCTATACAGATTGCAAAAAAATACAATACAAGATTACATATTCTACATATCAGCACTGAAAATGAATTGCAACTGTTTACCAATATGTTTCCGTTAAAAGAAAAAAAGATTACAGCTGAAGTATGTGTTCATCATTTACATTTTACAAGTGATGATTATCCAAAGCTTGGCAATAAAATAAAATGTAATCCTGCCATTAAAGCTCCTCACCATAAAGAAGCATTATGGAAAGCCTTGCTGGATGACAGGCTGGATGTAATAGCTACTGACCATGCTCCTCATACATGGGAAGAAAAAAATGAGCCCTATTTAAAAGCTCATGCTGGTCTACCGCTTGTTCAGCACCCGTTATTACTAATGTTACACTATTATAAAAAAGGAATAATCAGTTTAGAAAAAATCGCAGAGAAAATGAGCCATGCCGTGGCAAACTGTTTTCAAATAGCTGACAGAGGATATATCCGTGAAGGATACTATGCTGATCTTGTAATCGTAGATATGAATAGCCAATTTAAAGTGAGCAAAGAGAATATTTTATATAAATGCGGCTGGAGTCCGTTAGAAGGATTTGAATTCCCTGCTTCCATTACACATACATTTGTGAACGGAAATTTAGTGTATGGAAATGGCGAGTGGAATGAATCTAATAAAGGACAAAGACTCGTTTTTGACCGATAAAACCAGTAATAGTCAATATTGAATCAAAAAAATCCGTTCTCTATTGACCATTCGCTATTCACCGTATGCAAATAGACCAAACATCATTCAGCGATATTTCTATTTTTCATCATGAAGAAGAGTTTTCTATTTTTCATAAATTAGACTACACAAGAACTGTTGGTGGAAGAGAATGGCTTCGAAAATTCTTTAGCGAACCACATGACAGTCTTGATAAAATATTGGGTACTCAGAAAGTGATCCGCACATTTATGGAGCATGTAAAAGATTGGCCAACTGATATCAGCAATGGCACCATGCTGGTAATGGATAAATTTTTAGATTACCCTTTAGATCCGATCAGCGAAGCTCCTGCCTCATTCAATAACATGTTTTATAAATGGCTACATAGTGAAGACTATGCTATGGTAAAATATTCGATGACTCACTTTGCGGATTTCTATCGTGGCATCAGGAAAATTGCAGAGCTGCTGAATAATCTTAATCTTCCCCCTAACATACAATTATATGTCGATCGTATCAATGGCCTATTAAGTCATCAACCATTAGAAAAGCTATCTAATACCGAGCATGGTGATAAATTCTCAGTACGGCAGAATTTATATTTCGGCTTTCACCTTCGAGGCCGTTATAAAACAAACACATTAGAGATGATTGATATTTTCAGCCGTCTTGATGCGTGGTATTCAATGGCAGTAGCGGTAAAAACGCATAGCTTATCGTTTCCAGAATTTGCGACACAGGACACTCCGCTAGTTGATGCAAAAGGGCTTTATCATTTACTATTATCAGAGCCGGTAGCATATGATTTGCAAATGAATCCCGAACATAATTTTCTATTTCTTACCGGAGCTAATATGGCTGGTAAGAGCACATTAATAAAAGCTGTAGGCTCTGCCGTATTTCTGGCACATATCGGAATGGGAGTACCTGCAAAAAAAATGAACCTTACATTATTCAATGGATTACTGAGTAATATTAATGTAGTTGACAATATTGCAAAAGGCGAAAGCTTTTTTTTTAATGAAGTACAACGAATAAAGAACACTATTGATAAAATTAATAATGGCAAAAAATGGCTTGTATTGATTGATGAACTATTTAAAGGCACCAATGTGCAAGATGCTATGAAGTGTTCATTGACAGTAATCAAAGGATTAATGAAAATAAAAAATTCTTTGTTTATTCTTTCTACGCATTTGTATGAAATAGGTGAAGAACTAAAAGAATACCCCAACATCTCGTTTAGATATTTTGAAACAGATGTTACCGATGAACAGCTAAGTTTTAGTTATCAATTGAAAGAAGGAATAAGTGAAGATCGTATTGGTTATGTGATTCTTAAAAGGGAGAATGTGGTGGATATGTTGGAGAAATTATAACGCCTGTTACGTTTAAACCCTAATATTGTTCTTATTGCTGAAATAATTATCTTTTACAAAATATTTTATATGAAACTCTTCATTTCTTTATTATTCGTTTTTTCAACATTGTCATTAAAGGCTCAAAGCAATATAGATGTTTTACATTATAAGTTTGCCATTGAATTAAATGATAGTTCAGATAAAATAGTAGGCAATGCTAGTATTACCTTAAAAATTTTGAAAGAAACAAAAGAAATTGAATTCGATCTTACGACTTTAAAGAAAGAGGGAAAGGGAATGGTTTGTACAAAAGTCAGCGCAGGTTTACATGCTTTGAAAGGCACTAACAATAACGATAAATATACTATCAATTTAGAACAAGCATTACATGAAAATGATACAATTACTTTTAATTTAAACTATTCGGGCATTCCATCTGATGGGCTTATTATTTCAAAAACGAAGTTTGGAAAACGATCATTTTTTGCTGATAACTGGCCCAATCGTGGTCATAATTGGCTCCCATGTAACGATGATCCGGCAGATAAAGCAACTGTTGAATTTATTGTAACTGCTCCGCAACATTATCAGGTAGTTTCAAATGGCATTCAAATAGAAGAAACAAATCTTTCTGATAATAAGAAAAGAACACATTGGAAAGAAGATGTTCCTATCTCTACCAAAGTAATGGTGATTGGTGTCGCTGATTTTGCAGTGAGTCTTTCCGGAACAATTGACAATTGTATCCCTGTTTATAGTTGGGTTTATCCGGAAAATATTGAGAAAGGATTTTATGATTATGCACAAGCAGCAGAAATATTACCCTGGTTTATAAAAAATATCGGGCCGTATGCTTATAAAAAACTCGCCAATGTACAATCTAAAACAACATTTGGCGGATTGGAAAATGCCAATACAATTTTTTATTCAGAAAGCTCTGTAAATGGAAACAGAAGATCTGAATCTCTTTTGGCACATGAAATTGCACATCAATGGTTTGGGAACTATGCCACTGAAAAATCCTTTGCACACCTATGGTTGAGTGAGGGGTTTGCAACTTATATGACAATCATGTATCTCGAAAACAAATATGGAAAAGATACAGCTATAGCAATGTTAAAGGAGGATAGGCAACAAGCTATCAACTTTGGAAAAAGCAATCCCTTGCCAGTAGTTAATAATACTAAAGATTATATGGCATTATTAAATGCCAACAGTTATCAGAAAGGAGGCTGGGTTTTACATATGCTACGCCATCAACTGGGCGATTCTGTTTTTATTAAAAGCATTCAAACATATTATTCAATGTATGGAGGAAAAACAGCAGATTCTAAAGACCTACAAAATGTGTTTGAATTTATATCTGGAAATGATTTAGAGCAATTTTTTAATCAGTGGCTATATTCCACTGTAAATCCAAAACTTAAGATAAGCTGGCAATTTGATTCCAATGCTAAAATAATACAACTTACAATAGATCAGCTTCAGGAAGGTCCATCATTTCATATCCCTTTAGAAATTATGATTAATACAGACAAATCAAAACCAGTTTTACAAAAATTAAACCTGAGTAAAAAAACAGAATCATTTAATATCCCAATAAAAGATAAACCAATGAGCCTTATCACAGATCCAAACGTTTCTTTACTTTTTGAATATTCTATTGTAGAAAAAAATAGATAGTATACCAATTTTATTAACTATCAGAATTATTGATAATACATTAAAATCCGTTAGATTTTAACACAACTATTTCTTCCTCACACATATAAAAGAAAAAGGGCTGCTGATAATTAGCAACCCTTTCTCTTTTTAAACCACTTTTCAATTAGTGTGCAATTATTATTCTTTCTGTTTTAATAACAGTTCCATTATTTTCCATTAAGTGTACAAAGTAAATTCCATTGTTCGCATTTCGCAAATCAACATTAATTGGAGTATAAGCTCCAGTCATTACATGCTGAGAACTGTAAACTAATTTTCCACCAGCGTTATAAATAACAAGTCTTCTTGGTGTAAGATTATTTACATCACTAAAGTATCTTACCTGGAATTGACCAGTTGATGGGTTCGGGTAAATAAATAATTTCTTTCTATTTACACCCGATACAACTACATTATTTGATGTACTGCTACATCCATTAATATTCGTAAGCTTTAATGAATAAGTTCCTAATCCATCAACATCAACTTGAACAGCATTTGAAGTTTGACCATTTAATAATACTCCGTCACGATACCAGGCAAACGAATTGCCGGCACCTGCAGTAGTAGTTATCGAAACTGTTTGTCCCGGATGTAAAGTATTGTTAGGCACAGCTACAATAAATGGAGTTGCCGGAGCTGCTTTTGTAGATACAACGATTGCAGACCTTTGACTTTCACAACCAAATGAATTTGTTTGGCTAACGTAATACGTTTTATCTCCTACTACGTTGGTTGCCGGAACAGGTGCAACTAGGCTTGCTGTTCCACCTGTAGCTACTGTATACCATTTCATTGTATTTCCACTTACACCTTGTGCTGTTAATACTTGCGCAGTTGCATTTAAACAATAATTGATTGGAGTAGTTACAGTTGGTGCAGCAGAATTTGGATTCACTACTACTGCAATTAACACTCTAACACTCTCAATCATTGCTGCACTCATTTGACTAACATAATAATTTGTTGTTCCTGGTGTTGCAGTTGAGGGTATTGGAGCAGTAGCACTTCCTGTTCCTCCAGTTACTGTCGTATACCATCTTAAAGTATGACCAGGTAATGTTGTTGCAGTGAGACTAGTAGCTGTTGTAAACTGACAATACGTTAGTGGTGAAGTAACAACAGGTGGAGGAGTTACCGGAATTGCACCAAACTTCACATCATCAAAATAATAGGTCCTCTCACCAGCTGAAGCACCTGTTACTCCAAAGTTGAAGAAGATAGATGCTTTATTATAGGTAAACGCCAGATTCAACGCTGCCGTTCCTGGTGCCTGGTTCGCAAAATTAAATTCCAACGTCTGCCAGCCACTTGCTGTTGTTACCGTCGCTTCCGTCTCACAGGTATGTGTATTGTCATTCTTGTCCTCTACTTTTAAGCGTACCTGAATTCCTGCATGCGGACTCCATACCCGGACATTCATCTTCGTAGCGGATGCCGTAAATGGTATGTTCGTCGCAAAGCCTGTTTGTACGCCAGCTGTTTCTACTGTTATCGTTGTTCCAGCCCACAGTTCTGCTGTTGCTGTCTTAATCACTTTACCTACTTTATTTGTCGCCAGTGTAGGATCTGTTACTATCGTAGATTGCTCCGCACCGCCAAAACCTATCAAACCATAGGCTACCGTCGCATCATCGAAGGTTACCGGTAAGCTCATCTGGGTTAAACCCCCACCGCCACCGATTGCACCAAACTTCACATCATCAAAATAATAGGTCCTCTCACCAGCTGAAGCACCTGTTACTCCAAAGTTGAAGAAGATAGATGCTTTATTATAGGTAAACGCCAGATTCAACGCTGCCGTTCCTGGTGCCTGGTTCGCAAAATTAAATTCCAACGTCTGCCAGCCACTTGCTGTTGTTACCGTCGCTTCCGTCTCACAGGTATGTGTATTGTCATTCTTGTCCTCTACTTTTAAGCGTACCTGAATTCCTGCATGCGGACTCCATACCCGGACATTCATCTTCGTAGCGGATGCCGTAAATGGTATGTTCGTCGCAAAGCCTGTTTCCAGTCCAGCTCCATTTACTACGGTTATCGTGGTACCTGCCCACAATTCCGCCGTATTACTCTTGATCACTTTTCCTACTTTATTCGTCGCCAGTGTAGGATCTGTTACTATCGTGGATGTTGTACCTCCAAAACTTACCAATCCATAATTCACTGTTACATCATCGAATGTTACCGGTAAATCCATCTGCGTTTGCGCAAAAGATAATTGAGCCAAGCATAGGCTAATAAAAAATAGATAAAACTTTTTCATATGCAATCGTTTTCAATTTAAAGAAGAACTAAGTTAACATTCATTACTACAGTTAGCCAAAAAATGAACCCCAACAATACTACATCAAAAAAACTAAGTGATTGATTATCAATTAATTTAAACTACATCATTAATACATCATGCTATTTTAATTATATTCACATACTAATAATGATGCGATTTATGAGAATTCTAATTCTTTTGCTTTTTTTCCCTTCTTTATTATTCAGTCAAAATACTATTGGCTTACCGGATATAATTAATTATACAAAGCAAGCATATAAAGGAGGATTACAGAACTGGGATATAAAACAAGATAAAAGCGGAATTGTTTATTTTGCTAATAATGAAGGACTATTAACTTTTGATGGCAATTATTGGAATTTGTTTCCATTGCCGAATAAAACAATTGTAAGATCATTAGAAATCAGTAATGAAAACAATATTTATGTTGGAGGTCAGGATGAATTCGGTTATTTCTCACCTAATAAAAATGGCAAGCTTATCTATACCTCACTAACTAGCTTACTTCCAGACAATGACAGATTGTTTGGTGATGTATGGAATATTGTATCATATAACAAAAGCACTTTTTTTCAAACCAATAAGAAAATTTATAAGTTAACTAATAATTCAATTACGAGTTATATAGCTCCAACAAACTGGAGTATTATCAGTGCTGTAAATGGCAAACTATTTGCGCATGATTTAAAATCAGGTTTATTAGAATTTAAAGATAGTTTTTGGAAACCAGCCGGGACGCTTAATGACTTAGTTGTAAATGACCCAATCACTGCAATACTACCGATACATAATGATTCAATTCTTATCACTACATTAAAGTCAGGTATTTACATATTAGAGAATAATAAAGTTTCCCAAATGAAAATGGCAAACAATAACTTATTCTCAAAAGACAGAATTTATAAAGCTTGTCTTTTAAGAAATGACCAGGTTGCATTGGCTACTAATAATAATGGTGTTTATATCATTGATATCAGAGGAAATATAATTCAAAGCTTTTCAAAAAATGAAGGATTACAAAATTATAATGTGCTTAGTATATTCCCGGATGAAAAAGGAAACCTCTGGCTTGGTTTAGATAATGGAATTGATTTTATTAATTATAATAGCGCCATAAAAAACATATCACCCGATTTTCAAAATAGTTCGGGCTATACTGCTGTTATTTATAACAATTATTTATTTACAGGCACTTCCAATGGACTATTCAGCGTACCCTTACAAAATAACGCTGATTTAAGTTTTACAAAAGGTCAATTTTCTTTAGTAGAAAACACCAATGGCCAAAACTGGTCTCTTTCTGTAATTAATAATGAATTATTATTAGGTCATCATGAAGGTGTCTTTAATATTAAAAACAATATTGCCAATCCTATTAAAAAAGAAACTGGATTCTGGACAATAATTCCCGTTTCAAATATTTTTCCATCTTCCCAATTAATCGCTGGTAATTATAAAGGGCTATCATTTATAAATTTTAATAATGGCACTTTTTCTTCTGGTGTGCAGATCCCCGACTTTGAAGAATCTTCCAGATTCCTTACGATTGATAAAGACGGCAGCTTCTGGGTATCTCACCCTTTCCACGGCGTTTTCAAAATATCCAGATTACCCAATACTACTTTTAAGATCAATAGCTATACTGCTAAAAACGGATTACCATCGACACTTAACAATCATATTTATAATATTAAAAACGAAGTACTGGTAACTACAGAAAAAGGAATTTATATATTTAATTCTTCTTCAAATAAATTTGAAGTTTCGAATTACTATAAAAAAATATTTGGCGAGCGAAGTCTTCGCTACCTGAAAGAAGACAAATCTGGCAATATTTGGTTCATACATGAAAAAAGTCTGGGTGTAGTAGACTTTTCAAAAAAAGATCCGACAATTATTAACATTCCTGAACTTAATGATAAAGTACTGAGTGGATTTGAGTTTATTTATCCTTACAACAATGAAAATATTTTTATCGGAAGTGAAAAAGGATTCTTCAATATTAATTATAATAAATACAAAGATTTAAAATCAGAATTAAATATACAAATAAGGGCGGTTCATATATCCAGCAAAAAAGACAGTCTTCTATTTGCAGGATATTTTTCTAATATTAATGAAAAGCAAATACAATTATCTGAACAGGTTCCCTCAATAAGTTATCGCTGGAAAACTATTCGCTTTGAATTTTCATCACCACTATTTGGCCAACAGCCTAATTTAGAATACAGCTATCAATTAGAAGGGTTCGAAAGCAATTGGTCAGAGTGGACAAAAAAAACTGAAAAAGAATATACCAATCTTAAGCCGGGCAGCTATACTTTCAAAGTAAAAGTGCGGAATAATTTAGGCAATGAATCTGCTGTTGCTAGTTATAGCATCGATATTCAACCACCCTGGTATCAAACAATTATAGCCAGATTGTTATATCTGATATTAGCTATTTGCACTATACTTTTTATTTATCGAAGACAAAAGAAAAAATTCAAACAACAAGAAGTAAAATATGAGGAAGAACAAAAAAAAATACAATATATACATGAACTAGAAAAAGATAAAGCCGAAAGCGAATTAATGAATTTAAAAAACGAAAAGCTAGAGTCAGAAATAAATTTCAAAAACACCGAACTGGCTTCCTCTGCTATGCATTTAGTTAAAAAAGGAGAACTACTAACAAAAATAAAAAGCGATCTGTCTCATGTAATAAAAACAGTGGAAAATAAAGAGGCAAAAGAAGAAGTAAAAAAGATCATCCGCTCTTTAAACGATGATGAAAGCCTCGATTTGGAATGGGATAACTTTTCCAAACATTTTGATAAAGTTCATAGTAACTTTCTCGCCTCTTTGAAAGAGATACACCCTGACATTACCCCGAACGAATTAAAACTTTGCGCTTATTTACGAATGAATTTATCAACCAAAGAAATAGCACAGTTAATGAATATATCTGTAAGGGGAGTAGAAATTGGACGTTACCGGTTAAGAAAAAAATTAAAAATCACTTCAGACGTAAATTTATTCGATCATCTTATCAATATTAATAACGACCGGTAAAATGTTTTTTCACTCTTCAGCTGTTTTCTATTTTTTTTAAAAAGACCGCTTGAAACCTATTCATTTTGCCCATCATTATATATTATTATTAATTTACACCCATGCTTGTAAAAACTTTTGGCAGTGCAGTTTATGGAGTAGAAGCAATCACCATTACGATTGAAGTAAATTGGTTAACAACCGGTAAAGACCCAATGATTGTTGGCTTACCAGATAATGCAGTGAAAGAAAGTTTACACAGAATTGAAAGCACATTTAAAACGAATGGCTTCAATATGCCACGCACCAAAGTAGTGGTAAACCTTGCCCCCGCAGATATTAAAAAAAGCGGAACTCCGTTTGATCTGCCCATTGCATTAGGAATACTAGCCGCTTCTAATCAGATGGAAAATGCAGCGTCAATAAGCAATTATGTAATTATGGGTGAATTAGCCCTCGATGGTGAAATTCGTTCCATCAAAGGATCTCTACCTATTGCTATTCAGGCAAGAAAAGAAGGCTTCCGTGGACTTATCGTACCTACTGCAAATGCAAAGGAAGCCGGTATGGTTAACAACTTAAAAGTATTTGGCGTTGATAATATTAAACAGGTTATTGACTTTTTTGAAAATAATGAAAAGGGACTAGAACCAATAGTAGTAAATACCAGAGAGGAGTTTGCTCACTCTCAATCAGATTTTGAAATTGATTTTGTAGATGTAAAAGGGCAGGAAAATATAAAAAGAGCTTTAGAAATTGCAGCGGCTGGTGGTCACAATGCCATTTTAATTGGCCCACCGGGTGCAGGCAAAACGATGTTGGCTAAAAGATTACCAACGATCCTACCACCTTTAACATTACAGGAGGCCTTGGAAACTACCAAAATTCATTCTGTTGCCGGCAAGCTTCCAGAAAATGCTACATTGGTTTCCAAACGTCCATTTCGTTCTCCACATCATACAATCAGTGATGTAGCGCTGGTTGGTGGTGGTGGAAATCCTCAACCGGGAGAAATTTCATTGGCACATAATGGCGTTTTGTTCCTTGACGAATTACCGGAATTTAAACGGGCAGTACTGGAAGTAATGCGACAACCTATGGAGGAAAGAAAGGTAACCATTTCAAGAGCCAAAGTTGCCGTTGACTTTCCAGCATCTTTTATGTTGATGGCTTCCATGAATCCTTGTCCATGCGGATTTTTTAATCACCCTGAAAGAGAATGTACTTGTCCTCCCGGCACGGTACAAAAATATCTGAATAAAATTTCCGGACCATTGTTGGACAGAATTGACCTGCATGTAGAAGTAACTCCGGTTGCATTTAGTGAATTGTCATCTATTAAATCGCAGGAAAATTCTGCCACCATTCGTGAAAGAGTGATTGCTGCAAGAGAAATACAAGCAGAGCGATATAAAAACAATCCAGGTATTTATTGTAATGCACAGATCAGTAGTAAAATGCTCAAAGAAATTTGTGTTATCAATCAAGTTGGTGCAAATCTTTTAAAAACTGCAATGGAAAAATTGAATTTATCTGCAAGAGCTTATGATCGAATATTAAAAGTTTCCAGAACCATTGCTGACCTTTCACTTTCAGAAGACATCAAACCGGAACATCTCGCTGAAGCTATACAATACAGGAGTCTAGACCGTGAGGGCTGGTCTGGTTAATAATTATATTTTCTTATCAATTAGTTTATTATTTTCAAAGATGAAGGATACTGCTTTTATAGAACAAATGTTGCAGAAAGGAAATGAGGTAAAAGAAAAAATGAGAATTCAACTTTCTAGACTTCATCCTTCGCAATTAGTTTGGACACCTTCAACTCCAGGCTGGAGCATTGCTGAATGCATAGAGCATCTTTTAATTGCTGATGGCTTAAGAATTAATATTATTGAAAAAAAAATAGCCACAAATTTTAAAAATAATAAATGGGAGGAGTTAAACCCTTTAAAAGGATTTTGGGGCTCCATATTGATTACACAGACACAAGAAAAAGTTAAGAAGAAAATTAAATCTCCTCACTTATTTTTCCCGGCAAATACAATTAATGCTGATGATTTAATAATAAGATTTGAAAATCATTTAGATAAAATATTATCAATAATAAATAACTGTGTAGATACAGATATTGATCTGGCGCAAGTAACATCTCCAGTTTCCAAATTGGTAACATATAGCCTCAGAAATGCTATTATTATCATAATTGGGCATGAACAAAGACATATTAATCAGGCTATCCGTTTAAGTAAAACTGCAGGGTTTCCGTCAAAATAGACACTTACACTCTTTTATTTACATGAAATGATAAATAATTAGCCTGTTATTATACAAATGCTGCTATGTTGTCATTTTTTCCGAAAATTGTATAATGTTTGCATATTCTTTCGCCAAACCACTGGTGAAGGCTGATTGAATTGATTTCACATTCTTATTTTAAAGTTTTATATGAATATATTATTGCGATATCTCAAACCTCATAAATGGCTGGTTGCTTTAGTTCTTTTTTTATCTGCTATCAATATCAGTTTTTCTCTTATTGATCCAATCATTTTTGGTAAACTAATTGACCTTGGATACAGATATGCAGCTGATAGTGCTCAATTCCAACCATTCTGGTGGGGGTTTGCCGGACCATTATTGACATTACTTGGCGCTTCTATTGGAGTGGCAATGGTAAGTAGAATTGCCAAAGCTTTTCAGGACTATTTTTTAAATGTTGTGACACAAAAATTTGGCGCATCTGTATTTACAGAAGGTTTGGAACATGCCATGGGTTTACCCTATCAAGAATTTGAAGATCAACGCAGTGGAGAAACATTAGGTATTCTTCAAAAAGTACGAATGGATACTGAAAAATTTATTTCTTCATTTGTCAATGTATTATTTCCTGTAATTATCGGAATTCTATTTGTCGCCATTTTCGCTTTTCAGATACATCCTTTACTACCACTTATTTATTTCGGAGGTATTTTTTTCCTTACCATTATTTCCAATCTCTTAAGTAAAAAAATCAAAACAGTACAAAAAGTTATAGTTGCTGAAACGACTTCACTAGCAGGCTCCACAACAGAATCACTTCGTAATATTGAATTGGTAAAAAGTCTTGGACTCACCAAACAGGAAGTTGGGCGATTAAATAAAAATACTTTTAAAATCCTTGGACTGGAATTAAAAAAAGTACGTCGTTTAAGAAGTATCAGTTTTATTCAAGGCACATTTGTAAATACACTACGCCAAATAATTCTTTTTCTTTTAATGTGGATGATCTTTCGTAAAGAAATGCAGCCTTGGGAATTAGCAACGATGCAGATATTCTCTTTCTTTGTATTTGGCCCTTTACAGGAAATTGGCAATATTATTCTTACGTATAGAGAAGCGCAGGCCTCATTGGAAAATTTTGATAATCTGATGAAAAAGGAAGCAGAACCCAAAGCTGCCAATCCGAAACATTTAGGAAAAATAGAAACACTCGAATTCGAAAATGTTGCATTTAAACATAAAACTGCTTCTCAAAAAGCGATCAATCAAATAAACTTTAAAGTAAATACGGGTGAAACTATTGCTTTTGTTGGCCCATCTGGTTCAGGCAAAACTACATTGATGAAATTGCTAGTTGGATTATATCGTCCACAGCAAGGAAGAATATTATATAATAGTATTGATGAAAATAATATTGACTTTGATGATTTAAGAAATCAGATAGGATTTGTAACGCAGGACACTCAGTTATTTTCTGGCACCATCCGGGAAAATCTCATTTTTGTTTACCCAGAAGCCAATGATAATGAAGTAAGAGATGTATTGGATAAAGCATCTTGTACAGGCTTACTGTCCCGGGCTGAAAAAGGGTTAGATACAATGATAGGTGAAGGAGGATTAAAATTATCAGGTGGGGAAAAACAACGATTGTCAATTGCCAGGGCATTACTCCGTAAGCCAAAATTACTACTGTTTGATGAAGCCACTTCTGCATTAGATTCATTAACCGAAGAAGAAATTACTGATACTATCCGTGAAATATCAGGTGATGGAAAACAAATTACTATCTTAATTGCCCACCGGCTTTCAACTATTATGCATGCGGACAGAATTTATGTATTAGAAAAGGGAGATGTAGTAGAAACTGGAAATCATGAAAAACTATTAGAAGAAAAAGGATTATACTATGCCATGTGGCGCCAGCAGATAGGAGAAAGAAAATCTAAAATATACGTTGCTTAATTATGGGACTATTATCATTTTTAGGAATTGGGAAAAGCTCAGTCAAAGATGCATTACAAAAAGGTGCTATTATTATTGATGTTAGAACTGTAAATGAATATGACCAGGGCAGAGTGCCTGAATCAATAAATATTCCTCTCAATCTAATTCCTCAGAATATTGAGAGAATAAAAGGCATGGAACGGTCAGTAGTATTATGTTGTGCATCCGGTAACAGAAGCGGCCAAGCTGCAAGAGTATTAAAGGCCAATGGTATAAAAGATGTACATAACGGTGGCAGCTGGCTAAAAGTACTGAAGGTTGTTAAAGAATTATAATTTTATTCTTCCTTCTTCTCTTTTGTAAACATGGTTGTAATAAAATTTTCATTATCCAAATCTTCCATATCACTCAATTCCCATTCCAACGCTTTGGTACTTTGAGAAATTTCCAATAAGGAAATTATTAATGATGCAAGTAAACTTAATAAACTCAATGCAAAAACATAACTATTAAAATAAGTCCACTGCTTATAAACGCCATACATAGTTACTACACAACACAAAAAACTAAATACACCCAGTGCCTGCATTTGACGTACCATATTAATTCTTAATCGTAAAATTTTAATTTGTTTTAGCAATAAGTTATTCTTCTCCCCTCTTATATATTCATCATGTAATTTCCTTATAAGTCCGGCCAAAGCCAGATACCTGTTTGTATAAGCAAGTAATAACAAGCTTATTGCAGGAAAAAGTAAGGCTGGCGTATTAAAATTTATTTCCATGTTGGTATTGTTTAGTTGAATAAAGCTGCAGCAAAGTAATGAAGGATGTAAATATACATTGCTAAACTTAGTTCCTCGAAAACTCCAATGGCACATTTATTTTAAAAGAGAAATTTCTTCCCATATTAAATACCCCTATTCGTCCTGTTGTCATATTTTCTGCCGTGTATTTTAACCTGCTTTGATGACTTTGAAAGGCTACATCAGTAATATTAGTTATGCCAACATGTACACTGAACAATATTTTCTTTTTTTGCACAAAATCTCCGCCAAATCCTGCATTCAGCAAAGCATAGCCATTCGTAGCTGTTTCTGTATCAAACCCTGTAAATGGATTATTCTGCAAAAAAGTATTATCCAGTTCAAGCCTTGCATAAAAATTATGAATTGACTTATTCAACTTTTTAAAATCTGCTTTTAATTCACTGGTAAACCTTGCTGCCGGAATCAAAGGAATATTACTGCTGCCATCAACTGCATTTGCAAAACGGCCACGAACAAATGAAAAACTATTCTCAAAATGTAACCAATCCAAGGGATGCGGATGAACGTCAATTGATGCTTCAAAACCTGTAAGCTTCGCATTCCGTTGCGCAAACCTGAATGCCTGAATAAATTCACCCTCATCAAACACCAATGAATCTCCGCCGCCAATTGCTTCCAATTTATTATAGAAAATAAAATCACTGATGCTGTTATGAAAAGCACTTATATCGATACTAAAATGTTCATAATTAAAATTCAGTCCTGCATCCAGTTGCAAGCTTTTTTCTGATACTAAATCTTGTTCGCCATACTCATATCTATTAGTGCCTTCATGAGCACCATTACTCGCCAGCTCTGCCAGAGTCGGCGACCTGAAACCCCTAGCAATATTTGCTTTAAGTGTAATAGCATCAGAGGCTTCAATACTTACACCAGCACTTCCTGAAAAGTTAGAGAATGAACGGGAAAATTTCTCAAACTTAACATCTCCACTTTCTATTAACTCCATGGAATTAATTGTTCTGGTATCGTATCGGAGCCCACCACTAAAAGTTGCTTTCTCAAATGAACGCTGAGCAAATACAAATCCACCAATATCGAAAAGATTATACTCCGGGATCAGGGCTTCTTCTCCTCTATTCCGATTAGACTGGCGCATGCCATTAATACCAAATGTGGTATGCCACTCCTTAAGTTCCGGTAGTTGCCATTGTAAATTATAATTGAATGTGTTCAGGTCAAAAAACAATTCTTTTTCTTTTGGGTCTTCCGCTTTTCCAAACTCCTGCCGTTGATTATTCTGCCACGCCAGATTAACTTTCAACCTGCTTTTATTAATCGCAAAATTATTATCGCTCACAATTTTATTGTGCTGCACCCGCTGCTTTGGAACAAACAAATTTCTTGAGTTAAGATCACCATTGGTAGCTATTCTTTCCAATGAGGTGCCACCAAATAACAGAAACTTTCCAGTTGCATCGTCTCTTTCTCCTTCAATAAGTCCAAGTTCCTGATCAAAACGACTGATAATAAGATGGCTGTAACCCCAGCTTTTGTTGAAGCCAATATAACCGCCTACATTTTTTTCATTAAATCCTGAATTCAACACTTTACCATCATATTTATTTTTATAATTTCCTGCAGTTTTATAAGTACTATAGAGATTCCAGTTCAAACCATTTTTATTTCCTGCAAGATTGCCGTTAATAGCAAACAACCCATTATTAGTTTGATAATTAGAAATGATATTCCCTTTCAATGTGCCTTCCGCTACTGGTGTGTTTGTTATAAAATTGATTACACCAGCCAATGCATCACTGCCATACATTAAAGAAGCTGGTCCTTTTACCACTTCTGCTCTTGCTATGCTCATTTCATCTATCTCTACACCATGCTCATCACCCCATTGCTGTCCTTCTTGCCGAACACCTTCATTGATGATTACCACCCTGTTACTTCCCAAGCCGCGGATATATGGTTTTGAAATAGCCGGCCCTGTTGATACTTGTGAAATCCCAGGAATATGAGATAGTGCATCAATAATATTTGTAGAGGGCAATTGTAATAATGCAGTTTTCCGAATAGAAGCTACTGCAACTGGAGATTTTCGTATACTGGTTGCACTTGCAACACCGGTAACTATTACTCCCATATTTTCTACAACTACAGGTGACAAAGCAAAATCCTTTTCAACATTTGTAGCAAGCTCAATATGTACTACTAATGTACTATAACCAGCATGAGAAATTTCTATTACATGATGTCCAGCTGGAATATTGTTAAGAGCATATTTTCCATTTGCGTCTGCAATAGTTCCAATTCTATCGTCGGCAAAATAAATAGAGGCCCCTGGTAAAATATTGCCAGTATTTTCATCAATTACTTTTCCACTCAGGCTAACATTTGTAAATACCTTTTCTTTATTTTTTTCTACTTCATTCCAAAAATTTGTTTGAGCAAAAGAATTGAAATAAAAAATATGTGCAATTAAAACAATGTATAATCGTTTCATGAAATTATTTATTATTTGATGTCACCTTTGTGAACATCCAACTTCAAAATCAGGAAAAATCTGTAAAAAATTATTAGTAAAATTTAACTGATGGGAGGTCCACGTCCTGTAATTGATTTATTTGAATCATCGAAATAGATCGCTAAAACGGTTTTATTCCAATCGAAAAAATCGTTTATGGGGATACTTAGTAATACTGCTTCTGGCAAGCCAGCATCTTTTGCAAACACATATTCACAAATAGAACAGGCATTTACTCTTGAAGAATTAGCATATCCATTTTCAAATGATGTAGTGCTGCTATTCGCATGGTTATGAATTGCCTTTTCGACATGTATGAAAATCAAAAAGGACAACAATATTTTTGCTGCTATTATTTTGAAATTGAAAGGTGCATTTACATTCACGACACAAAAATAGTCCTTTTTAATAAATGCAACAATGATTCATTTTACAAATTATATGAAAAGTAGTTTTCCTTAAATAATTCGTCTTTAGTTATTAATCTTTATAGCGTATGATTAGTCTATAACTAATCGACAAATCTTACTAAATTAGCTTATGCAAATATTTTATCGCAATTCAACAAAAGATTTTCTTATCGGAATTGTCATTTTGTTCGTTTTACTTTTCAATTCTTGTTCAAAAAAAGATACTCCTGCTCCCGATCCATGTTTAGGAGTGAGTTATACTATAGAATATTTTAAAACCGAATCAATAGGCAATTCTAATAATGGCAGTATTGCCATCAATTACCCAATTGGAGATACCATTTCATATAAATTAAATAATGGGACATATCAGTCGTCAAGAAATTTTAGCAACCTTGCTCCTGGTAACTATCAACTCATTGTAAAAAACCAAAAAGGCTGTACCGATACTGCCCAAATTACTATTCTTAATTATGGTCCAAAATACGCATTGGTAAAACAGTTAATTGTTGGTTATTGTGGTCCTTGCCATTATAATGGAGGAATGGAAGGAGGCAAAAATTTTGATTTGGATGTTAATGTTATAAATAGTTGGGATAGAATAAAAGCCCGGGCAGTAGATAATATTCCTTCGCAAATGCCGGCAGCACCAAATGCAATTTTATTTCCACCAGATAAACAAAAAATTATTGATTGGATCAATGCGGGACATCGAATATCTGATTAAAACAAAACTATTAATATAAAGACGTCCTTCCACGATAGTTAAACTGCCTTATATATTAAACTTTTTCTTCTATTCTCTCACTTTCAACATTGCTCTTACTTGTTGAGTAACTCCATTCTGAAAACGGGCATAATATACTCCGCTAGGTAATCCTTCTCCATCAAATGGAATTGTATATGTTCCTGAGCTGGCATAATCAGTATCAACAGGTACTTTAATTACCCTTCCTAAGGTATCAATTATCTGAATCAATGTTCTTCCACCTTGTGTTTTAAATTTAATCGTTGTACCAGAAGTAAATGGATTGGGATAATTTGTTATTAATGAATTTGTATCTGTAGGAGGGGGTGGTGTAATACCGCTGCAGGCACCGGCTTTTAACAATGGCAAACTCTGCAATTGTGTATTTACATTCGGCGGAAATAAAGAATCAACAATTGTTTTATCCAAACAAAACCATTTTTCTAGTAACGTAGCATAAATACTTCTAAAATCGTATTGCATGGGTATATTATCATTAACGGATGCATTAGCAGGAATTGTCGGGTTTACACCCAGCATACCCGATTCAATTTTACTGCCAAATAAAAACATAGGTGCTGCTGCACCATGATCTGTACCTGTGCTTGAGTTAGATTTTATCCGCCTTCCAAATTCGCTATATGTCATTCCAACTACACGGTCTTCAACCCCCTGAAATTTAAGGTCATCCTGAAACGCTTTGATAGCATCAGAAACTCTTTTTAATAAATTAGCATGATTTCCAGTTGTAGTGTCCCCTGAATTCACCTGTACAGAGTGTGTATCAAAACCACCAGTGCTTACCATATATACTCTGGTCTTTAATCCCCCACTTATTAAACGGGCTACTATTTTAAGTTGATCTCCTAAGGAATTATTAGTAGGATAAGGTGCTTGTTGTGTAATTAAATTTGCTGCATTTTTAATAACAGTGGAATACTGTTGTGTTTGTTGATTTACAGTTCTTATATAAGTTAACTCTTTACCAGCAGGGGTTGAAGGTGCGGGATCAGTAGTTCCACTTATTAAATTGTAAAATGTAGTAGGGTTAGTGATACTCATTCCCATATTAGCAGTGGGACCTTGAGATGTTAAGGTAGTTGAAGAACCAATTTGTATTGCTAAGGGATCAGGCATTGCTGTAGTGGGATAACCTGAAGGGAAATTCGGATATTCATAATTTAAATAACGACCAGCCCAACCACTATATACTTCCTGATTACTGTTGGAGCCACTCATCCAAATATCAGTGGCTCTGAAATGAGAAAAATTTGGTTGCGGATAACCAACAGCCTGTATCACTTTTGCTTTACCTTCAGTGAATAGAGATTGCAAACCAGTCATTACTGTATGAATACCTGTAGTAGCTACTCCGGCTATGGGTAAAACCTTGTTTTGTGGAATTGCTACATTACTCCGGGCATTAAAATAATTTGAATACATCGCATCAATTGGTATCACCATATTCAATCCGTCATTACCTCCTGAAAGTTGAATGATTACCAAAACATGATCGGTTAATGTAGTACCCCGCATCAATGCCTGTACTAATGGCGAATTAATATTAAATGCCTTAACAGAATAACCATTAATTACTTCTGGTAAAATGGCAGCTGCAGGTATAGTGTTTAGTAAAAAATCTCTTCTTTTCATTATTGACAATTAAAGATGAAAATGTATTATTAAGCCAATTGATATTCTGATAAATTAAAGAAATACTGGAACAATGTTTTCAACCTTAGATTCACTGTATTATAATTTGCTGTCGTTGGATTAGAAATATAAGCGGCCCACGCATTTGTCCAGTAATAATCATATTGCTGACCTGTTAATAATATCTGTGTTTTTATTTGTCCTTTTGTTTGTGGCAACAAATCGTTCCTATATAAGATACTTAAAGCTTCTTCCATCAGATCATTAGGATTACCGGGATTTGACAAGGTTTTAGCAAACTCTACACAATCAAATCGAACACGAAAACCATTTCTTACATATCCCGAATTAATCATAAAATCTGTAAACTGATTTCTTTTTGGCAATGAATCCGAATTGATCCAAAGTTCATGAAAAGAAGGCTCCTGATAATAAGCAGGCATTCCCGATACATTAGGTGGATCATGTAAATTTTGACCAGTAAGCACCATCCAGGAGTAAAACGTATTCCATAGACCATAACTGGTATCCCAATCACTGGCAACTGGAAAAGAGGTATTCATTTCACGTAGTGACCCAATAATATGATCAGCCGGGTTTTTGATCATACAACCTCTGTTCAACTGATCAAAGAAGTGCTCACTTTTGAAAAGTGCAGCAAGCATAGGCTTTAATTCATAATTGCTCGATCTAAAAATATCAGCCAGTGGTGTAATTACATTCGTCTCAGTTGCTGCATCAATTTCATAATAAACAAACCAACGATAAAACTTCCTTACAATATATTTTGCTACTTCCTGTTGTGCAAAAATCATATTTATTAAATCAGTTAATTCCAGATCGCCTGCGGTAGCACCGGTACGGCCTGTAATAACAGTATTATTGAAAAATGATGAAAAAGTTTTATTAACAGTGCTATGCCTGGAAGATGTAAAAACGGTGGTGTAAGTAGTTGTATTTACTTGCCAGCCTGTTAAAACTTTAGCTGCTTCTTTTACATCATTTTCAGTGTATTGAGAACCTGGACCTTTACCTAGTGTAAACAATTCCATCAATTCTCTTGCATAGTTTTCATCTGGTGCCGATGCCTGGTTAAGGTAGCCATTTAAATACCGAAGCATAGCGATATCCTTTGTAATATTTGTAACCAAACTTTTATAATTGCCTAATACATTTTGTCTTATTAAGTCTTGTTGGCGGTATACCCAATTCCCATTACCAATATCACCTGCTTCATTCCCAAATTTATCGATAAGAAACATCAGCATTTTTTCTTTGATACTTCTATCCTGATTAATCATATTGCCAGTTAACCATTTTTTATAGGAAGCTCTTCTTTGTGATTGGACAGTACCATCATTATTAATATCATTCACCCAGGTAGTTCCTTGTGCTATATTTCCATCTGGAGTTCCTGGTTGAGTTGATGTTGTGTATTCTTTTATTGGGGGGGCTGGATTTGGGGCAGTAGGATTTAATAATTCATCGACAGTCTGTGACATTGTTTTCGTTTTGAAATAATCAACATCACCCTTTTTTGCACCAAACATGGTTCGTTTCAACAAATGAACAATTTCCTGTTCAGTCCATGCGCCGGTATATATATTGATACCTGAATTGGTACGAAATGATTGTGTATTAACAGTTGCTGGAACTGTTTTGGCTTTCCGCTTAAGGCCAGTTAAAAAATCTTTTCTGTCCATAATTATAGTTTTGGTTCAGCTAATTAGCTTGGATATTAAAATTGCTGAATAGTTTAATTTGTAACAACAAAAACCAGGCATTTCTCGATTTGAATAGTATAATTACAACATCCCAATGGATAAATTGCATGGCATGTTCAAAAATTCGACTATGTAAGATAGAAAAGAGTTACAGTATTTTGTAATAATAAGGTTACAAAGTAAAAATAATTATTGAAGGTTTTCAATAATACCGGCAATTCCTTGTCCGCCGCCAACACAAGCAGTCACCATACCGTACTTTTTGTTTAATCGTTTCATATCACCCAGATTCTGAATAGTAAGTTTACATCCAGTACAACCCAATGGATGACCCAGGGCAATGGCACCGCCATTTATATTAACCTTGGCCGGATCAAGACCAGCTTCTCTTATAACAGCCAAAGCCTGAGAGGCAAAAGCTTCATTTAATTCAATTAAATCAATATCAGCCAGATTCATTCCAGCCTGTTTCAAAACTTTTGGAATGGCCGCTACCGGACCAATACCCATTATGCGAGGGTGAACACCTGCTACTGCACTGTTCACCAAACGACCTATTGGCTTTAAACCTAGCTCATTCATCATCTTCTCTCCCATCACAATTACAAATGCCGCACCATCTGAAGTTTGAGAAGAGTTACCAGCAGTTACAACTCCGCCTGCAGCAAATGCCGGTCTTAATTTCGCCAATGCAGTAATTGAAGTATCAGCTCTTGGACCTTCGTCCGTATCCATCGTATAATTTCTTTTTTGCTTTTTTCCTTTTGCATCCAGATAAATCTCTTCAACATTAATTGGAAGAATTCCCGGCTTAAAATGACCTTTTTCAATTGCAGTCATTGCTTTTTGATGTGAGTTATAAGAAAACTCATCCTGATCTTCACGACTTACTTTATAATCTTTCGCAACAGCTTCGGCGGTTAAGCCCATGCTTAAATAATAATCAGGTTCATCTTTTGCAATTGTATAAGATGGAACTGTTTTCCAGCCTGCTGTTGGAACCAGGCTCATGCTTTCGGTACCACCAGCGATAATACAATCCGCCATACCCATTCTTATCTTAGCAGTTGCCATCGCAATGGTTTCCAATCCAGAAGCACAATACCGATTAACGGTAGCACCAGGAACTTCAAAACCTAAAGCTCTGGCAGAAATAATGCGACCAAATTGTAATCCCTGTTCAGCTTCTGGAACAGCATTTCCCACTAAAACATCATCTACTCTGTTAGGTTCCAATTCTGGAACAGTGGCCATTAATCCTTTAATCACTTCCACCGCCAAATCATCGGGACGATAAAAACGAAATCCACCTCTTTTTGCCTTTCCTACTGCGGTTCTGAATCCTGCGATTATGTATGCTTCTTGCATGTTCTAAAAATTAAATAGTTAATAATTCATTGTTTTGGTCTGCAGAAGTAATGAATTCAAAATGAACAATGAAACATTTGCTACGCTCCAAACAAGTTGTTTATGCAACTTTCTATATCAAATGTAAGAACTCTTACAATCTGTACCAAAAACAGCTGCTAAAGTTCAATTATCTTCGCTGCCCATATGTATAAATTACTACGCAGTTTCTTATTTCTTTTTTCGCCTGAATGGGTACATTATTTTTCGATGAATAGCCTGAAATTTCTTTGCAAGATTGGTTTTAAGAAAATGATTGTAAACTCATTTACTCCAAAAGAAAATTTGGAACCTGACTGCCGTCAGGCAGGTTTTGAGATTTGGAATTTAAAATTCCCCAACCGGGTCGGTCTTGGGGCTGGCTTCGATAAGAATGCAAGGTATTTAAATGAATTAGAAGCACTCGGTTTTGGATTTGTAGAAATAGGAACGGTAACACCTTTGCCTCAGGCAGGAAACGATAAGCCAAGATTATTTCGATTGCCAAAAGACAAAGCTCTAATAAACAGAATGGGTTTTAACAATGATGGTGTAGATGCAATCGCTTTACGATTGCAAAAAACAAAAAAACAAATTCCAAATTCCAAAATGATTATCGGAGGAAATATTGGGAAGAATAAAATAACACCCAATGAAGATGCATGGAAGGATTATGAGATTTGTTTTAAAGCACTGCATCCTTACGTTGATTATTTTGTAGTGAATGTGAGTTCACCGAACACTCCGGGATTAAGGGAGCTGCAGGAAAAAGATTCATTGAGAAAGATATTAACTCACCTGCAACATGAAAATTTAAAATTTGAAAATAAGAAACCAATATTATTAAAAATTGCACCTGATCTTACAGAAGAACAGATTGATGATGTAATTGATCTTGCAGTAGAGATAAAGTTAGATGGACTGGTTGCAAGCAATACAACCATTAGCCGGGAAGGACTCGTAACACAAAAATCAAGACTCGAAGCTATCGGCGCCGGCGGTTTAAGTGGCTTACCACTAAAAGAAAGAAGTTCAGAAGTTGTAAAATATATTTATGATAAGACGATGGGCAACATTCCAGTAATTGCAAGTGGAGGTATTTTTACAGGTGATGATGCAAAAGAAAAGATTAAAGCAGGCGCATCGTTAGTTCAGGTGTGGACTGGTTTTATTTATGAAGGGCCAAAAATTGTAAAACGTATTAGTAAAATCGTATAATAAAAATGGAACATCTTTTTACCAGCGAAAGCTTGATCAGTTTTGTGGTACTAGTAATACTAGAAATAGTGCTTGGTATTGACAATGTAATCTTTGTAAGTATAATTTTAAACCGATTAAAGAAAATTAATGATCAGAAACGAGCTAGAAGACTTTGGATGATAACCGGTATTCTTTCAAGAAGTCTGATGTTGCTGGGATTGGGCTGGCTGTTAAGTCAGAAGGGAAAATCTATATTTGAAATTGGAGGTAAAGGTTTTGATCTGGCCAGTATTGTAATGATATTAGGAGGTTTGTTTCTTATTTATAAATCGGTGAAAGAAATACATGATAAACTGGAAGGGGAAGATCCCAATGAAAAAACGAAGAATGAAAAAGGTATTTCTTTTGGCAATGCCATTGGTCAGATCATGTTAATTGATGCCGTTTTTTCATTCGATAGTATCATTACCGCCGGCGGAACAGCTAAGTATGTCGAAATCATGATTGCAGCAGTAGTGATTGCTATGACAGTTATGTTTTTATTCAGTACTGGTATTGCCGCCTTTATTCATAAACATCCTACCTTGAAAATGCTTGCTTTGTCTTTTCTTGTAATGATAGGCTTGAGTTTAATTATTGAAGGTTGGGATAGTGAAGCTGCACATCAGCTGCACTTAAAAAATTATATTTATTTCGGAATGGCTTTTTCTTTTGTAGTTGAAGTATTGAATATGACCATGCGGAAGAGAATGAAAAAGAAAAGAGTGGTGGAATTAAATGAGCCTATGTTGAAGATAGATGAGCCAAATGAATCAGATATGGCTAAGTAAAGTTGCTGCAACTATACCCGCAGTTTCAGTCCTCAACCTTGTTTCTCCTAATGACACCGGAATAAAACTATTTTGTAAAGCCAGTTCAATTTCGTTTGGCGTAAAATCGCCTTCAGGACCAATTAAAATGCAAGTTGATTGGTTTATTAGTTTACTAGTTAACACTGTTTTGACCCCGTTTTCACAATGAGCTATTAGTTTAGATTCAGCATTCGTTTTTTCCATAAAATTTTTAAGAGAACTTGGCTCATGCAAAACCGGCAACCATGTCTGTTGCGATTGGAGCATAGCGCTGATACATATTCCTTGCATTCTTTCATAACGAAATTTTTCTTTTTCCGTTCTTTCACAAATCAGCGGAATGATTTCATTTACACCAATTTCCGTTGCTTTCTCCAAAAACCATTCGAACCGATTCGCATTCTTCAATAATGAAATAGCAATTGATACTTTCCTCTGCCTTTGTGCATTATAACTTGTATTTATTAAATCTACTACACAATGCTTTTTATGATCATCTACAATTGTACAGGTTAGTAAACTGCCTTTCCCATCAGTAAGATTTATTGCTTCACCTCTTTTCATACGAAGTACCTGCACTATATGCTTAGATGTTTCTTCATCCAACACAATCATTTTTTTAACTTCAGTATAATCGTTGATATAGAAAAAAGGTAATGCCATTGCTTATTTAAATACAGCCAATACTATTTTTTGTTTTGAAGAGATGGAAGGTAAAACTAAGTAACTGCCGTTAAAATAAACTGTATTTTTTGATACAGGATTTACCGGTAAACTTATATCCACACCGCCAATAAATGGTGCAGTACTGAATTGTTTTAATGCTTTGCCAGATGTTTTTCCATCGCCATCATCAAAAATAAAACTGGAGATAATGGTTTTAGCAGCAGGTGTTAGTTGAGGAGTAGAAATGGGAATACCATTAATGGTAACACTATCTCTTCCTCCAATCATAGCTTTATTGGCAGAGAAAACAACAATGGCCGATTGATCCTCTTTTTTGGGCAAACTACTTAGCATCATCCCCATCATACCAGTTTGAGCAAAACCCCGTAAGTATATATGATTATCTGTAGTTGTAAAGGGCTCAAAATAATAACTGATTCTTCTTGCTAATGAATCTGCGGGCAACAAGGCAAGTTCATAATATAATGATGGATTTGCTTTAAACGGCCCCCAGTTTCCTTTTTCATCTGCTATAAAAGTTTGAACAGGTTTTTTCGTTTTTCTCTCCCCTGTTTTTATATTGGTAATAAATATTTGAACGATTGCATTTGCCATTGGTTCATTGGAGCCTAATTCAACAGCTTTTCCTTGAATTTGGATTGAAGGCATTTTCAAATTCTTACTGACCGGCTTTTCACCATTATTTAAAAACTCATAAATAGCTGAAAAAGTTTCTTCGCTGGTAGCTACTTCATAATGATCTTTATCTTTTAAATCAAGATTAGCAGCACCTTCAACATTACCTGCTCCTGTTCCAATAATTTTATCGCTTGCTGAGTAAATATTTAAACAACGGTTATTTTTAAACCAACTGAATTCATAACTCCATTTACGACTGCCCAAATGAATATAATGAGCAATTTTGGCAGCATAAACTGAATCCAATAAAAAGCCTCTGCCTAAACCACCTCCTGCAGAATGTCCAACCAAATCAACTTGTGAAGCCCCGGTTTTTAATAATACGGCATTAATAAAGTCTTGTAACAAACTATCTGTTTTCTTTCCATTACCTGTTACTGAATTCCAATCAAAAACAAATAATCTATCATTACAATATCCGTTTTTTATCAGTCGTTGAATTTGCAAACTATAGGTATCACCCGATGCAAGAAAACCATGTATAAAAACAATAGGACGTTTTGATACATCACACTGAGCATGTAGTGTAAAAGCAAAAGAGAAGATAAAAAGAGTAATGAATATTTTTCGCATTTAAATACTATAAATAAAAAAAGTCCCAGCCTTCTGGGACAAATCTAAAATCTTAATTCCGCAATTCCGCCTGCCAACAAAATTTACTAATTAAAAGACGGTCTGCTAAAATCAAAAAGGACTATCATCATCGTCATAATCTGATGAATCATTCATCTTTGAACCGGTTTGTAAAAAAACTTTGGCGCCGCCATCACCATCCATATCGCTTACAGGTTTCCAGTTGCCCGTCAAACCTGTACCACCAAAGCCCCCGCTATCATCTTCAGTAAATTTCTGAATATGCAACAAGGCTTTGAGTTTGATAGTTTCCAAAGAACCGTTTCTATGTTTCGCAATTCGAACATGCGTTTCGCCTTTATTGCTTTCGCCCATTTCGTTTTGTGTAATATCATAATATTCCGGACGATAAAGAAACATGACCATATCTGCATCCTGCTCAATGGCCCCTGATTCACGGAGGTCACTAAGCTGCGGCATTTTGTTACCATCTTTACCGGCACTCCGGGTTTCTACAGCACGACTTAACTGTGAAAGTGCAATGATCGGCACATTTAATTCTTTGGCCAATGCTTTTAAGTTTCTGGAGATATTACTGATCTCCTGCTCACGGTTACTACTTCTATTATCACCGGTTCCACTCATTAACTGCAAATAGTCAATGATGATTAAGCCAATATCATGCTTGTTTTTTAAGCGGCGACACTTTGCTCTCAATTCAAATATGTTCAATGCAGGTGTATCATCAATAAATAATGGAGCTTGCGCCAGTTCCTGTATACCTCTTGCATAGAGTTGCTTCATTTCATGCTCTTCCAGTTTTCCTCTGGCAATTTTCTCCAACCAGATTTCACTCTGTGCCGAAAGGATACGCTGTACTAGCTGACCAGCACTCATCTCCAATGAGAATAAAGCAACGCCTGTTTTTTTGCTAGCACTCATTACTGCGTTGCGGGCAAGATTCAAAGCAAAAGCCGTTTTACCAACTGAAGGTCTTGCGGCTAATATAATCAGGTCTGTATTTTGCCACCCATAGGTTACTCTATCCAAAGAAGGGAAACCACTCGGCACACCAGTAACATCTTCATTCTTATGACGCAGATCCTCAATTCGCTGTATTGTTTTTACTAATACAGAATCGATCGTATCAAAATTTTTGCGGAGGTGATTATTAGTGATCTCAAATAATTTTGTTTCAGCATCGTCCAACAGATCAAAAACGTCGGTAGAATCTTCATAAGCATCTCCGATAATTTCACCACTGATACGAATCAATTCCCGTTGAATAAACTTTTGTAAAATAATTCTTGAATGCGTTTCAATATTCGCTGCTGATACAACTGCATTGGTGAGTTTTGTAACATAATAAGCTCCTCCTATTATATCCAGCTCTTCTTTGAATTTTAATTCTTCTGCTACCGTTAAAATATCAATAGGCTGACTTTTGTTTGAAAGACTTTGCATTGCACTATAAATACGCTGATGTGCTTCTACATAGAAACATTCTGGTTTTAGAATTTCAACAACGGTATCAAACGCTGTTTTTTCCAGCATGATAGCACCCAGTACGGCTTCTTCCAACTCTTTTGCTTGTGGTGGAACTTTTCCGTACACCATTGTGCCCAGATCTAATGTAGATTTTCTTCTTTGCTTCCTGTCTTTGTTAATGTTCGTAAATTCCATTACTGTACGGCGATAAAATATTAACCAATGATTTTTATACCATTGACTTTGGGTTAGTCTTCCGTTTTTTTTTAAGAAATTGTCATCTCTTTGTTAGTGGAATGTTTCCGTCAGTCAGTCAAGCGAAAATAAAGGTCTAAGAGCATTCAAAATTGTTTTTAAAAAACTTTTTCTTTGTTCACTTTTTCTGCACTCCAAAAAACCGGTTATCCACATTCAAAACATTACCAAAGTCTTAATCAATTTACCAAAAAAGAATGGTAAAAGCCCTGAAAAAATAGCACATTGGTGCATAAAAAACACTATAAAGTGTAATATTTAACAGCCATCCCACAATAACCTGGTTTTGCTAACAGTTATTAGTAATAATTACATTTTGTACCTGAACTGCTGCACACCTTATTTTATTCAATTCTAAAAAAACAACTATGCAAACGACAAATCGCAGCAACCAGCCCATTTTAAGCCAGACAGAAAATAATACCACCCTCTGGATCGGACATCTGAAGCCCAATCCAAAAGATCATATTGCGGGACAGACCTTCAAATGCCCCTCTGATGGCATAGTAAATAATATACAAGTATATTCTTCAACTGTGCAGGAGCCCGGAGATGTGGCATTAACCTTACATGAGTTTGATGTCGCCAGCCATAAATGGGGACCAGCTATTGCCAATGGGAGTATGTACTTACAAAAAGGAGACGATGCCCGGTGGATCCGCTTTGGATTGGCACCCGTAGAATTAAAAAAAGATGCTACCTACGGTTTCCGCCTACAAACGGAAAATGCCTTTATCGGTATTGGTGAGGCAGCCAGCCATAGCAAGAAGCCATTTACATATGGTACTGAATGGAAGGCAGAATCTTTGGATGAAAAAGGTGAATTCTATTCTTATTTCAGTTTAGCATTTAAAGTTGAGCTTTGTGCTTAGATTTTTTGAAAGATTATTTAATTGCTGCTTATTTTATTGAGAAAAGAATGATTAATTCATCAACATTTCTCTGGCATTTTCTATGGCAGCGGCTGTTGGTTTTTCGCCACTAAGCATTTTGGCAATGGTCGTTATTCTTTCATCAGTAGTAAGTTGCCTGATATTTGTTTTTACTGTATCGCCAACAATTTCTTTATATACAAAGAAATGAGCATCTGCTTTTCCGGCAATCTGTGGTTGATGTGTAATACAAATTACTTGCCTTTTGGCAGCAAGTTCTTTCATAATAATCCCTACCTGCCGGGCAGCTTCCCCGGAGATACCCGTATCTATTTCATCGAAGATGAGTGATGGAAGATCAATAGAAGCCGCCACCAACGATTTTATACTCAGCATTAACCGGCTAAGTTCACCACCACTGGCTACTTTTTGCACTGATTGAAATTGTCCGCTTTTGTTTGCATCAAATAAAAATTCAATTGCATTAGCACCAGCATAATTTAATTCGGTTGCTGTAATTTCTACTTTGATTTTTGCATTGGGCATTCCTACCTGTGCCAGTAGTTTATTTACATTTACTTCAAATGGTTGTACCTGTTTACTTCTTTTTTCGGTAATTTTTTTTGCAATGTCTTTTGCAGTTGCATAAAACGTAGCGGCTTCTTTTTCTTTTTTGGCAATCGAATTATCAATATTTAATACGGCCTGTAATTTATCTTCCAGTTCTTTGTGCAAGGAAATTAATGCTGCTGTGGAATTTACTCCATGTTTCTTTTGTAATTTATATCCGAGTGAAAGGCGATCATTCAATTCCTCAATCATTTCAGGGTCATAATTAATATGATTACTGATTCGATCAATATCACCGGCAATATCCTGTAATTCGATTTGTGTTGATTCCAGTCTTTGCATTAATACCGGTAAATCAGGATGATGGTTGGAATAAGCAGCAAGTTGATTCAATAAGACTTTTAACTGCTGTACTAATGGATTCTCACTTTCATTTAACTCATAAAACACTTTTCCCAATGTATCTTTTATGCCTTCTGCATTACTCAACAGTTTTAATTCACCATCTATTTCCTCCAGTTCATTTTCTTTAAATGCAGCTTCATCTAATTCTGTAAACTGAAAACGATTATAATCTGCTTCTTTATCAAACTGAAGTTTTTGTTCTTTTAAGACCTCACATTCTTTGGTAGTAGATTGCCATTGGCGAAAGTATTGCTGATATTCTTCAATCAGTTGTGCATTCCCTGCTAAAGCATCTATTACGGTTCTTTGAAAATCTTTTTCGCCAACTTCAAGTGTATCAAATTGCTGGTGAAGATCTACCAGCATTGAACTTAGCTCTTGCAATTGAGCAAGATTTACAGGAGTATCATTAATAAAAGCCCTTGATTTTCCATTTATTCCAATTTCCCGCCTTACTACTATTTCATTATCACCATCCAATTCATTTTCTTTTAAAAAGGCGGAGACCTGCGTTTTGGAACCGGAGTTAAACACTCCTTCAATTACACATTTCTTAGTTTTATTAACCAATGAAGTGGAGTCTGCTCTTTCGCCTAAAATTAATCCCAGTGCCCCAATGATTATAGATTTACCTGCACCAGTTTCCCCTGTTATAACATTTAGATTTCCTGAAAACTCAATTTCAAGTTCATCAATGATTGCATAATTCTGTATTGAAAGCTTTTCTAGCATTATAAATGGCAAATTAGATTTTTTTGGCCACAGATTGGATATACCGACTAAAAAAAATAGCTGCCATAGGCAGCTATTAATAATTTATAATTTATTACTAATTATTTTAAAGTTACAGCAGTGTGTAATTCTTCATCGACCAGGATACGACCACAGTTCTCACAGATCATTACTTTCTTATGCTGCTTAATTTCACTTTGCTTTTGAGGAGGTATTGCATTAAAACATCCACCGCAGGCATCTCTTTCTACTGCCACAACTGCTAATCCATTGCGATAGCTATTACGAATTTTTTGGTAGCTGGCTAATAATCTCTCGTCTACATGACCAATTGCTTCTTCTTTCAATTTATTAAAATGCTTTTCTTCTTTTTCATTGGTAACAATGATTTTCTCCAACTCACTTTTCTTAGTTGTAAGAATACCTTCTTTAGCCACAATGTTCTTTTTAGCTTTTTCCAATAGTACGGCTTTTTCTGAAATTTCTTCAGTAGCATCTTTAATATGTTTCTCCGCCAACTTTACTTCAAGTTGCTGCATTTCCATTTCTTTATTAATGGCTTCAAACTCACGATTATTCTTTACATCATTACTTTGCTTGTCGTATTTTTTTATTAAAGCTTCAGACTCCTTAATTGCTTCCTTACGTTGCTCAATAAATTCAGTTACCCCATTTATTTCTTCCTCGATGCGTACCTGACGGGAATGAAAACCAGCTATTTCATCTTCAAGGTCTGCCACTTCCATTGGCAACTCACCTTTAAGAATACGTAACTCATCTAACTTGCTTTCAATCTTTTGCAGATTAACAAGTGATGTCAATTTTTCTTCTACGGAAAACTCTTTTACATGTGCCATATAATATAATTCGGGTTTGCGTTTATTGCTATTCAGTTAATATATAACGATTTTTATCGCTTATAAATAATGAACAGGGTTTGTTTTTACCTCAGTTTTAAGGACGGCAAAGGTAGGGAATTTTTGCTCCAAATCCTCCTGTAGCAGGTTGATTGTGAACTGTTCACTTTCATAATGCCCTATATCTGCTAATAGAAGTTGGTTATTAGCATCAAAGAATTCATGATACTTTAGATCAGCGGTTAAAAATGCGTCGGCACCAACAGCTAAGGCTTTGGAAATCAAGAAGCTTCCGGCTCCGCCACAAAGAGCGACTCTTTGCACTGGTTTGCCAATAAATTTTGTATGCCGAATAATTGGAACCTGAAAAACCGATTTTAATTTGTCCAAAAATTGCTTTTCCTGAAGGGGTACAGGCAACTCTCCTATCACACCAGCGCCAAACGAAGTATTGCCATTTGTAAGTTGTACAATATCATAAGCCACCTCTTCGTAAGGATGAGCTTCTAATAAAGCCGAAATAATCTTCCCCTCTTGAAATGCCTGAAAAATCACTTCTATCTTTACTTCCTTTTCCTGATGTTGTTTACCAGGTTCACCCACAAATGGGTTAGTGTTTTCCGCCCCTTTAAAAGTTCCTATACCTTCTGTATTAAAACTACATTCGCTATAGTTATTTATATGACCACCTCCGGCAATAAAAATAGCGTTGCGAACCTGATCGGCTTTATTGACTGGAACAAAAGTGAACAATTTCTTTAACGTATTTTCTTTCAACGACAATATCGTTTGATGCTTCAACCCAAGCATTTGAGCAATTTTTCCATTTACTCCATTTTTTATATTATCAAGGTTTGTATGAATGGCATAAATGGCAATATCATTTTTGATAGCCTTAATTATTGTTTTCTCAATGTAATTCTTCCCATTAATTTTTTTTAACCCCTTAAATATAATTGGATGATGCGCTACTATCAGATTACATTTTTTCTGAATGGCTTCATCAATTACTTCTTCAAGCGCATCTAGTGTACAAATGACTCCTTTACATTCCCAGGATGCATCACCTGTTATTAGCCCGGCATTATCATATGACTCTTGCAAAGAAGGATGTGCTTTTGTTTCCAAAAAAGAAATAATGTCTTTTATTTTCATGGCTGAAAGTTACTGATTTGAAAGTTTACTGAAAATCAATTGCCTGATTAGTTACCTATCTTTGAAAAAACAGCTTTGAACCCCAAAATTCACCATATAATAATCAATGAGGTAAGAAAAATTCTCGGTAAAAAAAGCGAGGAACCTCTTACCCGGTATGAACTGGCAAAGGGAACACTTGTGGTGAAAAGAGTGCTATGGAATTTTATCAGAAATTCATTTATGATGACCGTTGGTATTTTTTCTGCTGCTTTTGGATTAGAAGGGTTTCTTATTCCAAATGGATTAATTGATGGAGGCGTTATGGGAATTTCATTGCTTACAAGTAAAGAAACGGGATGGTCTTTATCACTATTAATTGTACTAATAAATTTACCTTTTGTTTTAATGGGCTGGAGACAAATCAGCAAAATTTTTGCAATTAAAAGTATCATTGCAATTGGAGTACTTGCCATTGTTGTTGCTACCGTTCATTTTCCGGTTGTAACCGATGACAAATTATTAGTGGCCGTGTTTGGTGGGTTTTTTCTGGGAGCTGGCATTGGTCTTACTATTCGTGGTGGCGGAGTAATCGATGGGACAGAAATTCTTGCAATTGCTCTAAGTCGAAAAAGGAGTGTTTCAGTTGGAGATTTTATTCTTGTATTCAACATCATTATTTTTTCAGTTGCTGCTTACCTTTTAACAGTACAAGTTGCGTTGTATTCAATACTAACTTATCTGGCTGCTTCAAAAACAGTAGATTTTATCCTCGAGGGAATTGAAGAGTTTACAAGTGTAACAATCATATCTCCGCATAGCCGTGAAATTGCACAAATGATTAAAGAAAAAATGAGAAGAGGGTTAACTATTTATACTGGCAAAAGGGGTTATGGAAGAAGTGGGGAGAATCTAAACCCCACAGATATAATCTTCACAATAGTTACCCGCTTAGAAATTACCCGACTTACCGGAGAAATTGAAAAAATTGACCCAAATGCTTTTATCGTAATGCAAAGTATAAAAGATACCCGAGGCGGAATGGTTAGAAAAAAGCCTATTAATCATGATTAATAGAAAATGTGCAAAAATCATTCTTGGACGTAAGCATATTTTTTGTAACTTTTCAATCCCTCCCACCCTTTGGATTACAAAGTATCCAACGATTAGAATTTAAAAGGCTTGCGATGTTAAAAAGAAAAACAGGAATTATTCTGCTCACCTTACTTTTTGTAACAGGTCTTGCTGGCACAATAAGCGACAATATAGTATCAAAATCTGAAAGAAAAGTTGCCATAACTAAAATGAAAGCTACTTATAAGGATGCAGTGGAAGCAACAAAAGGATTATCAGAAATACAATTAAATTACAAAGAATCCACTGATAAATGGTCAGTGAAAGAATGCTTTTATCATATAGCCGCTTCTGAAAAACTGTTGTGGGCAATGTTTGAAAAAGCGATGAGTACACCTGCTAATCCTGAACAAAGGACAGCAATAATCCATTCAGATGAGCAGGTAGCGTATATAGCAGAAGACAGATCAAAAAAAAACGAGGCACCTGATCTCATCCAGCCTAAAAACACAAATTTTAATAATATATCTGCCTCAATGCTTGAATTTAAAATGAATAGAGATGCACATATAAACTATATGAAAAATACAACTGAAGATCTTCGAAATCATGTAATTCAGTTTCCTTTTGGTTGGATTGATTGCTATCAGTTGTACCTATATATTGCAAGCCATAATAACAGGCATATTAAACAAATGAATGAAGTGAAAGCCAGTAGTGGCTTTCCTTTGAAATAGTTTTCACCGGTAAAAACAAGCCCCGCTGTTCCCGTAAGAACAAGGGGCTTCTTTGTTTAATTTATTAAATTGAAATCCTTAATTGAATAAGTAAGTCTGCAACACCTAACCTGTGTTTTAGTAAATTCTTGCTATTTTTTTGTATTTTGCATTATCTAATATACTTTATGAAGAAACTTCTCACCTTATTACTAATATCCATCATTGCTATTAGTTGTAAAAAAACAATTGAAAAAATACAAGAAGACCTTGTATTAAAAGCAATGACTGACGGACAATGGAAGATTACCACATTTACAAATAATGGAAATGCAGTTGACTTTTCAACTTATAAATTTCAATATTATAGCAATAAAACCGTTGATGCTATAAATAATGGCATCATAGAAAAAACAGGCACCTGGGATGGAAATGCTTCTACAATGACAACATCGGCAAATTTTATATCGGCATCCTATCCGTTACAATTAATTAATGGAAATTGGAATATTACAAAAAATAGTTGGACATATGTAGAAGCTACTCAGACTAATGGTACAGATTCAAAGTTTATGCGTCTTGATAAACTTTAATAGTACTCATTGACTATATGTAATTTATTTTTTTGAATGATTAAAGGCGTTAAACATTAAAGCTTTTTTATTGTCTTAGGAAGATATATTAAAGCCATTTTTTCAGAAAAAATTAGGAATATGCTCAAATTTTCTGGAATAAATGAATTCGGAATAATTTTTGAGCAAAGGATTCGTTCTTAAGTAGTGAAAAACCAAAGACCTTACTGTTGAAAAAACAAATTAACCATATCCTAGTTTTACTAGTTGTGTCCTTACTTATTTTAGCTCCAAATACTTTAGTTTCTGCACAAACTCCAGTTGCTAATTTTTTGGGTACGCCACAGTCAGGTTGCTCCCCGGTAATTATCAACTTTCAAGATATTTCCACAGGTAATCCAACATCATGGAATTGGAATTTTGGAAATGGAAATACATCTGTTTTGCAAAATCCTACTACTTCATATTTTATACCTGGTTCTTATACAATAACACTTACTGTAACGAATGCAAATGGATCAAACTCATTAACACGAACACAATATATAAATGTTTATGAACCGCCAATTATTAATTTTTCGGCAACTCCCCAAAGCGGATGTTTTCCACTAAGAGTCCAGTTTACAGATTTATCAACAGCTGGTGCCGGCAATACAAATGTGAGCTGGTTATGGGATTTTGGAAATGGCACTACCTCAACCTTACAAAACCCCTTGGCGACTTTTACAACTACCGGCAATTTCACAATTACGTTGAAGGTTACAAATGATAAAGGTTGTACCAAAACGGTAAGCAGGCCTAACTATATTACTTCCACGACTGGTGTTATTGCAAGTTTTACGAATACACAAGCTACTGTTTGCTCTGCACCAGCAACAATTAATTTTACCAATACTTCAACCGGGCCTCCCACACTTAGTTATTTATGGGATTTTGGGGATGGCAATACTTCAACAGCTCAAAATCCTTCACATACCTATTTATCGAATGGATCTTTTATTACTACTTTAATTACTACCAGTAGCGCCGGATGCGTAGATACTTTCAGAAATAATCCAGTTATTATAGGAGGCTTTACTACAGATTTTAATAGTCCACCAGCTGTATGTACCAACGAAAGTGCAACATTTACAAATAATTCTACTCCCGTCCCGGTAAGCTCCAGCTGGAATTTCGGAGATGGTGCTACGGCAAATACAATCAATACAAGCCATAGTTATACTTTGCCCGGAACCTATACCATTTGGCTTTACAATACTTATTCAAGTTGCATTGACTCCATATCACATACAATTACTGTAAACCCAAGGCCTGTTTCTAATTTTTCAGCCCCTGTAACTTCAAAATGCGAACCACCCTTAACAGTTAATTTCACTGACTTATCAACTGGTTCTCCGGTCAATTGGCAATGGGATTTTGGGGATGGCAATACATCAACAGTTCAAAATCCTTCGAATACCTATACAAGTTATGGAAGCTTTACGGTAACATTGATTACTACAAACTCATTTGGCTGTTCTGATACTTTAATAATACCGGATTATATCGTTATCCGAAGAGCAACAATCAGTATCCCATTATTTCCTGTAAGGGGTTGTATCCCTTATAGTATTTCACCTGTACCTGTTATTACATCTATTGATGCAGTAACCTCTTATAATTGGGATTTTGGAGATGGCGGTACTTCTACACTGGCAAACCCAACATACACATATGTTGCACAAGGCACTTATACAGTGCGTTTGATTATTACAACAAGCAGCGGCTGTACAGATACACTCTTAATACCAAATGCAGTGACTGTAGGATCGAAGCCAATTGCTAATTTTTCTGCTGCTCCTATTCCAGTTTGTGGTACGCAACCAGTTTATTTTAGTAACCTGACTGTACCCTCAAATGAATGGCTTTGGGATTTTGGTGATGGAGGCACTTCAACTTTACAAAATCCCACACATAGTTATACTGATACCGGATATTTCACTATTCGCTTGATTGCTACAAATAACGGATGTCCGGATACTTTGATAAGAACTAACTATGTACGAGTATTACCTCCGATTGCCAGATTTACTCCTGTGCCTAATTGTACAAACAGACTAGAATTTAGTTTTACAGATCAATCGATTTCGCCACAAACCTGGGAATGGGATTTTGGGGACGGGTCACCAATTTCATCTATTCAAAATCCGGTACATATTTTCCCTTCATTCGGACCATTTACAGTCAGATTGATAGTAACAAACGGAGCTTGTGCTGACACAACGCAACGAATTATTCAAACGATAAATGAAAATCCTGATTTTAATGCTAATCAACTTACAGCCTGTAAAATAGCAACGATAGATTTTACAGCATCAAATATTAATACATCTAATATTGCAAGTTATTTTTGGGATTTTGGTGATGGTTTCAATGCAACAACTGCTTTAACGACTATTAATCATACTTATACCACAAGCGGTACGTATACAGTTGTATTAACAACTACTGATAATAACGGATGTACAAATACTGTTACAAAAACAAACTATATACGCATCAACGGAGCTACAGCAAATTTTTCAGCCTCGAATGTAGGCGGATGTGCCGGACTAACTACGACATTTAATGATCTCTCAACTACAGATGGAACAAATGCAATAACTAACTGGAAATGGAATTTTGGGGATGGCACTATTCAGAATTTCAGTGGCCCTCCTTTTCAACACACTTATAATACTGTCGGAACATTTTCTGTTCAATTAATTGTTACCGATGCTACAGGATGTATGGATAGCATTACAATTGCAAATCTTATAAATTCCACAGATCCTATTCCTGCTTTTTCATCTGCTAATACATTAACCTGTCCAAATGCTACTGTTACATTTAACAATAATTCAAGTCCAGCAGGCCTTACCAGTTTCTGGGAATTTGGCGATGGTGGCACATCATCTTTAACTTCTCCAACTTATATTTATTCCACTCCAGGATTATATACTGTGAAGTTGAGAGTACAGGACATTTATGGCTGTGCCGATTCGCTTATAAGAACAACTTATATTCGTGTAGATTTACCTGTTGCTGATTTTACAGTTAGTGATTCCATTAGCTCTTGTACACCGCTGCAAGTTCAGTTTACAAATACTTCCACCTATTTTACAAATTTATTATGGGATTTTGGTCCGGGTGAAGGCACATCCAACCTCACCAATCCTGTTCACTTTTACAATTTACCGGGTGTTTATCCTGTAAAACTACTTGTTACCAGCCCAGGCGGTTGCCTTGATTCCATAACTAGAACGATTCGTATTTATGACACAGCAGGTTCAATGATCAGCTATTCACCTACAGCAGGGTGCAGTCCTTTCAGCACAACTCTTGATATAGTTACCTCGAGTCCTATTGTTTCTTATTTCTGGGATTTTGGCGATGGGAATACGGCAACAACTACAACACCTTCAATAAACCATACCTACACGAATTTTGGAAATTTTCTACCCAAAGTCATTTTACAAGACCCATCAGGTTGTTTGATTTTACTAAACGGTATTGATACTTTTTATATTTCAGGTGCAAAAGCGGACTTTGGATATGATACATTAGTTTTTTGTGATAGGGGAACCGTTAATTTTTCCGATTCATCAATCTCCAATGATCCAATAGTTAGGTATAACTGGGATTTTGGTGATGGAGGAACTTCCACATTAACAAACCCATCTCATCAATATACTTCTCCAGGATTTTACACTGTTCAATTGGCTGTTGAAACACAAGCAGGATGTACGGATACACTTCGAATGCCTAATCTTGTAAAAATTGTTCAAAGGCCATTAATAGATATTGCCGGTGACTCAATTGTTTGCGTGAACTCATCATTATTACATTCGGGAATTTTCCTACAACCAGATACTTCAGTTGTAACATGGCAATGGGATTTTCCAAATGGAAATATTTCAACATTACAAAATCCAACAATACAGAAATATACAACTGCCGGTACTTTTTCAATAACTTCCATTGCTACAAATAGTACTGGTTGCAAAGACACGACGTTACAAACAGTATACATAAACCCATTACCTGTTGTAAATATGCCATCGCAGATTACTATTCAAAATGGTTTTGCGCAAACAATTCCTGCCACTTATTCTCCTAATACAATCAGTTGGATATGGGCTCCTGCTACAGGACTTAGTTGTACTGATTGTCCACAACCTGACGCCGTTCCTAAATTGAACACTTTTTATCAAGTTTACTTTACTGATGATAACGGTTGCAGCAATATTGGTTCAATACAAGTAAATGTTATCTGTGTTAATTCCAATTTATTTATACCTAATACTTTTTCACCTAATGGTGACGGTAGCAACGATGTGTTTTACCCGAGAGGTAAAGGCTTAGAAAGAGTAAGAATGCTTAGAATATTTAACAGGTGGGGTGAACTAGTATTTGAAAAAAGAGATTTCCCAGTAAATGATGCGTCATCAGGTTGGAATGGAACGTATAAAAATAGCAAAGCTAAAGCAGATGTATATGTGTATCAGGCTGAAGTATTTTGTGATAATGGTGAGATTATTAAATTAAACGGCAATATTGCTTTGATCTTATAATATGAAGATGAGAAAATCGATATTACATTTTATTTTCCCCTTTATTGCTTTAGCATTTTGTTTTACTGCAAAAAGCCAGGATATTCATTTCTCACAATTTTTTGAAACTCCTTTATTAAGAAATCCTTCATTGGCTGGAATTTTTTCAGGTGATATCAGGGTACAGGCAGTTTACCGGGATCAATGGAACAGCTTAACAAATGCCTATAAAACCGGATCTGTAAATGCAGAATTTAAAATGCCAATTGGAAAAGGGAATGACTTTATTACTACTGGCATGCAGATCATGTATGATAAAGCAGGGACAATTGGTTGGACATCTACACATATATTGCCTGCTTTAAATTATCATAAATCATTAAGCTCAGAAAAAAATAGTTATTTATCATTAGGGTTTATGGGAGGAATGATTCAAAGAAGATTTGACCCTTCGAAAGTAACAACGAATACCCAATATGATAATGGTGGCTTAGGCGAAAACTTTGCTAACAGCCAGTTTACATACTGGGATGGCAGTGTAGGAATAAGTTATAATTCAAACCTTGCTTATAATCCTGATAACAATTTTTTTATTGGCGCAGCTTATCATCACCTCAATAAACCAAATCAATCATTTTTTTTAAGAAATGCTAGTATAGAGTTACAGCCAAAATTGGTTTTTTCTGGCGGACTAAAATTAGGCGTTTCAGAAAATGCCTATATGACAATACTTGCGGATCATTCGAGGCAAGGAAGTTTTTCTGAAACCGTAGGGGGGCTTATGTATGGATTAAAATTGGGTGAGGATCCTGATAACCCGGCTTATACAATTCATGCCGGAGGATTTCTAAGATGGGATGATGCTTTAATTCCTGTATTAAAATTAGATTACTCTCCTTTCTCTTTTGCTTTGAGTTATGATGTCAATATTTCTAAACTTAAGCCATCAAGTTATGGCCGTGGTGGTTTTGAGATTTCTCTATCCTATTTAGGGTTTAGAAAAAGTAAAGGTGAATATTTACTTTGTCCTAAATTTTAGTGCATTAAAAAGAGGATTTAAAAATCCTCTTTCCTAAATTATTTATTTAATCACATTATTCTTTTGTTTCAAATAAGCCTTTCCAAACTAAGGCTGCAAGTACACCTCCTGCAATCGGAGCAACAATAAATAACCAGAGCTGAGTTAATGCTTTTCCTTGAGCAAAAATGGCAGGGCCAAAACTCCTGGCTGGATTTACTGAAGTACCAGTAATTGGAATGGCTACTAAATGGATTAATACTAACGTTAAACCAATTGCCAATCCTGCCATCGAACCATTACCAAATTTGGATGTAGTTGCAAAGATTACAAACAAGAATAAAAAAGTTAATACGGCTTCTGCAATAAATGCTGATGTCATATTATATTGTCCTAAATAACCTTCTCCCCAACCATTAGCACCCAACGCCCACTCACCCATTGAAAACGCTGGTGATCCTTTTTGTATTAAATACAAAACACCAGCAGCCAACGTGGCTCCAATAAACTGTCCGATTATATAATTTACAGCTTCACCAGTTTTAATTTTTCCAGCAACTAACATTGAGATAGTTATTGCGGGATTAATATGACAACCAGTAATGCCACCAATTGCATAAGCCATAGCAACTACAGCCAATCCAAATGCCAGAGATATTCCCAGCAAGCCAATACCAGCCGGGCCTGTTTCTGAAATACCTGAAATAACTGCGGCTCCACATCCAAATAAGACTAAAGAAAAAGTACCGATTAATTCTGCAAATAATTTTTTCATAAAAATTTTAAGTTTACAAAAGAGAACTTTTTTAAAATATAGCTGTTACTATTGCAAACTAATAAATTAAATTATTATTAACCAATTTTTATGGTAGGACAAAAAGCCCCAGACTTCACTTTATTTGATAGCGAAAAAAAAGAATTGACACTTTCTGAACTGCAAGGGCAGGCGGTCTTACTTTTATTTTTTCCTTTAGCCTTTACTAGTGTATGTACTACAGAATTATGTTCAATTAGAGATAATATTGCTTGGTATAATAATCTTAATGCAAAAGTTATTGGTATTTCTGTCGACTCTTTGCAGACACTTAACCGATTTAAAGAAGATCAACATTTGAATTTTACTTTATTAAGCGACTTTAATAAAGATGTATCAAAAGCCTATAATTCTATTTACGATCAGTTTGGATATAATATGAAAGGTGTTTCCAAACGTTCTGCTTTTGTGATTGATAAAAGTGGGATTATACAATATGCTGAGATACTTGACAATGCAGGTGAAATTCCGGATTTTGAAAAAATTAAAAAGACGTTGGAAACTTTATAATAAATTTTGTTAAAACTATCTCATCTTTTCCCTTTTATTTAATTGAATATCAATTATTTATAAAGTATAGTAAAATTACGTTGGTCAATTAAAATTATTGGCCTAATTTTCGAATAATAAAAGTAAATTTGTTTCGTTGAGACGAGTCTTTACCATATTATCCATTATACTGTTGATTACCATTCAATCACAGGCTCAATCTATTAGAAGTAATACTTTGGGTGAAACAAATGATCGGATTGTAAAACTATATCCTAATCCGGCTACTGCTTTTATCAACTTTGATGTTCCTAAGAATTACGAAAAAAATCATATCATACAGATTTATAGTTTCGTAGGTAAAAAAATGTACGAAAGCGCAACCCTTTCACAAAAGATTACTGTACAATTAAATGATTTCAATAGAGGCTTATACATTTATCATCTTGTAGAAATAAGCTCAGGGAAAATAATTGAATCAGGCAAATTTCAGGTATCTCGTTAATTCTCCCTCCTACTTTGTTATTGAACCTGAACTATCAGGAATTTAAGATAATGTGTATTATCCATTCCTCTTACTATTGGGTGATCTGCAGATTGCTTTTGAAAAACAACTTGCCTTAGTTTACGTCTCGCATCCTTTGCAGCCATGTCAATAATTTGTAAAAACAAATCTTCATTTACAAGATTTGTACAAGAAGATGTTACTAAAAACCCTCCGGGTTTAACCAATTTCATCCCCCGAAGATTTATTTCCTTATAACCTGTAATTGCTTTCTGAATCGTTTCTCTGCTTTTTGTAAAAGCTGGCGGATCTAACATTACAACATCATATTGCCGACCATCTTTTCCCCACTGCTTTAAAACATCAAATGCATTGGCTGTTTCAAAACGGCAAATATCTTGCACATTATTCAGCGCTGCATTTTTATTCGCCTGTTCCACTGCATTGGCTGAAATATCTAGCCCAAGAACAGATTTTGCTCCATATTTAGCTGCATGCACTTCGAAAGTACCTGTATAAGTAAAAGCACCTAATACTTCCGCTCCTTTTACAATATGTTGAATTGCTTTTCTATTATCCTGCTGGTCAAGAAAATAACCTGTTTTTTGTCCATTTTCAATATCTACACGAAACTGGAATCCATTTTCATTAATTAAAATATTGGTATCAAAAGGTGCTGAGAGAAACCCTTTATGCTGAGGCAATCCTTCTAGTTCTCTTACAGGCACGTCATTTCTTTCATAAATTCCTTTCGGAGAAAAAATAGTATTCAATGCTTCAACAATAGCAGGTTTCCATTTATCCATGCCTAACGTAAGCGTTTGCAAAACAAAGTAATCATTAAATTTATCAATGATTAATTGAGGTAATGAATCTGCTTCACCAAAAACAAGTCTGCAATTTTCAGTATAGCCAATTTGTTGCCGGTATTCCCAACACTTCAGAATCTCACGATAAAAAAAATGTTCGTTTATTTCATCCGATTTTTTTCTCGTCAATAACCTTACTAATATCTGTGATTTTGGATTGATATATCCTTTCCCTATAAACTTTTTATCATGTGTTAAAACTTCAACTGTTTCACCACCCAACACTTCGCCTTCAATCTTTTCAACCTCATTATTGAAAACCCAAGGGTGTCCATTTGCTACTCTTGGAGTAATTTTCCGCTTTAAATAAACTTTAATCATAACGGCTGCAAGATACAGTAAGAAGGCTTAACGATTTGAAGTAGAAGGAATAAGGCTATTTGATTTGAATGAATCAAGTGTTTTTGCAAATCTTGTCATTTATAATCAAAATAAATTGACAATTTAGAGTCAAATTGTCCCAATTTGATCCTTGGCAATATTCTTGACAATCCTACCTTTGCACTCAATTTTTACTAAAATGGCAGAAAAAGATATGAATGAACAAGATGTGAATTTAGAGACTAATGATAGTATTGATATTAATGCTGACGAAAATCAACGGGGTACAACTCACTTAAATGAGCCAGTTGCAGAAGAGTCTGAACTAGAAAAAATAAAAGGGGAATTGGCAGAAGAAAAAGACAAGTTTCTTCGTAAAGTTGCTGAGTTTGACAACTTTAAACGCAGAAATGCAAAAGAAAGAGTTGAATTAATTCAGACAGCCGGCAAAGATGTAATTACAGAATTGCTAGATGTGATAGATGATTGTGACCGGGCTCAAAAACAAATTGAAGTCAGTAAAGATGCGGCATCTATAAAAGAAGGCGTTTTGCTTGTTTTTAATAAGCTTCGAAATACCATGCAAGCCAGGGGATTAAAAGTAATGTCAACCATTGGCGAAGAGTTCAATGCTGATTTGCATGAAGCGGTAACAGAGATCCAGGCACCAACTGAGGATTTAAAAGGAAAAGTTGTAGATGAAATTCTAAAAGGGTACTATCTGAATGACAAAATAATCCGTCATGCAAAAGTTGTAGTCGGGAAATAATATTAAAACATGGCAAAAAGAGATTATTACGAAGTTTTAGGCGTTGGCAAATCATCATCAACAGATGAAATAAAAAAAGCATATCGCAAAGTGGCGATGCAACATCATCCAGATAGAAATCCTGGCGATAAAGCGGCAGAAGAAAAATTTAAAGAAGCTGCAGAAGCCTATGAGATACTTAGCGATGCTGATAAAAAAGCACAATACGACCGGTATGGACATGCAGGCGTAAGTGGCAATGGCCGAGGTGGATTTGGCGGTGGTGGCGGAATGAATATGGATGATATTTTCAGCCAGTTTGGAGATGTTTTTGGAGATGATTTATTTGGAAGTTTTTTTGGCGGCGGACAAAGCCGTGGAAGATCGCAGCAACGTAGCAGGGGTGTAAGAGGTAGCAATTTAAGAGTCAAATTAAAATTGACGTATGAAGAAATTGCAAAGGGTGTAACTAAAAATATTAAAGTAAAAAAACATGTCGGCTGTTCTACCTGTAGTGGTAGTGGTGCAAAAGATAAAGGAAGTGTGCAAACATGTGGTACTTGTAATGGAAGCGGACAAGTAAGAAGAGTGCAAAATACTTTTCTTGGACAAATGCAAACTGTTACAACATGTCCTACCTGTAATGGTGAAGGAACAACTGTAACTGCAAAATGTACAAGTTGTAAAGGCGAAGGAAGAGTTTATGGAGAAGAAACGGTGAGTATAGACATTCCGGCTGGCGTACAAGAAGGTATGCAAATGAATGTAAGTGGGAAAGGGAATGCCGGAGAAAGAGGTGGGAATGCCGGTGATTTAATCATTCTTATAGAAGAAGAACCACATAAAGAATTACACAGAGAAGGATTAAATGTTGCTTATGAATTACATCTTTCTTTTACCGATGCAGTTTTTGGAACACAAATTGAAGTACCAACAATTGATGGAAGAGCAAAAATTAAAATACCTGCAGGCACACAGGGTGGCAAAATATTCAGATTAAAAGGTAAAGGCTTTCCAGCTGTAAATGCTTACAATAAAGGTGACCAATTAATTCAAGTAAGTATCTGGACACCACAAAATCTTAGCAGCGAAGAAAAGGCCGCATTAGAAAAGCTAAAGGATTCAACTAATTTTAAACCACATCCTGATAAAACTGATAAAAATTTCTTTGACAAGATAAAGGAGATGTTTTCTTAATTATTGATAACCCATCTCATTTTTTCTTTTTTACTTTAGAATACAGATTTTTTGCATGTTGTACTAATTGAACAAATTCTTTTTGCAATAGATCATTAGTACCGCTTGAGTTTTCTGCCATAGCTAATAATTCATTCCAACTAGATTCTTTAATAAACGGTGAATTGCGTAATAGGGAACCAAATAAAGCAACTGCTGCAGAAAAACGACATGAACTTTCCATTTTTTCAAATGGCAAGTATTCAAATTTGCAATTATATTTAGTGTGTAACTTATCTGACTTGCCCGGCAAATGATATTCAATATTTATTTTTCCCAGTTCCCCTCCGACAAATTCATCTTTAATTGCACCTTTATTAATTTCAGTTGGCACTATTTCAAATAAAGCAAGCATAGAATGTCCTGACCCTATTTCACCACCTTCAATAATGGACAATGAATCTCTCAATGCCCCAACTTTATTATCAAACCCTATTAATCTATACTCTTTTACATACTCCGGATTAAAATCCACATTCATATAAACATCATCAGCTACAGCATACAATGTTTTTGTAAATTCTTTCAACAATACTTTTTCTGCTTCTTTAAAGTTATCGAGATAAGCAAAATTTCCATTTCCCTTTTTGGCTAATGTTTGAATTTTTGAGTCTTTATAATTACCCATACCTACACCAAGGCAAGTAAGATAAATGCCAGATTCCCGATGTTTAGATATTAAATCATCCAGTTCCTCTTCTGTTCGCATTCCCACATTAAAATCGCCATCTGTTGCTAGAATAACTCTGTTATTTCCACCATCAATAAAATGATTTTTAGCAACGCTATAGGCCAGCTTTATACCCGATTCGCCAGGCGTATTTCCACCGGGTTCCAACTCATCGATAACCGTTATGATTTTTTCTTTTTCGCCGCCACTGATTGTATTTAACATTACTCCAGTTACACCACCATATACAACTATTGCCACCGAATCCTTATCTCGTAAATTATTTATTAATAACCTGAAAGCAGATTTTAATAATGGCAAACGGTTGGGCATATCCATCGAGCCTGAAACATCAATTAAAAAAACAAGATTACTTGGTGGCAATGAATCCAGATCAAGTTTCTTCGAAGAGAAATTAATATAAAATAATTGATTATCTATATTCCAGGGGCAAGAACTAAGAGAAGTCTTTAGTTTAAATAATCCATTATCATTTGGAGGGGTATAATTCAGATTGAAGTAATTCAGCATTTCTTCAATACGAACAGCATCAGGTGGCACAACAGAATTCAACGTTATAAATCTTCTGATATTGCTATAGGATGCCCGGTCGATATTCAGCGACATACCTGTATTTGAAAACCTTTTGGTTTCTATAAAATGATTCTCAAGCAAACTAGCATAGGTCTCATCTCCATTATACCAAGATCTTAATTCCTCCTTCTCAAGGTTTATTGTGAGCGATGAAAGTTTATCCCTTCTCGAATTTGCAGCCGATGCAGGGAGCAGTTTCATTTTAAGTCGAAAGTAATTATCAGCATCTATAACAGCTTTTTCATTGATAAATCCTTCCATGGAAAAACTAAATGTATCAATTTTACTGTGAGACACAATACCATATGTTCCGGAAGAACCGGTTCGAAAAACATATCCTGTTTTATTTTGAAGGATTGTAACATTTTGCAATACATTACCAGCTTCATCCTTTACTTCACCCCTAAAATAATACTGCTGGGCGCATAAAGATAAATTGAGGAAAATAAAAAGTGCCGTATGACAAGCAGCTTTCAAATATTGATTTTAGTTCGATAAATTACAAAAAAAGGAGCAGAGTTGCTATTTATTTAAACTACCTGATAGATTTCCTTCAAATTCCTGCCTAAACCGTCATAATCAAGGCCATAACCAACCACAAATTTATTAGGAATATCAAAGCCTACATAATCAAGCTTTAGTGAGAATTCAGTAGCTTCAGACTTATGCAGCAAAGTGGCAATCTTCATAGATTTTGGTTGTTGATGGATAAGTTTTGGTAAAAAGTTATGAAGTGTTTTTCCGGTATCAACAATATCTTCAACAATTATTACTTCTTTTCCAAATAAATCATCTTCTAAACCAATAGAAGTAACAACATTTCCTGAGGACTTCATCCCTTTGTAAGAAGCCAATTTGATAAAACATAATTCAGCTTCGATTGATAAGTTTTTAAACAAATCCGATGCAAACATGAATGACCCATTTAATATTGCAATAAACAAAGGTCGTTTACCACTATAATCTTTATTTATTTCTGCTGCCAACTCCTTAATTCTTTGCTGAAGTATCTCTTCGGAAATATAGATGTCAAATGATTTATCATGTACATTAATCAAAGGCATGCTGAGTCAGATTATTCGTTATTTAATAGGAACGCCAGAATTTATTGTGTAATTTTCTTTTAATGCCAGCTTTGGTATAGTCGAAGATTTTGCTTTCAAACTTAATTTTTCACCTACAGCTGGCATATCATTTTTCTTTAACCAATTTAATTCTTGTAAGCTTTCTAACCGTATTGCTTGCAGTTGTGCAATATCGTGTAATGATTCTCCGATCATTACTAAATGAAAATCTCTATTCCCAGTTTTTCTTTTCCTTTGCAAATAAATCAATTGATCTTTTTCAAGCTCAATTAAAGGACGCATATCATTGAACTCAAAAATTCTGGCCAAGGGTATATCATATTGCTTTGCAATTGATAAAAAAGAAGTCCCCTTTTCTACATAAATTACTTTCGTTTCGTTAATTTTAAATTCCCCAACTGGATAATCAATAGCAACATCATCATTTATAGTAACAGCTTCTTCTACTTTCTTTTTATCTTCTTCGCTGACTTTTTTCACATAAGTTTTTTCCTTATTTTCTTGTTGAAGATTTTTGTTTAAAGCAAGTAATGAATAATCTTGTAATTGATATTCCTCTACCAATTTTATCAGCACTTGTGGATATTTTGGATTGGTTGCATAGCCTGCATTTTTTAATCCATTGGCCCAGCCCTTATAATCTGTAGGTTCGAGTGAGAATAAGAATGCATACCGCTGTCCATTTTTTAAAAAATCAGAATGATCTTTATATGAATCTGCTGAAGATGGATATTTACGAAAGCATTCTCCTTTTGCATCATCGTCATGTTTTACTGACTCTCCTGTCCAATTGGATTTGCATTTGATTCCAAAATGATTATTAGATGCCAAGGCCAGTTTGCTGCTGCCAGCTCCCGATTCATGAATACCTTGCGCCAAAGTAATAGCTGCAGGCACTCCGGTTCTTTCCATTTCAGCAATAGCCAAATCCTTATATTGATTTATATACGCCACTACTTTTTCATTTTTTTGCGCCTGTAGAAGTGATGCATAAAAAACAAACAAGCTTACAACTATAATTTTCAATTTATCCATTGTATTAATCAATTCATTTTTCGTATCAGGTATAAACCGTCCCGGACAGTCAGGACTACTTTTTCAATATCCTGCCTTTCTTTAATAAAATCATTAAATGCTTTTATTCCAACAGCACTTTTACCTTTTATTTTTTCTTCCAATACCTGTCCATGAAAAAAAATATTATCCGCTAAAATAAAACCGTTTTTCCGCAACCTTGGCAAAACAAGGTTAAAATATTCAATATAAGCAGGTTTATCGGCATCAATAAATACCAAATCCCATATTTCCTGTATTTGAGGGATAATTTCTATAGCGTTACCAGTATGAGAAATTATTTGCTTTGCATAGTCAGAGCGATTAAAAAAAGATCTTGCCAAGGCTACATCTTTCTCCCTAATATCTATGGTGTGCAATTTACCGGTTGATGTAAGACCTTTTGCCAGACAAAGAGCACTGTAACCAGTAAATGTACCGATCTCTAATACCCTTTCGGGGCTGATCATATAACTGATCATTTCCAATACTTTTCCTTGTAATTGGCCGCTAAGCATAATAGATTCTGAATGATTTTGCATTGTAAAATCATTCAGCTCCTTCAACAAAGAATCTTCTGCGGAAGTAAATTGTTCAGCAAACTGCTGTATCAATGGATGAATTAAGTCCAAATAAAATAATTTATAACAAAGGTAAACTTCTTACACAGCCCGCAAAGCAGTATTTGCTGGTAAGCCCTTTTTAGATATAAGCCAAAGTCCAAAAAAGGTTAGTAGCCCATTTATTATTAATAATTCAATTCCAACCTGATATCCTCCAAGTATAGCAGCTGAATTTTTACTGAGTAAATAAGTAAGTATTGGAGCCAATAAACAAATAATGGTAACATTAAAGCCATCCCTTACTTTTCGCTTAGTGAGAATCCCGAATGCAAACAAACCAAGTAGAGGGCCATACGTATAACCTGCCAGATCGAGAATTACATAGATGATTGACTTATTATTTATGGCTTTAAATATTACTATACAAATAAAGAAAATAATTGTAAAACTAAAGTGTACTATTAATCTCACTGTTTTTTGTTTCTTTTCACTCCAATCGCTTCTTCGTTTTAAACCAAGCATATCAATACAAAATGAAGAGGTAAGGGCAGTAAGTGCTCCATCAGCACTAGGAAAAAGTGCTGAAATCAATCCAATAATAAAAATGATACTTACAGCTTGTGGTAAAAACTGCAATGCTACAGTTGGGAAAAGATCATCTCCAATTACATTCGCTCCATTTAACAGCAATTGTTTTCCATCATAAACTCCACCATTCTGTAAAATATACAGATACAATAAACCACCTAATAAAAGAAATAAGAAATTAACCACAACTATTACACTGCTAAATGTCATCATATTCTTTTGAGAGTCTTTCAAATTTTTCACACTGATGTTTTTCTGCATCATTTCCTGATCAAGTCCGGTCATTGCAATGGCAATAAAAGCGCCACCAATTATTTGTTTGATAAAAAATCCTTTACTCCCGGGATCCATATTGAAAACATTGGTATAACCTTTTAAGCTAAGCGTTTCCAATGCCGAGCCGATATTAAGATTTAAGTTAGAAAGAATATAGAATACACAAACTATCAATCCAATAAGCATGAAAGAGGTTTGCAAAGTGTCAGTATAAACAATAGTTTTCACGCCTCCTTCAAACGTATATAATAATACCATTACCAAAATAATACAAGTAGTAAGAGTAAAGGAAACACCCATTCTGTCAAGAATAAAAATCTGTAACACATTTATAACTAAATATAAACGGGCAGTAGCACCAATTGTCCTTGATAGAATAAAGAAAAGTGATCCTGTTTTATAAGAGAAAAAACCAAAACGTTGTTTTAGATAATCATAAATAGAAGTAAGATTTAGTCGATAATACAAAGGGAGTAAAACAAAAGCAATAACAAAATAACCCAGAAAATAACCAATAACAACCTGAAAATATCCAAACCCTTTAAATACATCGCCAGTAAAATCTCCTGGCGTACCTGGTACACTTACAAAAGTTACTCCTGACAATGAAGTACCAATCATACCAAAAGCAACCAACATCCAATTACTATTGCGATTCCCAATAAAAAAAGAATCATTATTTGAGTTCCTGGAAGTGTACCAGGCTACAATCAATAATATTGCAAAATAACCAAGTACAAACATTAACAGGAGCTGTGCAGACATAGTTTATTTTTTCTAATTTTAAATTTTAATCATACTATTATTGTAGGATTAATTCTTCTTAAGAATTTTGAAGATAAAGAATTTTATAATCCCTTTACAGCTAATTTATATAAACTATGTCAATACAATCACTTGCAGTTTTTTGTGGTTCAAAACATGGAAATAATCCAATGTTTACTCAACATGCCACAGAACTTGGAATGTTGCTTGCAAAAAATAATATTCAACTTGTTTATGGAGGTGGCAGTGCCGGGCTGATGGGATCAATTGCAGATGGTGTGATGGAAAATGGTGGCAAAGTAAAAGGCGTTATTCCAAAAATTCTGTTAGAATGGGAAGTACAACACAGAAATATAACTGAGCTTATTATAAGTGATGATATGCATGAAAGAAAAAGAATCATTTATAGTCTTTGTGATGCAGCTTTGATTCTACCTGGCGGTTTTGGCACTTTGGATGAATTATTTGAAATAATAACCTGGAACCAATTAACAATTCATGACAAAGAAATATATATTCTAAATTCCGGTGGATTCTACAATCACTTAATTCAACATATGTCGTTGATGAAAAAAGAAGGCTTTCTTTATGACGAAGCAGTAAAAAGGATTACCATTCTTGATAATCCTTCTGAATTTATTCAATATATTAAATAACTATCTTCCCCTGTTTCTGCCTTCAAACAATCCAATATTTATTCCAGCTCTTATCAATGGAGTTGCTCTAACACTTGTTCGACCAGAAGAAGGATCTACAGCAAGATTTACATAAGGAGAATTTTCATTTTTAAGCACATCAAATAGTATAGCTACATAATAAAATGTATTAGACCCAGGTTGTCTGCCCTGGCAATAACCTCCGCCTACCAATAATGAATTTGCATCTACTGTCTCCGAATAAGGCAAATAAGAGGAAGTTGCAGGAATGTACCTCAACTTAATAAAATTATGTTCTAATTGACCTTGAAGAAATAAAAAATTAACCGGATATACTCTGGTAAATATACCACCGCCGTATACGGTTTGCTTTACTTTGTCATCAAATTGAAGATAATCTCTTTGGGTACTAGATACAAAGTTTACAGCCACTCCTGCATCTAACCAATTCGCTATTTTGTACCCAAAAATGGGGTTAGCACCGATAATCGTTCCACCATTGAAAAAAGACAATGTAATACTTCCTCCTGTAAACAGGTTTTCCTTTTTAAATCCCTTTTCTGCTTCATCATCTTTTTGAGCGAAGAGTAAATTACTGGTAATTACAAATGCCAATAGAAATACTATTTTTTTCATATGTTAGATTTACTTTTAAGATTACCGTTACAGATCAAATATTTTCCCTGCATTCAAAATATTATTCGGGTCAAATGCTTTTTTAATTTCCCGCATTAATCTGAAATTAGCTTCCTGAAAAATGATATCCATGTATGGCTTTTGGATCAACCCGATTCCATGTTCTCCACTTATTGTTCCTCCCAGATTTTTTACCAGTACAAATAATTCCCGTAAAGCCACTGTCATTTCTTTATTGCCATGACTGTTTTGAATACCTTCTTTTCGTATTCTAATATGCAAATTCCCATCTCCGGCATGACCATAACAAACCACTTCAAAGTCAAACTTTATACCTAAATCTTTTACACCTTTAATTAATGCTGGTAATTCTGCTCTTGGCACTACCGTGTCCTCTTCTATTGTATAGCCAATCAATTTTACTGCTTCTGCTACCCTTCTTCGCAATTTCCATAGTTCCGCTTTTTGCTGTGCATCATCGGCAAAATAAACATCTCCAATATTATATTGCGTTAACAAATTCCCAATTGCTTCCATCTCTCCCATCAATACATCCATATTGTTTCCATCTACTTCGATGATTAAGTGTGCAGCAGTATCATCAGTAATAGGTATAGCAACACTATCTACAAACTTGCTTACAATTTTAAGCGATTCAATTTCCATCAATTCCATTGCACTTGGAACAAAGCCTGCTCTGAATATGGTACTCACTGCTTCTCCAGCCTGCTCCAGGTTTTTAAATGGCACCAGCATTAAAAGATCATATTGAGGAAGTGGAATTAACTTTAAAACTATTTTAGTAACAATTCCTAAAGTACCTTCACTTCCTACAATCAGTTGCGTAAGATTATAACCAGTAGAATTCTTTAATACATTGGAGCCTGTCCAGATTATTTCACCGCTCGGCAACACTACTTCTAGATTAATAACATAATCTTTTACTACACCATATTTTACTGCCTTTGGGCCGCCGCTATTTTCTGCAATATTTCCGCCAATAAAACAAGAACCCCTGCTACTCGGATCAGGAGGGTAAAATAATTTTTTTTCTTTTACTGCATCCTGCAACACTTCAGTTATTACCCCCGGTTCTGTGGTTACCTGCAAGTTCCTTTCATCAATTTCTAAAATGGTATTCATTCGCTCAGTAGATAATAATACACCACCTAAATGTGGTAATGCTCCGCCACTTAATCCAGTACCAGCACCTCTGGGAGTAACAGGTATTCTATCTTTATTACAAATCTTCATTATCGCACTTATCTCTTCTGCAGTTCTTGGTTTTATAACTATCTCAGGCAGATAATGAAGATTTTCGGTTTCATCATGAGCATAATTATTCAAAGTTTCTAAATCTGCTAAAACATTGTTTTCACCAACAATTGTTTTAAACACATTTATATGATTAGCGTTGATACCAGATTTGGTAATGATTTCCATTCTTAATTATTTACATCAATTAGATTGTAAAAATCGGAATAAATTAGGAAAGATAATGAGTGACTATCAATAGTTCTTAAAAGATGGACACATTGATTCCCGGCGATTGCCTCTGTAACGGTCTACAACTCCCTGTTTAATTAGTGAAAACTCAAACGCACCGCGGGTATTATTAAAGTTTTTCAATGAAGAGGTAGTTGCGTCGTATGTGAATGTAAAAGTGATATCCTTTAATCCAATCCCTACCATAGGTATGATTGCATCTTTATATCGGTAATATGCGCCAGCTATTAATATTTTTTCCCCATCTCCGGATAAATTATAATGCGCATTAAGGCCTCCAACTATTTCATAAGAATTTGCCTGCAATGAAGCATATATGTTTGGATTGACAATTACACGGTCATTCAACATAAAACTTCCATTCAGGAATCCTGTATATCGAACCGGCACCCTGTTGTCTATTCCATCAGCTTCATTGAAAAAAGATTCTCTTGGCCTGTTGATATGCATTGCAGAAAAACCTGCATTAACGTAGGTTTTGTTATCCGGGAAATAAGCATAATTCATTCCTACCTGCATATCTATGTAGTTGATATTGTTTACATCAAATTTTGGAGCAGCAGCTGTCTGATGAATATCAAAAAATCTTCCGTTCCATTGATCTGGAAAGGTAAGATTTGCAGTATTGATATTTTTATTGGCCCACCCTACATTAAATCCAAGACTAACCAAACTTCCGGCATTTACCATTTGATGATATGCCGCAGAACCATAAACTTTAGTTGATGTTAATGCACCTGTTCCAGCTACATCTCTTAATATAACCCCACCTAAACCAAGCCAACCTGTATTGTCACTGTTTTGCATTGTTTGCACATCGCCAAATACACTCATTGTTTTATATGGAAATGCGGTAACAGATGCCCACTGATTTCGATAGTTGGCACCAAGACGATAATCGCCATCTGGTATAAACCCAGTATTAGCAGGATTTGTAAGTAAAGGAGAGTTTAAAAATTGAGAAAAATGAAGATCTTGAGAATAAGAATTTTGCCATAAGCAACTAGCTATTAGCAATACCAAAAAAAACTTTATTATTCTCATTCTATCCATGTTCAAAATTTGAAACCTTCTATCTAATTAACGTAATATCACCCTTTTTAGTTGTCTTTGCTCCGTCAAAAAATTCGATACTTAAAGTGTAAGCATAAACATCCATTGGTTGCACTACTCCTTTAACTTTTCCATCCCATCCTTGTGAAGGACTATTTGTTTCAAAAACTTTTTGTCCCCAACGATTCCAAATTATGAATTGCATTTTGGCTATACCAAAGCCTCTTACAAAAATTTTGCTGTTCCCATCTCCACTTTGCGGAGTAAACGCATTTGGTACATCTACAAGCGGAACTATTAGCACAGAAACTGGTTTACAAATGGTACTATCGCATCCAATTGCATTGTAGGCGGTTAAACATGCTGTGAAGGTTCCGGTAGCATTGTATTGATGTAGTACTGGAGCCCTTGATACAGTCAGTAATGAATCACCATCACCAAACACCCATTTAAAACGAACTGCATCCGGTGAAGAAGTATTTGTAAATGTAGTAGGTGTATTTTCTAAAGGAGGACTTGGAGCAAAAATGAAATCAGGTGTAGGCGAATCAAATACATTGATTGTAAATGCAGCAGACGTATCTGATAAATTACAAGTGTTAGGATTGTTAGCAATCAATACAATATTATATGTACCGGCTAAAGTATACAGATGCACTGGTTCAAAGGCTGTAGAAGTTGTGCCATCTCCAAAATCCCATAGCCAGGTTTGGCCCGCCAGTGATGTATTTTTAAATACCGCATTGTATTGTAAACAACCTGTTGAAGGCGTAGTAAAACTGGCCTTTACATTGCTGGCAACACTTAATGGCTTAACTACCGAATCGGGCGCATTACAATAACTGGTATCTGGCAAAATCAATTTTACATTATACGTTCCCGGACCAGCATAATTATGAATTACCGGACCTCCCCCTGTTTGAATTCTTGGTGTTCCATCACCAAAATCCCAAATGAATGATTGCGGACCAAAAGGCTTAGAAGGTGGTTCAATAGAAAGATTATCAAACCGATATTTGAATGAATCGCATGGATTAAGCTTTACGGGATTAAAATCTGGTATAACTTCCAGGTCTCCAACCCTAATAGTAATAAATGAAGTGTCCCGTATATTACATGTATTAGGATCAATTGCAATGAGACGTACAATAAAATTACCAATAGCAGTAAATGTATGTGAAACATTTGGAGTAGGCGTCGTTACTGTACCAGTACCGTCTCCAAAATCCCATTCATAACTCTGTGCTGTGCCTACTGTATCAATAAAATCAACAGTAAGTGGCACACAACCTGCAGTATCTTTTGGCACACCATTTATAGAAGATTGTACATTAGCAGAAACACCTGCAAGGTTCATAGCAATTTTCAACATGGTAAGATTACAGTTATTCGAGTTATTGGTTGTTGACCATGCACCAGGTGTAGTAGGATATAAAGGAGCTGAGCCCGAACCTAATTTGCAATTGCCACAGATAGCCTGATAGATGACTCCATTTTCATCAAACCTGCTAGTACCTCCATCCACATGATCAAATCCCATTTGTGCAGCTGAATTATTTTCTCCAAAGAAACTGCCAAATAGTTGCGATGTAGCATCTTTTCTTATTACAATAAAATAAAAATCTTTCCCGTCTGTAGCAGGGCCTTTAAATGCATCCGGGGTTACAGGAAGTCCTACAGTACCCGCACTATTAAATACATTAGCACTACCCAAAAAACCACCCCATCCCGAAACATAAACATTTTCACATCTATCAACCAAAAATGCAGTTGGCGAAATATTAGGTGTTGCTGAAGCAGTACCAAAGACTGTAGAATAAATATAGGCCGATAAATCAGGTCGTAGTTTTGCAATAAATTGCTTTCCAGAGGAGCTACCAAAGGTTTGAATACCGGCTGGAGTAATCGGCCAGGCACCAGTTGTTTGTCCAGTTATATATGGAAAACCTAATCTGTCGAATTTTAATCCATATATCTGATCTACTCCATTAGTTCCGATATAGGTTGATTTAATAATGGACGTACCACTATTATTAATTCTTGCTACAAATCCATCTATAGTCGAGTCGCCTGCTGCATTCGGGATATTAGCTGGTCCAATTGTACCAGAATGATCTCCAATAAAATTTTTACTGTGAGTTCCTCCTGCTATATAAATATCACCACCAGGCCCAATAGAAAGTACATATGCAGCATCATTAGCTTCACCACCCAAATAACTTGAAAACAATAATGCACTTAAATTGGAGTTAAGCTTTAATACTACTCCATCCTGTTGCCCACCTGTGTTGCGCTGAAATGCAGTAGTTGATGTTGGGAAATCGGAAGACTGTGTACAAGAAGCTACATAAATATTTCCAGCTGCATCTAATATCACTTCACTTCTGCCATCATCACCATAGTTTCTAACCAATGAATTTATACCACTTCTGGTATCAGCAATATTTAAACCATCATTTCCTCTACCACCAATTCGTACTGAACCAATAATATTAGTACCTGTTGCATTAAGCTTCGTAACTACAATATCGTAGCCGCCTCTTGGCCCAATAGTATCAGTTATTGGATTTTTTAATGGATATGCATTATTACCTAAACTTGGAGAGTTTGTTCTTCCTGCTAAAATCAAATTACCTTGCGGATCGACTATTAAGCTATGTGGTTGTTCATCACCATTACCACCAATATAAGTGGCATAAATACGATTCGATCCATCAGGAGAAAGTTTGATAATACCAATATCTACACCTAATGGCTGCCCTGCTCCTTGAAAAGTAGTTTGATAAGCTCCGGGTGACACAAGAAACCCTTCTCCAAAAACGATACCACCTGCATACATACTTCCATCAGGTCCGTAAGTTGCTGTGTACCCCCAGTTATCGGAAAGACTACCTGAAAACGAACAAAAGACAATGACCGGATCAATGATTAACGTCTTGGTTGGATCATACTCTTTGACATCAAATCGGATTACATTATCTTTTACGACATATTTACACTGTACTTCTTTTTTACCTTGTACATCTGTTTGATAAGTGTATGGTGAAGACTCTTTCATATCTCCAATAGAAGTACGAACCAATAGCTCTTTATTCTTTATTTGTAATTTTTCAACACCATCATATCGCAAAGCGATTTTCGATATATCTGCGCCTGGTTTCACAACGATATCATATTTCAAGTAACCATTACTGGTATAATAACGAACATCCACATTTGGATATACATTTTCCAAAGTAACCGCTTGAAATATTTTACATTCAGTCGCCCATTTTGTTGGATCACTACCAGTAAAATAGTTATTGTAAGTTGTTATTGCTTTTTGACCAATTGTTTTCATGTTCTGAGAAGCCCCAACAAAATTTACATCCCAGCTGTGTGACCTAACCGTAAGTTTATCATTAGCTTTTACAGGTGATCCATCCGGATTAAGACCGTGTCTAAATCGGGCTAGATTAGCATAATCTTCAGGATTATACTGCAACACTGAAAACCCACCATCATTTCGGAGGAAAAAAGCACCGTTACTGACTTTTCCCATATACTGAACACGGCTATCCCATTGACCTTTATTTTCTATGAATTCAATATTGCCCTGAGCAATCAATTCAGCAGAAATAATAAGGGTTGCAAAAAAGACAATTAATATTTTCATGGGAGGAAACATGTTCTTAAATTAACAATAAATATTGAGAAAAGGATCGAAAACTTGTGTTAAGAAATGTCTAAGCATTGTAATAATTTCTATCCTGTTCAATTAAATCCTTCAGATTATGAGATTTTACTCCACAATACTCCATCTTTCTTCTTTTTAAGGAACTTGTTTAACAGCAAATTTTCTGCCGAAAGCAGTTCTGGATCTTTTTCTAGTAAACTTTCAGCAATATTTCTTGCAACTTCCAGCATTTGCCGATCTTGGACTAAACTAGCCAACTTAAAGTTTAACACACCACTTTGTTTTGTACCATCTATATCACCCGGTCCCCTTAATTCAAGATCCTTTTCAGCAATTTCAAAGCCATTAGATGTAGAAGTCATAATACCAATCCGTTCTCGGGCATCATTCCCTAATTTAGATCCTGATAAAAGGATACAATAACTTTTATCCGCTCCCCGGCCTACTCTGCCTCTTAACTGGTGTAACTGGGATAAGCCAAACTTCTCAGTACTCTCAATTACCATTACAGTAGCATTTGGCACATTTACACCAACCTCAATAACAGTTGTTGACACCATAATTTGCGTTTCTTTATCAATAAATCTTTTCATATTTAGTTCCTTCTGTGCTGCCGGCTGCTTACCATGAACCATACTTATCCAGTATTTTGGCTCAGGAAAATAAGCTTTAACATTCTCATAGCCTTGCATCAGATTCTCATAATCAAGCTTTGCACTTTCTTCAATAAGTGGGAAGATGATATATATCTGCCTTCCTTTTTCAATCTCTGATTTTATAAAAGTCATTACCTTACTTCGCTGTGATTCATAACGATGAACTGTAGTTACTGGTTGCCGGCCAGGCGGCAATTCATCAATTACACTATAATCCAAATCGCCATATGCGGTCATAGCCAAGGTTCTTGGAATTGGTGTTGCTGTCATAACCAGAATATGTGGGGGAACAACAGCTTTTTGCCAAAGCTTAGCCCTTTGTGCTACTCCAAATCGATGTTGCTCATCAATTATAACGATACCAAGTTTGTCAAACTGAACCACTTCTTCAATTACGGCATGTGTACCAATTAAAATTTTCAATGTACCTTCTTTCAGTTCTTTTAATATTTTCCTACGGGCTGCTACTTTTGTTGAACCGGTTAATATTGATACCGGCATATCCATGTTTTCCAATAACCCTGAAATAGTATGAAAATGTTGTTGCGCCAGAATTTCTGTAGGCGCCATCAGGCACGACTGAAAACCATTATCTGCGGCTAATAACATACATAGAATAGCCACAATTGTTTTTCCACTGCCAACATCACCTTGTAAGAGCCTGTTCATTTGTTTTCCAGTTGCTGTATCATTTCTTATTTCTTTTATTACTCTTTTCTGTGCACCCGTTAATTGAAAAGGAAGATGTTGATTATAAAAAGTATTAAACAGCTCTCCTACTTTTTCAAAAATTACTCCTTTTGAAAATCGATGTCGCTGGCTCCGCAACATGTTCATTCTTAATTGTGCAAGAAATAATTCTTCGAATTTTAATCGCTTGACAGCAGCGTTAAATTCATTGCTGTCTTGCGGAAAATGTATTTGCCGATAAGCATTAAAACGACTGATCAGATTTAATTGAAGAAGAATAGTTGATGGAAGAATTTCCGGTATATCTCTTTCATGAACCATCCCCATCAATAGCTGAGTAAGTTTTCCAATTTGTCTTCCACTTAATCCTCTTGCCTTCAATTTCTCAGTAGTAGAATAAACAGGTTCCAGATAATTTTTACCCGTTTGTTGATCTCTGGCCAACAATTCTGTTTCTGGATGAACTATTTGCGGCTGCCCATTATAAAAACTTATTCTGCCATACACCAGATAAGATTGACCAACCTCTAATGATTTTTGTACCCAGCTCAGACTCTGAAACCAGGTAAGCTCCATGGTTCCGGTTTTATCTTTTACTTCCGCTACAATTCTTTTACTCTGACGTTGGCCAACAACCTCAAGACTAACTAACAGAACAGCCACCTGCACAAAATCCATTTGAGGTGTTATCTCATTAATAAAATTAATTTGCGTTCGATCGATATGGCGAAATGGAAAATGTTCTAATAAATCGCCAAATGTAAAAATCTTCAATTCTTTTTTGAAAAGATCTGCTTTTTGCGGCCCAACACCTTTCAGGTATTCGATTGGACTGGATAGTATGTGTGAATAGGATGAGATAAGTACTAGTTTGGAATAAATTTACACATGTGAAAATTACGGTTATGCTTTAGCAAATATCCTAAGTTATTACCGAATTCCTGCAAACCTTAAAGGGGAAAAGCTTGATAATGTAAAAAATTTAAACCGGCTATTGTCGTTTCCTAAATAGTCTTCTATATTGTATTTAGAAATCCAAGCCCTGTTTAATAAAATCAGGAAAAATGAAAAACCACCTACTGCAATTATTGCAATTTGATTTGCTATTTCGTGAGTATAAGTTTGCTTTACTTTGTTTTTTTACAGCATTTGTTGTTACGCTAATTACGATTCCACCAATTATTACACTCATAAGAAAATATAGTTTGTATGATGTGCCTGATGCAAGGAAAGAACATAGCTCGCCAATCCCAACGATGGGAGGAATTGCAATTGTTGCAGGAATGCTACTGTCACTTATTTTATGGTTCCCATTTAGTAACAGTATAGAGCAAGTCAGTTTTTTCTTTTCAATTGCTGTACTATTTGGATTAGGGATGATGGATGACCTGAAAGATCTTTCAGCAAAATATAAGTTCGTTATTCAATTTGCTCTTGCAACAATTATTGCATTATCAGGAATAAGAATTTCCTCCTTTGATGGTCTATTTGGTATCGATGAATTGCCTGTGATGGCGCAATATACTATTACAATATTAGCCGTTGTAGGTATTACTAATGCTTTTAATTTAATTGATGGAATTGATGGGCTTGCAGGTGGAATTGGATTTATGAGTCTTGTTACACTTGGATTTTTTTTAAGTATGTCTGGTGATGTAAATACTGCACTTATAGCTTTCGCTCTGGCAGGAGGTATTCTTGCATTTATGTATTTTAATTTAAACCCTGCAAGAATTTTTATGGGTGATACCGGTTCACTAGTACTTGGTTTTGTAATTGCTGTATTATGCATACGACTTATGGAGGTAAATATAACTTCGGCAAATCCGGTTTTACCACATGCCCCGGTATTTGTTCTAGGAATTGTATTTATTCCTGTGTTTGATACGATTCGAGTGTTTACAATGAGAATATGGAATGGGAAATCCCCATTTTCGCCAGACAAAACGCATATTCACCACTTGCTTACCAATCAGGGATTTAGTCATGCATTTACAGCTAAAGTTATATGCTTTCTGCATGCATTTATTTTAATGGAAGCTTATTGGTCAATAAATTTTAAGCCAGAAATAGGATTATTTATTTTAACTGCTCTAATGCTTTTGCTTACAGTGTTTTTAAAAAACGCCAGGTACTTTTTTAAAATAAAGATTACAAAAAAATCAACAGCTTAAGTGTTCAATTGGAAGTTATTCATTTGACCATGCTGCTATTTTTTCTGCTGCTTCAATTACATTATTGCAATATTGATGTAGAAAATCGTTAGGTAATTTTTCATGCAATGGAATTGTATAGCTTGCAGTTAATGCTTTTGCACCATCAAAATCAACATAAGATAAACGGGCAGACAACTCATTTTCCGGCCTGTTAAAATCAACTCCTGGAAGAATGGCCACGCCACAATCTTCCAGTAACCGGTCACATAAAATACTTCCATTTACTATTCCTCTTTTATGCAATTTTTCTTGTAGCGTTGAAAAGTCTAAAAAAAGATAGAAGCCTCCTGTTGGGTCGTTAACGCTAATATTTCCCTTTTTAAGTATTGAAGCTGTTTGATTTCCAAGTAGTGAAAGAATTTTTCTTACATGCCATAAATAATTTTCTATTTCTGCACCACATAAAAAAGCTTGTATTGCTGCATATTGTATAGGTGCACTAACAGACGTATATGTTTCACTGGCAACAGCCGCCATTGCGTCCATTAACCAATGTAGATTGGGAGGAAATGAAAAAGTTCCTAACCTCCAACCACCAGCCCCACACCATTTCGACAAACCTGAACTAATAATTGTTCCTTCAGGGTAATATTTTGCAATTGAAACATGTTTCCCTTCATGATGTAGTTGTCCGTAGATTTCATCAGATAAAATATAAATATTATTTTTTCTGCAAGTTGCAGCTAGCTGTTTCACACTTTCATCCCCATAAGTAATACCATCTGGGTTGCCAGGATAATTGAGAATAAGTAAATAGGGGTTATTGTTTGACTTATTATTTTTCTTACAGAAATCTTCCAACTGATCAGGTAATAATCGCCATTTATCTTTTGCTTGCGTTTGAATTACATGAATTGTATTACCTATAATTTTCGCCTGTGGTAAATAAGAAACCCAACTTGGACTTGGTATAATCACTTCACCATCAAAAACCATTTGTAGTAAAAACAATAATTCTTTAGAGCCAGGACCAATGATGACATTTTGTGACAAAATATCGACTCCATCTTTTTTTTGATGAAATTTTGCTACCGCTTCACGTAGTTCCGGCAAACCTTGAACATGCAAATAATCTTTTTGAGGCGCATATAATCGTAAAGCATTTACAACAGGTTCTGGAACCGGAAAAGGAGATTGGCCCAAACCAAGTTTATAAATATGTTTCCCTTTCTCAGCTAATTCTTTGCAATGCTGATTAATTCGTAACGTAGGAGATTCTTTTAATCCTATTACATTGGGATTCAAAAAAAGATTTTTGGTTGTACTCCTATTTTCGATTACTTCATTCGAAGTTGCTAATTTCTGATTTGTTGATATGCTCATTAAATATTTCGTTTAATTCATTTTCGAAAAAAAACTTTTCCTCTCCAAAAGCTGGCATTAATTCATCTAACCAAATAGCATCTTCATTATATTCAGCAAAAAAAGGTTTTGCTACCCAGTCTGGATTTCTTGCCTGTAAAAAACGAAATGCCATAATCTTTTTACCATTTACTTCACTTACCCCCAGCATTTGAATTTTACCCGGCGTTGCACTCATACTTGGTCCTCGAACAGTACGACAAACGCCACTGACATTTTGATACGCCTTTTGAAAAATATTCCAGGCTTCTACCAACGACAATTTAAAATAATGTTGCGCCCCAGTATCTCTTGCTACGAACATATAATAAGGGATACAATTGAGATTTACCTGTTGCCGCCACATCGTAGACCATACATCAGGATCGTCATTAATATTCCTCATTATTGGTGATTGTGTTCTTATTTGTGCACCTGTTGCTCTTACTCTTTTAATTGCTTCTTTCACTGCAGCTGTAGATAATTCGGCCGGATGATTAAAGTGTGCCATTATAGCTAGATTTTTTCCGCTATTTACTATTCTCTCAAAAGTTTGTAAAGTTTCATCAGCATCATCATCTGTAATAAATTTATACGGCCAATAACCTAATGACTTAGTCCCAATTCTTATAGTTTGAAGATTAGGAATATCTGCATCAAGAATAGCATCAATATAAGAAGCAAATATTTTATTTTTCATAATCATTGGATCACCTCCGGTAAATAGCAGATCTGTTACTTCTGTATGTTGCTGAAGATACTTGATAAGTAATTCCGTTTCTTTCATTGCAAACTTCCATTCATCCATTCCAACAAACTGTGGCCACCGAAAACAAAAACTACAATAAGCATGACAGGTTTGTCCTTGACTAGGAAAAAACAAAACTGTTTCTCTGTATTTATGTTGCATTCCTGTCAACTTATGACCTTCAATCATTGGCACATTGTGCTCTAACTGACCTGCAGGATGTGGATTGAGAGCCATCCTGATTTCATTTGCAACTTTTTTTATTTCACTTTTTGAAGCACCGCTATCAAGTGCTGCTTCCATTTTTTTATAATGATCGTCTGTAAGCATTTCTTTTCTGGGAAATGTCAACGTAAAAATTGGATCATCGGGTACATTATCCCAATTAATCAATTCATCTATAACATAATTATTGGATTTAAAAGGCAACACATGGCCTACCACATCAATATCCTTTATCTGTTCGTCTGAAAGACGAGATATTTGTGGTATTTGCCTAAAATTGTGCAAGGCAAATGATTTATAGACATGCTTCTTATCAGTAGAGGCTACAATCATTGAATTATTTTTTGAATTATAAACACACTGTAAAAGTGACTGTGTACCCCAAAATAGTTCCTGTAGTTATGGAAATCTATTTACTTAAAGATAGTAAAAAATAAAAAACTATTTACGTATAATAAACTGAAAGAATAATTCAAAGAATTGAAAATAAAATTGCAACTTGTTGAATAAGTACGTGTAATTTGAATTACATGTACTTATTCAAAATCAAATTAATATCTGCCATTGAATTATTGGTTGCATCTCCAATTTCCTGCAACTTACCAAATGCTGCTGCAGCTGCTGTACTTATAATTGTTTGGGGGTCAGCATCATTAGCAATGCCATATATTAACCCGGCCATAAAACAATCACCGCTACCAACTCGTTCTACAACTGATGCTGTTTTAAAAAGAGGCGACACTTTTTGCAAGCCAATTGTATTTAATGCTGCGTAGTATTCAATCTTATTGTCGGTAGCATCAAATCGAAAAGTATTGGCTACCCATTTGCATCTAGGGAATTTCTGAAAAATATCATTTGCAGTTTTCGTAGCATTCATCAAATAATTTTCTTTTAAAGGATTATCATGCATTCTTTCATCAACCGGGATCCCTAACAGAGAATTAGCTGACCAAACATTGCCCATAATTACAGTACAATATTTCGCAAGATCCGTCATTATTTCAGCTGCCGGCTTACCATATTGCCATAATAGTTTTCGGTGATTCAAGTCAACTGAGATAGTAATATTTTTTTTACTCGCAGCTTCCAAAGCTTCTTTACAAAGCGCAGCAGCAGTTTCGCTAACAGCTGGTGCAATAGCACTGAAGTGCAACCAGGATACATCTTCTAAAACTTCATCCCAGTTAACATTCCCTGTTCCTAATGTAGCGAACGAAGAGTTTTTTCTATCGAAAACAGAACCGGCACTTTTCATATCTGCTCCTTTCTGCAAATAATAAAGTCCGACCCGTTCACCACTGTATATAACTGAAGAAGTGTCAATATTCTTCTGCTCCAGATAATCTTTAATATCTCTTGCGATAACATTATCAGGTAATGCTGTAAAATATTTTACTGGCATTTTCCATAATGCAAGAGCAGTAGCTACATTCAATTCTGCACCACCAATAAAAACAGGCATTTGATTGGTGCGTAACCAATCACCTCCATTGGCTGGTGGAAGCCTTAAAAGTAATTCACCAAAACATAAAATTTTTTTCATGTTTGCTCAACTTTCTTGGGCAAATGAATCAATTATTTAATTGTTGCAACTGGAACAGGATCCATATCTGTAAATTCTTTATTCTCACCAGCCATGCCCCATATAAAACCATAGTTTGCTGTTCCTACACCAAAATGCATACTCCATGGCGCTGAAAGAACTGCTTCGTTATTTGCCATAACAAGATGTCTTGTTTCTTGTGGTTCTCCCATAAAATGCATTACTCTTTGAGCAGCATCCAGATCAAAATAAAAATATGCTTCCATTCTTCTGGTATGCGTATGTGGAGGAACAGAATTCCATACACTACCCGTATCCAATGTAGTTAACCCCATTACCAACTGGCAACTTTGAATACCATCATTATGAATATACTTATAAATCGTTCTTTTGTTTGAAGTTGAAATATCGCCCATATTAACCGGCGCTGCTTCTTCCTTTGTCATTTTTTTGTTTGGATAAGTTTGATGCGCCGGAACAGATAATAAATAAAAATGAGCTGGTTCTTTCTCCGAACTACTGCTAAAGCTAACTTCTTTTGTGCCTCTTCCAAGATAAACACACTCTAACTTTTCTATTTCATAGGCTACTCCATCGGCAGTAACTGTTCCTTTTCCACCAACGTTTATTATACCCATTTCTCTTCTTTCCAAAAAGAAATTTGCTTTTAATTCTTCTTCTTTTGGCAATACGATTGCTGAAGAAGTTGGCACTACTCCGCCAACAATCATTCTGTCATAATGTGAATAGGTTAACTGAATCGTACCTGGTTGCATTAGCCCTTCAATTAAAAAATTTTCTCTAAGTTGTTGTGTTGTCATTTGACTTGTTTCCTTTGGGCTATTTTGAAATCTTACTTGCATTTTTTTAGTATTTTAATTTTAAGAATAAAAGTATTTAAAAGCTCTGCTTTTTATCTTCCCATCCAACCTCCATCAACAGTTAGAATTGTTCCATTGATATAGTCAGAGGCTGATGAAGATAAGAAAACATAAGCACCTGTTAAATCTTCTGGCTTCCCCCATCTATTGGCAGGAATCCTGGATAAAATGGCTGCACTTCTTTCCGGATCATCTCTTAACTGTTGCGTATTATCTGTTGCGATATATCCTGGTGCAATACCATTTACTGTAACTCCATATGACGCCCACTCATTAGCAAAAGATTTTAAAACGGAAGCAATTGCTCCTTTACTTGCAGCATAACCCGGAACATTTATTCCTCCCTGAAAACTTAACAATGAACAAGTGAAAACTATTTTTCCACTTTTTTGCTCAATCATGCGTTTTCCAATCTCACGGGTTAAAATAAACTGAGCATTCAAATTAATATCAATGATTGCATCCCAGTATTCATCAGGATGTTCTGCAGCTGGCTTTCGCATAATATGACCTGCATTATTAATTAGTATATCAATTGTAGGATGATCTGCTTTTACCTGATTAATAAAAGCGTATAGTGATTCTCTTTTAGAAAAATCTGCAGCGTAAGGATAGAATTTTCTTCCAGTGGCTTCTACTGCTTTTGCAACATTGCTTCCTGCTGCTGGCATGCTATTACTTACACCAATAATATCAGCTCCTGCTTCAGCCATTTCTATTGCAATGGCCATCCCAATACCTCTGCTACAACCTGTAACTAATGCAAGCTTATTGTCTAATTTAAAACTGATCATTTCTTTTCTAAATTTATTTAAAAAAAACAGTGAATTAAAAAGTATACTATATATGCATAGTAATAATCAAAAATTGATTACTGCTCTTCAATACTAAAAGCATTGAAACGAATGGATTCATCCCTTAGATCTCCCGGACTATTCAAACTCCTATAAATCCCCCATTTTGGTCTTATAAAGTCATTACTTGGTCTAATGGTCATTAAATTATTATTGCTATAACTTAGAATAGTTGTTCCATCATTTACTTTTTTTATCAGCATAGCATACGTTCCATTTGCGCCCACTTTAATGATTTCAGTTGCTTCTACCCATACCCCACTGAATAACGATAAATCAACAATTGCAACTTTGGTTGTGTTATCGTGTATTAGTTCCATTTTATTTGGAGTTGCCTTTCTTACTGTTAATGTAAATAATGGGTTACCATCATCTCCATTCACTGGTTTTATTTGATGAATATGCGTAAAACTTGTAGATGGTTTAAACCCAACCGGCATTTTAAACTTCCACTTATAAGTTATTGTTTCACCCAACGTTCCTTTCAAACTGTCTGGTGATTGGTCATATGTTTTTATCTCTATTCGTTGCCGGTCAAAATTAATACACCGGTCATTGTCTTCATTAACATGACTAAAAAATTCGAAAACATTACTATTTAAATCAGCATCGAAAACTTCTGTAATATGCCTACCAAAAGAAGGATGTACACATTCCGGATTTTCCACTACGTCAAATCCGGGGGCCAGTTTACTATTAATTAATTCATATGTATTACCAGGCCCATCTGCGTTTAGAATAACAGCTTTGGAAGCTGGCGGTACTATAACACTTGTAGTAGTGGATTTATTACAATCTACATTAAGTGATAACAATAAAAAAAGTATAAAAACTCTCAGAAGAAACAATTTTTTTATTTTTTAAATGCTGGTAGCGACATGATAAATTCAATCATGGCTTTATTCAATTCACTATTCTTATCTTTTTCAAACTTACCATGCAAACCACCTTCAACGGTAATAAATGCTGTCTTCACGCCAACATCAAGTAGCTTTTTATGTAAATCAACTGACTGCTGATAAGGAACTGTTGGATCTGCATCGCCATGCACAATAAAAATTGGCGGGCTGTTTTTATCGATATAAGTAATTGGCGAAACGGATGCAGCAAAATTTTTATCTTTTGCTTTATCGCCTAACCATCTTGTAGCGGATTTACTGGTAATATTTTTTCCATATCCCCAATCCCAAACATCGGTAATACCATACTTATCAATAATTGCTGCTACTTTAATATTTTCTACACCAGGACAATTACCGTCGAACCGATGATCATTGCCAAGTAATCCACCCATTAATGCCAAATGACCACCAGCACTACCGCCCATGATTACGATTTTATTTACATCAATGTTTAATGCATTTGCATTTTTTATCAAGTAAATCAGTGCGCATCTGGTGTCCTCTATTGCTGCAGGAGCAGTTGCTTGTCCTGTAAGCCGGTATTCAATATTTGCTACAGCAAACCCTTTTTTAAAAAAAGTACTATATCCTGTTTGTGACTCTTTTACACCTTTGTTCCAGCCACCACCATGAATATTAATGACTATCGGAGAAGGGCCTTTTTCTTTTGGGGGCATATAAATATCCATACGGCCATCCCAGCCATCTACCTGAGTATATACCACATCAATTTTTGCAGTAAACCCGGATGGATATTCAACCGGCTTATAAACTGTATCTGTCTCTTGAGAAAAACATACTCCTCCTGTAAATAGGAGGAGTATATATAATTTCAATTTTTTCATTACCCGATATTTTTAGTGTATCGCCAATTAAAATTAATACCCTGGGTTTTGAGTGATAACTAATTGTGTATTGGTATCAATTTCACGTTGAGGAATTGGCAATAATAATCTATTCGCAATTACATTTGACTGTAACTGTAATAAAGTAGGAACAGGAGCAGTATATTGACTGTAATGTGCTAAATATTCATATGCGAAGTGATCTTTTAATACTTGTAAAGTATTAAAGTTAGCCAGGGTCGTTCCATATCTTACCATATCAAACCAACGATGATTTTCAAAAGCAAATTCAGCTCTTCTCTGTTCAGTCAATTCTTTTTCAAATGCAGCAGTCGTAGCAAATGCACCCGTAATCGAAGACAACCCAGCCCTTACTCTAATTTGACTGATATATCCAACACTTGCTCCTGTATTTCCCTGAGCTTCCGCCAACATTAATAAAACATCTGCATAACGAATAATAGGCCAGTCAGCTTCTCCATCATCAGTAATGACAACAGGATTCAAATATTTTTTTACATAAAGAATTTCATCTGGCAAAGCCGGATTTGGCTTATACCTTCCAATATTTACAGCTTTTCTTGCATCGCCAGTCATATAAAAAGAATCAATACTACTTGATGGTGTATTCCAACCTCTGGGTGAACCATTTATTACTCCAATACTTCCTAATGGCCCAAAATCGTTTCCAAAACTAGAACCTAATCCAAATCCACCAGCTTTATGGCTAATTGTAAAAAGGATTTCTGAATTGAGTTCATTTGTAATAGAAAAAACATTTGCATACGATGATTGCAATCCATATCCGCTATTCAAACGGACATCATCTAAAACGGTAATAGCTTCAGCTTTTTTATTTTGAGTAAGGTATACTTTACCCAATAATGCCTTGGCTGCCCATGATGTTGTTCTTCCTTTATCTGCAGTTGGAATTTGGCTAAACTTCAAATTATTCATATAAGTTGATGCAGCCGTTAAATCAGCAACAATCAATTTATAGATATCTGCAACAGTAGCACGGTTCATTGTTTTAGACTCTAATGGAGATATAGGTGTATGTACTAAAAAAACACCACCATATAAACGTACCAAATTAAAATAATGATAAGCTCTGATGAAAAGTGCTTCACCAGCATATTGCTTTCTGCTTGCATCACTGATAGGAATATTAACACTTGCCAGATTTATAGCACCAGCATTAGGGTCATAACTAACTCCCAATTTTTGCAACAAAATATTACAACTACGTATATTATAATATGTATCAAGCCAATACTGATAAATAGCATCTTGCGTAGTAGCCGGAATAAATTCATCCAGATCACTTAAATCCCTATTGAAAGAATTCGTACTACCCGGGTTTCCCATAAAAGAATTATCTGAACGTAATTCAGTGAATTGCCATTCCCGAAATATCGGTCGCTGCATTCCATTGTAACATGCTGTAAGACCAGCTTTCACTTCGTCATTATTACTATAAAAAGTACCCGTATTCAAGTTTGATTCCGGATAAAGGTCAATTGTTTTTTTACATGAGCTTAAGGCTATGTAAAAAAAGAGTATTATAAATTGTATTTTTTTCATTTTAAGTCTTTTTAAACAATTAAAAATTAAAGTCAACACCGAATACAAATGTTTTTTGTACAGGGAAAGCTCCTCTCTGATAGCCATCAACTAAAGGTGTTGAATATTGACTTGATGTATTTCTTGCTTCTGGATTTAATCCTCTGAAACTTGCAGCTTTATGATAAAAAAGGTTTTGTGCAGAAATATAAACTCTCAAAGAATTAATCTTCGCTTTTCTCACAAATTTTTCCGGAAGAGTATATCCAACTAAAACTTCTCTTAAGGCATAAAATGATGCATCTTCAACCACATAGTCTGTCAGCATCCAGTTTAATCCTAAAGTAGAATATGGCGTTTTTCCATCACCAGGAAATGCCGGACTCACCCATCTGTTTGAATTGTAATTTTTATTGTAACGTTTTGTTTCATTATAATTTGCATCCCCACCAATTACACTGCCACCTTGTACACCTTGAAAAAAGAAACTAAAATCAAAATCTTTATAGGTGAAATTATTGGTGATTCCCCAGATAAAATCCGGATATGGATTACCAATAACCGTACGGTCATTTGCATCTATTCGATTGTTGCCATCTATATCTACAATTTTCAATCCGCCTGGCACTAATATATTTGCAATGCTCGATGTAAGACCAGAAGCTGTGATCTGATCCTGCGAAACCCATACACCATCTGTTTTATATCCAAAAAACTGAATTAATGGGGCCCCAACTTTATTTTGATAAACTTCATTTCTCTCACCAAGGTTTTGTAAAAAGGCCTCATCCCCAAGTTGTAATATTTCATTTCTTGTTCGTGAAATATTCGCTGTGGTTGACCATCTGAAATCCTTTCTTCTAATATTATTAGATGTTATCTCAAACTCTATTCCTTTATTTTGAACTTTTCCGATATTATTAATAAAGCTTGGTACTCCTGTAAATCCAAGTGTAGCTTGTTGTAGTAATAATTTATCAGTTTTTGAACTGTAAACATCTAATGATAATGAAACTGCGTTTTTAAATAATGCAACATCAATACCACCATTAAACTGATTAGTTAATTCCCACGTTATATCTGGATTGGATAATATACTCCTTGAAATCGCTTGCCCGTTTGAAACAGATCCACCAAAAGGATAATTTGAAGCATATAATAAATCTACAAATAAATAATCTTGAATATTATTATTACCTGTGGCACCATAACTACCTCTTAATTTTAAATTGCTTACCCAACTCACATTATCCATAAATTTTTCTTTGCTAGCTACCCAGCCTAAAGAAACAGAAGGAAAATATCCCCATTTTTTTTCGGGGCCAAAATAAGAACTACCATCTGCCCTGAATGTTGCATTTAACAGGTATTTGTCTTTATAACTATACAAAACTCGACCCAAACCAGAAAGCAACCCCCTACTTAATGTATTGTTGAATGTTTGAAGTGGATCTAAAACTACTGTTCCAGTATTCAAAGTAGTTACATTATCACTGGCAAAATTTGTACCTGTAGTTTGCTCATTTTTAATCCTTGTTTTTTGAACAGTAAAACCAGCCAAGAAATCAATTGAATGATCTTTTATTCTTTTATTATATGATAAAGTGTTCTCAGACAATAAGTCAACAAACAAAGTGCTTGTGTAAACACCTTGACTAACATCCCCAGCTCTGTTCGAATTTGATTTTGCAAAATCTAGCCCCGATGAATAGCGTACAAAAGCACTTCCCATTGTTTTAAAGTCAAGGCCTGGAAGAATATTCACTGATAAGTCACCTGAAGTTAAAGCCCTATAATCATTTGTTGTTATTTTTCTGGTATCCAATACGGATTTTGGCGACTGATTAGAAGTTGCAAAAGGGTTACTTGATGACGTAGTTGTCCATAGACTACCATCTGGCATCAGACCAGAATATACCCTTCCATTAAACATTGCTGCCTGAAAGAAATCTCCCACCTGAACATTTGCAAAATTTGAGTTTTGCCTAACAAAATCAATAAGTGACGCATCAACATATACCGGATATGTAGATTGCAATCTGAAAAAGTCAGTATAACTGGTAGATGGTCTTTCTCTCTTAATATATGAAGGGTTAAAGTTGAAAGAAAGCTTTACTTTCTTACTTAATTGCGCATCTACTTTTGCTTTAATAGTGAATCGTTCGTATTCACTATGATACATCATGCCCTGATCGTTCTGATATCCCCCGGAAATGTAATATTTTACACCGCTGTTACCACCCGATACATTCATTTGGAGGTTCTTTACATTGGCATTTCTGATGGCTTCTCTCTGCCAATTAGTTCCTTGCCCACCTCTGTAATCTTGCTCAAAAACATATGCCGCCCGTTCATTCGTATTAAGTATAGCTGGCTGTGTTGTTATACTAGGATCCTTTAATCGTAAACTTGCTTCATAAAAAAGCAAATTAGTGTATTCTGTTGTTGTCATTATCGGATATAATTCATACGCTTCTTTAAAACCAGTTGAAAACTTGACACCATATTTCGTTTTATTGGCTTTACCACTTTTTGTGGTAACAATTATTACACCATTAGCACCTCTTGATCCATAAATAGCTGCAGAAGCAGCATCTTTTAATACTTCAACCGATTGTACATCGGCCATATTTACAAATGATAGTCCTTCATATAAAGGATGGCCATCCACAACAACTAGTGGTTGAGCACCGGCAGATACAGAGGATATTCCCCTTACCTGTACTTTAGGATCAGCGCCAGCTTCAGAAGAAATATTTTGCACTTGAACACCTGCTATTTTACCTTGCAAGGCCTGATCTAGTCTCGAATTCGGCGTTTCCTCCAATCTATCATTAGTGTATTTAGCGACTGCTCCGGTTACACTTGATTTTTTTTGTGTACCATATCCAATAACTACCACTTCTGCTTCTGTAGTAGTTGCGGGTGCTAATACAACGTCAATAATTGTTTTATCACCTATTAGTACAGTTTGAGGGGCAAAACCAACATAAGAAAAGATCAAGGTTGTAGTTTTACTATCAACTGTTATGGAATAAGTTCCATCCTGTTTAGTTGATACTCCACCTTTTTGATTTTCAGCAAGGATATTAACTCCTAAAAGCGGACTATTCCCGTTTTCACTAGTTACCTTACCGGTAATCGTTTTCTTTTGTGCCAATACAGCACTACCTGCCAGTAGCAGTAACATTAGCAAGCATTGAAGTTTTTTCATAATCGCAGTTTTATTTTTTATTAAAATTTTAATATAATAGATTTACTCTTAATCTTGGTGCTTTTTCATCAGCCAGATTTTTTACTGCCTGTATACAATTGTTACATTTCAATTGATTGGCCGCATTCATTAAAATATCATAGCCTTCTTCAAAATCAAATTCTTTTATTTGCTCTCCTTTCCATTCCTTTTCTTTTATTAAATATGGTTTTAATACTTCAAAACATTTTTTCAAAGACTTCCCAGATGGAGTTGTCATGTTCCAAAAATCAACCTTTACTTTTTCAGCCATATTACTTATTAAAAAAAATGCATCCATAACAAAACAGGTATAATGTAAAGAGATGGTTCTTTCCATTTCTGCCGGAAAAAATCCTTTTTCATCTACCTGGTAGTCAAGTCTGTTTGCGGCATTCAGTACAATTTTTTTCGCCAGATCAGTGCTATCGATAAACAACGCAATTGATAAACGCTGTGCATCATACCAGGCTCCATGGTTATTTTTTGCCTTCAACTCATCTGTTCCAATTTTACTGGTCTGCATCCAATGAAGAAAATCAGCAAACCATTTTTTTATTCCTTTCTGATCTTCTTTCTTCCAGTATTTTGAATCTTTAATAAGTGATATGCCGTCAATTAGTTTAACCCAATGGCGGGTGTCGATTAATCCTGCACCTCTGCCTTCATTTATACCTTTAATTGCCTGACCAAAATTCAGATTTGGATTCATGCGGGTAGCCGTATCCAAAAACCAAACCCTTACCAATTTTGCTGCATGTTCTGCATATTGATTCTCTTCTGAAAAATAATATGCCAAGCCTAGCATGTAAACATATTCACATAGTTTAGGCATATTATCCTTATCAGGATATTCCTTTACTTCTGGGTTAGTTTGTCCGTCTTTTCTAATGTATGGAAGTCCATCAGGTTTTGAAGGATCGGGCCAGTGATAAGGTGCAAGGCTCATATAATCATGTTTGTCGCCACTTGGAGGCAAACCAGTTTTCTCCATTACACTGACAGGACCGAACGGCAATGCTTTTTTATCTGCATCCTTTATTAATTGCTTGTAAGCATTCATCACCTCTGGATCCTTATTATTAATTCGGGTTTTATTTCTATCCAGCGCTGTTGCACTTATGGCAATAACATCCGGCTTTTTCTGTGCTAATACCTCAGGGGCATTAACACAGATTAGACCAATGGAAAGAAATATTATTACTCTTTTTTTCATTTTATTATTTCATTATTTTATAAAGGCAATTGTTTTTTTCAAATTAACACCATTGCCCTTTACAGTAATAACATACATACCTGAAGCAAGATTTTGTGCCTGAATTTCAGTATATGCAAATCCGTTATTAATCAGAATGTTTTTTCTGGCGATAAAGGTTCCATTCATACTATAAACTAATACATCCGCTAAGTAAGGTTCAGGAGAGTAAATCCTCACAGCTATATTACCATTACTATTTCTATAGGCTAATAAATATTGCTCTGTGGTTCCAGTAAGTGGTAAAATTGTCAGTCTGCCTTTTGTATATGTAACATTATAATTCGAAGTAACTGCTCCTGCTGGAACTAAATCATAGTAACCAGGCGAAGAATTTGTTGTCGCAGTTGTATTAACTACAGGTTGCGTAGTTAAATTAGCCGCCGTTTCTCCTAATACAAAACCGGTATATGTTACACTGAAAGTTGGATTAACTTGTCCGGTAGTTTTTGTAGCATCAACTGCTTTAATAGCAAGGTTGGCTTTATTTACTGTTAATGTTCTGGCTACGTTTGGTGCAGGGAAAAATCCATCACTTCCAGCTTGCATCGCTGTAATCGTAGTTGTACCTGCACCAGTAATTGTAATGGTATTACCCGTTACAGTTGCTACACCAGGGTTACTGGAAGTATATGTAATTGGAATTGTGTTGTTAGTGCTGGTTGCTCCTGTTGCAAATGGTGCATTACCATATGTTTTTGTTGCAGGCTGATTAAACGTTATGGTTTGATTTGTTTTTGGAACTACTGTCATAGTACCATTTACATGTGTAATTGAATAGTTGGCAGCAGTTGCGCCACTAACGGTTATCGGATACATTCCAGGTGCAGAACCAAAGACAGCTGTAGTAGTTATTGTTGGCTGGGCACTTAATACCGAAGCTGTTTCACTTAATACAAAACCTGTGTATGTTATCGTTAATACAGGATTGGCCGTTTGTTCAAATTTAGTTTTATTGTCTGCTGTAATCGTTAATGCCGCTTTATTAATAATTAATTGTTTTGTTGCCATGGTATCAGGGAATACACCATCCCCCAGTTGAGAGGCCGTAATGTTAACGGTACCAGCTTTTACAATATGAATATTACTACCAATAATAGAAGCTATTGTAGGATCACTACTTGAATAAACAATCGGATTGGTTGTATTTAAACTCGTTGCACCACCATTAAAGTCAGGATTGCCATAAGTTTTTATTGGTAATGCATTAAAAATAAATGCATTTACTTGTGGAATTGCACCGGCACCGAAAGAGCCAAATGCAGAAGCTGTACCCATTACAATATTCGTTGTATTGTTACCTGATCCTACCGGAGGCGCCCAACCTGTAGGTCCGCTTCCAATATTACGAATTAGTCCAATATCAGAACTAGGCAGAGTAGTAAATGTTGTTCCTTCTAACGATTGATCCCAGGATAATTGCAAATCAGCATTACCTGAACCTGATAAACGATTAACATTCCATACTGCATTTACTACTCTTAACCTTTGTGTAGCAGTAAAAGGTGTACCGTTTAACAAACCATTCGTTGTTATACCTTGAAAAGTTGCTACAGCAAAGTTTGAAGTTGATGTTGGAGTAATAACAATGGGCAAATAAAAATTCACTGTGCCGATAGGAATCGTTTTCATTGTGGAAATTCCATCATACCGTACTATACTTTGTAAACCAGAAGCGGTTACATAATCTGTTGCTATATATTTAGTAGCGCCGAAAGTTCCTGTTATACCAGCCCCTGTTAATATGTGTAAGGTATCTGCAGGGCGCAAGGTCATTTTTCCATTAATCAATAAATTATTCTTAATTGAAACACCTTTATTAACCGTAATATTTGCGTTCACATCAACACTTCCTGTAAAAATCATGTTACCTGTTGACCCTGTTGTAACGCCAAATGGCCATGTAGTTGCACCATTTATTATATAATTAATATCATTTTGAAAAGTCATATTACCTGAAGCAACGATTGAACCGTTAGCAGGGTTATATCCATTTGAATTTGCTGACTCTAAAGTTGCTCCTGTAGATGAAATTGATACTGCTACACCTGTAGCAGAAGCAGTAGCTGGGTTAGAAATGATTAACCTGTCATCTGCAATAGATACCCCCACAACAGTTGTATTAGCAGGAATACCGGGGCCAGTAATTATTTGTCCTTTTGCACTTGTTGCTATTCCTGTAAGTACAGTAATAACATTAGAACCGTTTGTTGTATTTCCTGTTCCTGCTGCAGGTACAGTAATACCTTTTGCATCAAAATCAACAGCCCCAAGTAGTTGATTCGTAATAAAATTTAATTTTCCAAAAACTGTGGTTCCTCCAAATACTGTAATATTTTTATTAAGTGTGGTAGTTGAATAATTGCCAACAATTAGTCCCGGAATATTAATAGAACCAGATCCTGAAATTGACTGCGCTCCATTTCCACCTAAAACAACTTCATTTGTACTTGCGACATCTGCATTCATCGTACCATTTACCGTTAAATTTCCTACTACTGCGGTTTGACCTGAAGTATGGGTTGTAAAAGTACATCCCGTATTCACTGTTAAATTTACAATTCTATATATGGGTCCGTTGGCAGTAAGTGTTGCATTATTTTCAACAATAATATCGCCATAACTTTGGCTATTAAAGAAGTTGCCTCTTTCCGTACTATTATTAGCCCGATGATGCCAAATACTTCCTGGCTCCATTACAATTGCAGAAAAATCAGTTCCACTGCCCTCAGGGCTATCACCACCCTGATAAGTTAAGTTAGATCCGGATTCGAAAACAACCCAGCCATTTGATGATTGAGAAGAACTTCCAAAACCATATGAACTGCTACTTGCCAGAATATTTGTAATACAATTTGACCCACTTTTAAAACGAAACATACCGGTAGCTCCTGAAGTTCCATTACGAAAACTCATCTGTTGATTGGTAATCATTGACAATGTTCCACTAACTCTACAAGCATCAACTGTTGTATTCAGTTGAAAACGCATACTTCCAGAATTTCCGGTAGGAGCAATAATTCTCAAAGCACATCCTGCTTCTATTACAATATCTTCTCCGGAACTTCCACTAACAGTTAAAGTAGATGTGCCTCCACCTCCATTGTCACGATACATAGAAATATCTGCTCCGTTGACAAATTTCATTTGCGCAAATGCAAAACTTGAAGAACAATAGGTTTGTGCGACGCCAGTTGCTGCACCACCCAGATCTACACCATCAAATACAAGTATATCTGCAGCGGTATTTGAAGTTCTGGGGTCTGCCCCAATCGCACCACCTCGAGTCCTATTCCAGTTATTAACATCATTAAGTCTTCCTGTACTAGATCCAGGTGTGGCAACAATTCCGCCCACCCAATAATAAGTATCCTGACCATAGATAAAACCTATCGTCATCATCAGCAACATTGTTAATAGAAATTTTTTCATAAAACAGTTTTTACAGTAATTATTAAAATCGATTAAATAGTTGAATTGTTTTTATTTTTTGAAACGATAAACATTACACATATCCATGCAATGGGTACAACCAGTGCAGCCATTATAAAAAATGAAGTATAACTTGTTTTTGTCAAGATTGGTACTAACCAGGTAACAATTAAAGTTCCTAATACAGCAGATGTACCACTCATACCGGCCACAACACCTACATTCTTTCCATGGAAATAATCGGATGGTAATGTTTGCAGATTGTTGATCAGAAATTGAAACCCAAATAGTGTTGCACTAATCAATGCAATTGTAACACCCGGCTGATCTTTTAACTGATTTAAGTAAACAGCAATAACTACTAAAGAGATTAACATAATAATGCTACCAATTGTAATGGCATTTTTTCTAGCTTTAGTAGCTGATTTTCCTTTTTTTATTTGCCATGATGAAAAGAATCCACCAGATAATCCGCCTAGTGCTGCAAATAAAAATGGAACCCAGGCGAATGCACCTACCTGCTTAATATCAAATCCAAAATTTTCTTTTAAGAAAAAGGGAAGCCAGGTTACAAACATCCACCACACAGGGTCAATGAAAAATCTGGATGAAATAATTCCCCAGGTATTTTTAAACTTTAATAACTCCTTCCAGGTATAAACAGTTGTTGCTACTGGAGCTGTTGCTTTATTGGTAGCTGAACTTGCAATATAATCCTGCTCTTCTTTTGTTATCCAGGGATGTTTATCAGGGGTATTTTTATTAATGAACATCCAAGGGATGATCCAGAGTAAACCAAGCATACCAATACCAACAAACGTCCATTGCCAGCCAAAAGCAATATATACATAAGCAATAAAAGGTGCAGCCACTACTGAACCAAGAGATGCGCCTGCGCCAAAAATACCCTGTGCAATAGCTCTTTCTTTCGCCGGAAACCACTCTGCATTACTTTTAGCTGCACCAGGCCAGTTACCTGCTTCACTAACGCCAAGGAAAAAGCGAAAAATACTGAATGACGCCATAGTTCTGGCTACAGCATGTAAAGCTATTGAAATACTCCATCCCACAATAGACACAACAAAACCTAAACGGGTGCCGATAGCATCCATCAATTTTCCCATCACAGTTTGTCCAATAGCATAAGCAATCATAAAAAAGATAGTAATGATTTTCAATGCGTCTTTACTATCAGCTTCACTTATTCCAAAATCCTTATGTATGTAAGGCCAAAGTATATTGATAGCAGTACGATCAATATAATTGATGATCGTCGCCAGACAAATCAAACCAATTATCCACCACCTTAGTCCTTTTACTTTCATGCTTTCGTTTTAAAAAAATCGAGTGCCGTTTATTTATTGCTAACAAAATCTTCTCTCATAGGGCTGAATACATCAATCAAAACCCCTGCTTCAAGACAGACTGCGCCGTGCATTACATTTGGTGGAATATAAAATCCATCACCTGCAGAAAGTACTTTCTTTTCTCCTGCCACCTCTACTTCAAATACTCCGCTTTCAATATGAGTAATTTGCGTATGATGATGCTTATGAAGTGCCCCTACTCCACCTTTTTCAAATTCCACTTTTACCAACATTAAACGATCATCGTAAGACATGATTTTCCTTCTTACCCCATTACCCATATCGTCCCAAGAAATTTCTTGATTCTCAATAAATACTTTTGTTGATTCGGTTGTTGACATTGTTTTAAATTTTTCCGTTTACAATTTTTTTCCATCATACAGAACCATATAGGGTCCTGTCCAATTAAAGTTTAGTATAGAATGTTTCTGCTCTTTTTCAAACTTATTATTAGATTGTGCTACTATCAATTTTTTGTCCCCAATAAGAAATTCCGCTACAGAGTAATTTACATCCTGCCACAACGATTTAATTTGTTTAACAGAAGGATAAGCATTTGAAGAAAATTCGTATACAGGATCAAACTTTCCATGAATCTCTATTGCATTTATATAGGACTGGTTCTGGCCATTCTTACGAATAATGAAAGCTGGTTCATGCCTTAAATTAAAATCAGGATCATTAGCCCCAGATCTTGTAAAAAACAACTGTGCCGAATCCTGAACAAGAGAAGAAATAGTGTAGTAGGTATTTTTATTAAGGAATGTTAGTTGAACAATTGTATCAATTGCTAAACCACTAGCCTCTTTCCATAAGAACTGATACCCATTTTTCTTACCTAAAGTCTCAAGTTTTGCTGAATTTGCTTTGTATTTAACTGTTGTGTTGATAAGATGCCCATTGTATTGAAACGGCAAATCATACTGATGTTCTTTATCAGACTGAACATTAAAAAGATCAACAACCATTCGTTTATTACCAGGCAATTGCAACATATATAAAGTACGCTGCAGATGCGTATTCTTATATGCGTTATTTTCTTTAGCAGCCACTACTTGTACAGCTGGATTTTTAAAATCACTGAATAGTTTATCAGAATGAAAATTCTCAGCGATACTTTCTTTACCATTAAAATGACTTGTTTCATCCATTACAATTGTATTATGTGCAATGGTTTGTCCGGCGTATGTTTTATTTTCTGGCAAATATCGTCCGCCATACTTTTGTTCTACGCCTATAAAACGAACAGAGCCATAATTCGTCAGTATTTCATTTCCTTTATCATATAACATGATACCTAACTTATCGAAATGGCCATGAGAAAGACCATGAGCAGTATATTTATAAAGCAAACTTGTTAAGTTGGCGCCTTCACCAATTCTAAAAACAGAAATTCCACCTTCATCTCCTTTTACGCCATCTGTACTTTCGAATGTTTTATAGGGGTAATATGCGGAAATATTTTTATTTGACGCCAATTCAGCAGCTATTGCAACACCTCCACTATTTAAGAATACTCGGTTTTGTTTTTTAGCAACAGTCAACAAATTTTTATCAGCACCATATGCAGTCCAGAATATATTAATTGTTGTAACCAATTCATTTGAAGTAAAATCTTTCTCTTTCAATGCATCATTGAATGGAAAAAATGCTCCGTCAATATTTGTTTGCTGCAAACAGGTAAGTAATGCTTTTTGCAATATTTTATTACGATGTTCAAAAATTTTCAACTTAGGCTCCCAGTTATTTAATGCATTAGCAAATACAGCATATGGTAAAATAGCATATCGGGTATAATAAGGGCCTTCAGTATAATATCCATCTGGTGAAAAAAGGTTATTCATCAAAGCGATGAACCCTTTTTTACCATCTTTTTCTGTTCCATATAATGCCTTATCGATATAATCTTTATTGTCCGTAGCAATACCAATCATTCCTACACCGGCGGTGGCCCAAACAGCATGATTATGTATCAGGTTAAACCAATCCTTTAAATCGTTTGTAAAGAAATCGACTTCAGGTTTAAACGCACCATCTTCAATTATTTTCCTTTCTGCTGCTGATAAATAATTATACACAAGATCATAAGCCATTCCTGCATAGACCATCCAATTCGCATCATTCAAAGCCTGCCAGAATATTCTGCCCGGAGAACTACTAGTTGCTTCTGGATGATTTTTTAAGGTTGGATTTAATGCAGCATATTTTAACATCATCTCTTTTACAAGCTTTGCATATTTCGCATCTCCTGTAAGATTGTATAATACACCACTGTTAAACATCAATGTATAATTTGCTTTATGCTTATCATGCGTATAACCCCCGGCAGGATCTTTAGGGAATGGTACATCTACATCTTTACCAATCCAAACATCTACATCATTCTTTAAATCACTGTAAGATTTTGTCAGGAGTGGATATTTAGTAAGACAAGCCTTTACCGATGCTGCTTCTTTCTTTGTAAAAAAAGTTTGCGGATGCTGAGCAAACAACATCACAGGCAGGATGAGCAAACAAATCGTTTTAATCAATTTCAACATATGGCAATTCATTCAAGTAATTCAAGCTGAAAGTATAATCGTAAAATACTTTCAGCGTATATCTAATTATACAAAATAAGTTCCGCCGTTAATTTCAATACTGGCTCCATTTATAAATGAAGAACTTTCTCCCGCCAGATAGAGTACCAGATCACCCACTTCTTCTGCTTTACCCTCTCTTCTTAATGGCGTTCCTGCAGCAACATTTGTTCTTACCTCAGCTTTTGTAAACGTATCATGAAATGTAGTATTGATCATTCCAGGCGAAACACAGTTCACTCTTATTCCTTTTGGCCCCAGCTCTTTTGCCAATCCTCTGGTCATCGTTAATACACCACCTTTTGCTGTAGAATAAGCAATGGCACCGGGCCCTCCACCATCTCTTGCCGCTTGTGATGCAAAATTTACAATAGCACCGCCTTCAGTAATATATGGAACTACAGCTTTTGTAACGAGGTAAACAGATTTAAGATTAACATTCATTACAGCATCCCAGAAATCTTCGTCAATTTCTGTAATTGTTTTTCTTCCCATTAAACCTCCGGCAACGTTTACCAAAACATGTACTACATTTCCAAAAGCTTTTGTACAAGTATCAACAACTTCTTTCACGTCTGCTGCTTTAGTCATATCACCATAAGCAATAATTGCTTCGCCACCTGCATCGGTAATAAGTTGAAGTGTTTCGTTTGCCTGCTCTTTATTTTGAAAGTAATTGATACAAACTTTTGCACCAGCCGCTGCCAATTTTAAAGAAACCTGACGACCTATATCTCTTGCACCACCTGTAACTATAGCAATTTTTCCTTTCATGATTATCGTAGTTAATTAGTAAACGTTAACTGTTTTCTAGGGGGCGGGATTTGAAGAAATATTAATTTAATTGAATGAGTATCCTTTAAACTTTTACTTCTTCAAAGTAATATTAGTGGTAAAAGAAAGATCAGCAATTTCATAATCAAAATATTTTATCTAACATTTTTGTTGATTTTTAGTATTTAACTAAATAAGTAATAGAATATTAGTATTTCTCTAAATATTAAGTGCCGAAAACGTTACCGGCAACGCTACCGGCATTCTCGTATTTCTTTATCCACTAGCTTTACCAAACACTGATTTTGCCATAAATGAATAAACCAGCTACGATAAAAGATATCGCCAAGCAATTGAATATTTCAGTTTCAACTGTTTCCAGGGCTATGCGGAATGCCCCTGATGTGAATAGTGATACTAAAAATGCTGTGATGGCATTAGCTGAACAATTAAATTATCAACCCAACAGACTTGCTTTAAGTCTCCGGCAAAAACAAACACATACTATTGGGGTAATAGTTCCCAATCTTGATTATGTTTTATCCATGATGGTACGTGGTATAGATGAAGTTGCTTTGGAAGCAGGATATACAGTGATGGTTTGCCAAAGTAATGAATCATTTGGAAGAGAGATTGTTAATACAAGACGATTATTAGAAAGTTTAGTGGATGGCTTTATTATATCCGTTTCCAGCGAAACAAAATCTTTTGAGCATTTTAAAAAAATTCAGGAAAGGGATATCCCAATGATTGTTTTTGACAGAGTAACTCCACATCTGAAAGCCCCAACTGTTCATCTTGATAATGAAGAAGGCGGGTTTATTGCAACCGAACATTTACTGGAACAGGGTTTTAAAAGAATTGCCATTCTTGCTGGTCCGAAAAATTTAGGCATAAGCAACAGCCGAATGGAAGGGTATTTAAATGCATTAAAAAAATACAAAATTAAACCAGACCCATCTCTTATTATTCATTGTGATTTTAATCAGGACTATGCATTTTTTGCTACAGAGGAATTATTAGCCATGAAAAAAAGACCAGATGCAATCTTTACTATTAGTGACAGAATGGCCATCGGTGCAATGCTTGCTATAAAGAAAAAAGGTCTTTCCATGCCAAATGATATTGCATTGGTAAGTTTTAACAATGAACCGATGGTAAGTTTAGTAACGCCAGGCATATCCAGTGTTGAAATACAATCCTTTGAAATGGGAAAAGCTGCTGCCAAACTTTTTATAGAAACGATGCATCATCCAGAAGATATGTCGGAAACAGACATCATATTAAAACCCAAACTGTTTATCCGTGAATCTTCTCAAAGAATTACACCAAACAAATAACACCAAATAATTTATATGCGTAAAATCTTTCTACTACAAGTTTCTATTTTATTTTCTATACTTTGCCATGCAAGTACAATTATTGTAAAAAATGCCGAAGAACTTAAGAAAGCAAATGCAGCAGCAAAACCAGGCGATCAGATCATTTTACAAAATGGAACGTGGAATAATATTACGATTAAATTAAATTGTAATGGTACAAAAGAATTACCAATAACTTTTAAAGCACAAACTCCTGGCCAGGTAATTATCACCGGAAATTCTAAACTATTGATTGGTGGTAATTACATTATTGTCGATGGCCTTTATTTTACAAAAGGGTATGCTGGTGATGATGCCATTATAAAATTTAGAGTAAATGATAAAGAACTTGCTAATTACTGCCGTGTAACAAACACCGTTATCAACGATTTTAACAATCCCAAAAGATTAGATGAAAATTATTGGGTAGCATTATATGGCAAACATAACCAGATTGATCATTGTAGTTTTCAAAATAAAAAAAATATGGGTGTGATGATGGCAGTAATCCTTGACGATGAAAGAAGCCGGGAGAATTTTCATTCCATTAATAATAACTATTTCGGATTTAGAACACCGCTTGCATCCAATACCGGAGAAACATTAAGGGTTGGCGTTTCGCAACATTGCGAATTCAATTCAAACACACAAATTACAGATAATTTTTTTGAACATTGTGATGGCGAAACAGAGATCATTTCGTTAAAATCAGGTAGTAATGTCATCAGAAACAATTTATTCAAAGAATGCTCAGGTGCAGTTGTACTTCGCCATGGAGATAATAATACTGTTGAAGGAAATGTTTTCCTTGGCAATAATAAACCTGGCACTGGTGGCGTACGCATTATCAACAAAGGACAATGGGTTGTCAATAATCTATTTTATGAGTGCCGTGGAAGAGATTTTCGTTCCCCTATTGCCATCATGAATGGTGTTCCAAATTCACCAGCCAACAGATATGTAGAGGTTACTGATGCCGTAATCGCCAACAACAGTTTTTATAATTGCACCCCACTAAGTTTTTGTGATGGAAGTGATAAAGAAAGATCTGTTACCCCATCCAATGTTGCATTTATCAATAATATATATTTCAACAACACAGATAATATTGCTTATATAAAGCATGATGATATAAGCCGGATACGATTTGCCGGAAATATTATCAATGATGCGATGCCACAAACAATGCCGGATGGTTTTAATAAATCTACTATCAACATTCAAAAAAATGGCGCTGCTATGATTCCTGTAAGCACTACTATTGGAATTGGAATAAGCGATTCCTTGAAAGCTATTGGTTATTCAAGACTTGCCGGTAAACTTTCAGCAACACCCGGCGTAACAGATTTAGCAAAGTTTAATCAGGTAATTGCAAATGCTGAAACAAAATGTGGTGCTTCATGGTTTGGCAATTCATTTATTACAGAAGAGCAGACAAGAATAAGAGTTACCTGCAAAACCTCCGACGATGTATACAAAGCATTACAGGAAAATACATCCAGCAGCCTTGAAATTATTCTGACTAGAAAAAAGTATCAGTTTCCGACACCATTAATATTGAATACCAATGTTACCATATCAGCCAGAAGCAGAAGAACAATTAAATTTAATGCCGCTTTTGATGATTTCTTATTCTACATAACAGCTGGCAACAATATTACGTTGAAAAAACTCCGTATTGATATGGATGATGTGGAATCAAAATCTTTCATTTCATCTGACACCTCAGGTAGTAGTAACCATAGTAATCTTAGTATTACTGATTGTTATTTTAAAAGAGGCAAGATGCAATTCTTTACTGCAGCAAAAACTACAGTACTGGATAGCATCATTATTACTAACAATACTTTTACCGATAACAAAGGTTTGCTCTTTAACTTTTCTAATGAGTTAGACAAAAAGGGATATTATAATGTGGAGAAGCTTGTTATTGCCAATAATATGATAACAACACATAAAGGACAAATACTAGCCATGCAACGTACAGGTAATGATGAAAGCACAATGGGGCCAAATCTTAACTTTACGAGTAACAAACTCACAGATTGTAAAAGCGATGCTCCATTGATTCATCTGTATGGCACGCAGGTATCAGCAATTGCAAATAATAATTTTACTAATTGTAATACAGGCAAAACATTGATACTTTTTGAAGATATTGTAAGGGCTGCGCACCTTTTGAAAAACAACCTGTTTACAAATTCAGGGAAGAGTGAATTGAATGAATTTGTAGAAAGCAAGGATAATGTTGTAAAATAAAAAGTTAATTAGAATTATTTCAATTCCGGCTTTTCTTTTATTGAAGAAGCGTCTTCACCGCCACTAATGCCAGACCGGGTGTCAGTACAACATCAATAGTATGGGAATTATTAACAAATGAAAATACCTGATATTGACGATTTTCTCTGCTATATATTTCAGACCCTCCACCTGAAGACTTGATAGGCGAAACAAAATAATACCAATACTATTTTATTGTAAATAGTCTGCAATCATAACGGTTGCATTTATAGCAAATAATAATATAAAGCGATGTACTTCATTATTTTCTATCGGTGGCTTTTATTACTTCAGCTGCAAACTTCCATACATCTTTTACAGGCTCCCGGTGTTCTTTTTTTACAATAGCATCAAACTTTGTTAATAAATCAGGATGTTGAGAGCCTACATCTCTTGTTTCATTTACATCTGTTATTAAATTGAATAGCTGCCAGGGTGCAGATGGATTTTTTTTCAAGTTTACTTTTACAGCTTTCCAATCACCCATACGTATAGCAAGCTGGCCGCCTTTTTCAGGGTACTCGAAATAGATATATTCCCTTTTCTGTTGCTTTTTAGGTTTGCCTAGTAATGTTGGCAAATATGAAATGCCATCGGTGCCTTCTGGTACAGGCAGGCCAGTAAGTTCCGCTAATGTTGCCATCAGGTCGTATTGAACAGAAATTAAATCGCTGGTAGTGCCTGCTTTTATCTTACCGGGCCATCTTGCAATAAATGGTTCTTTTATGCCACCTTCATATACATCCATTTTTAAGCCGTGTAAACCGGCAACACTATTAAAATAACTTGCTACCACTCCTCCATTAAATGTAGTGCCGTTATCGCTGCTAAACATAATTATCGTATTGCCATCTAATCCTAGTTCTTTTATTTTACTGATAATAATACCAACCTGATCATCCAAATAAGTTATCATAGCTGCATAAGTTGAGAACGGATATTTTGAAGAGGCGTAACCCTGCTGACCGTAATAAGGTCTTTCATCAAATAGTCCAATGTATTTTTTTACATATTCATCTGGTGCTTGTAACGATACATGCGGAATAGTATATGGCATGTATAAAAAAAATGGCTTATCCTTATTTTTATTTATAAAAGCCAACCCTTTCTCTGTTAACTTGTCGGGAGCATAGGTTTTCCCTTTAAAATATTCAAAATCTGAATCTGTTGCGTTTGTTGAGTCGAGCTTTTTATGAACATTGATAAAAGGCTGATGTAAAGAATCCCATTTATCGTTCTCCCATAAATGTGTAGGGTAATAATTATGAGCCTGTTTTTGGTCGAGGTAGCCATAATAATAATCAAAGCCCTGCTTGTTTGGTGAACCTTCAGTATTATTCATACCCAAACCCCATTTACCTGTTAGTGCGGTAGCATAGCCTTTTTGCTTTAATAGTTCAGCTACTGTTATTTCATTAGCAGATAATGCAAGCTGTCCTCTTTCAGCACTATCTGGAAAACCACCAAGTTCAAAGTTGCCTCTTATATACGAATGTCCGCCATGCTTGCCTGTCATAAGCATACATCTTGCCGGCGCACATACGGGAGTGCTGGTATAATGCTGCGTAAACTTCATTCCTTCTGCAGCCATTTTATCAAGATTAGGAGTTTTAATTTTTTGTTGTCCGTAACAACCTAGTTCGCCATAACCCATATCATCTGCATAGATGTAAATGATATTAGGCAATTGCTTATTTGTTTTGCTTTTATTTTGGTCTGATGTAACACAGCTAAAAAAACAAATGCTAATTAAAACAAGGAAAGCTATTTTGTAAATGAAATTTATTTTCTGCATTCGTGTTGTCTTTATTTTTAAAATATAGTTTCTTTTAATCAATTTTTGTATTATTTTTTATCCGTTCCAGCCCTTCATTTAATGCTTTTTCCTTATCTGAAAAATCGGCCAGTTCCAGCAAAGTCATTTTACCATTGAACAAACCTTTCATATCTTCTTCTGATAAAAAAAGCAATAGCCTTATTTTGCTCTTTGAAAACTTTCCAAAAAAATTGAAGAACCTGAAAAGTTGAGAGTGTATTTATAAATGTTACTTTCCGATACAGAATTTAGAAAAAATATAATCTAATTGATCTTCATGCGTAATCTCGCCTGTTATCTCACCCAGGTAATGCAAGCACCTTCGTATATCAAGCGATAATAAATCCCCTGAAAGTTTATTATCTAACCCTGACACCACTTCTTTTAATGATTTAGCCACTTCTATGAGTGAATGATAATGTCTTGCATTCGTAATGATGGTATTTTCCGTTTGTAAGGATCCTTGCAAAACATTATCAACCATTTTTTGCTTTAATATTTCTGTATGCAAATGATGTTTCGCCGATATAAAAGTCATTGCATTAAACTCAGAAAATTTATTGCGGATTTCAGTTTCTTTAAGTTGATCTATTTTATTGGCTACAAGTAAAAATTTAATGCCCTGTTGTTGAAATTCAGAACTCTTCGTCGAAACTTCTTCCAGTTCATCTTTTGCATCAAATAAATAAAGAACCAGATCAGCTTGTTTAATTTTCTCCAGGCTACGTTCTACTCCTTCACTTTCAACTAAATCAGCAGTATGTTGGCGAATACCAGCCGTATCAATTAATCGAAAAATTATTCCATCTATGTTAATCATTTCTTCTATCGTATCTCGTGTAGTACCGGGAATTTCGCTTACAATTGCTCTGTTTTCATTCAATAGACTATTCAATAATGTGGATTTGCCTGCATTTGGTTTGCCAACGAGAGCCACACTTACACCATTCTTAATAACATTACCAAGAGAAAAAGATGCTATCAGTTTATTCGTAGAATTTGTTAGCTCATCCATTAGATTATAAAATTGTTTCCGATCTGCAAATTCTACATCCTCCTGGCTGAAGTCTAATTCTAGTTCTATTAAGGCTGAAAATGTAATTAGTCTATCCCTTAATAATTTTAAGTTTTCAGAAAAGCCACCCCTCATTGTATGTAATGCTGCTTTCTGAGAAGCTGCCGTATTAGAAGCAATGAGATCTGCGACTGCTTCAGCCTGTGTAAGGTCTAATTTACCATTTAGAAATGCCCGTTGTGTGAACTCTCCTGCTTTTGCCAGCCTTGCACCATGCTTTATACATGCATCAATGATCTGCTGTTGTACATACGGAGATCCGTGACAACTTATTTCAATAACATCTTCACCGGTATATGACTTTGGACCTTTGAATAGAGAAACCACCACTTCATCTAAAAGCTGCTCACCATCTTTTAAGAACCCAACATGTAATGTATGAGTAGCTTGTTGTAACAGATCTTTTGCAAGAAATAATTTATTGACTATCTGAAATGATTTGTCACCGCTTAACCGAATGACTCCGATAGCCCCAACACCTTGTGCAGTTGCCAATGCAACAACTGTATCATCCCAACCTGATAATTTATTCATGATTCTTTCAAAAATAAACTAATTGATGATTATCTACATTCAAATTCAACTAACAAAAAATCCTTCCCGATTATTGGGAAGGATTTATTTATTAATTCTGAATTCGCTTATTACTCACTAATAACCTGGAAAGTAATGGGCTGCTTACGATAAGCTTTTACTTTATTTCCATTCTGAACAGCAGGTGTCCATTTTGGTCCTTTTTTAATTACTCTCATAGCCTCTTGTTCCATTCCATATCCATGATTAGTTAAAGGCTTAACATCACTGATATTACCTTCTTTATCAACTACAAACTGAACAATAGTTGTATACGTTCCTTCTGGTGCACCATTATCAGTTGCTACTTGTCCGTCACAATTGCTCTCCAAATAACGAACCCATTTAGAAGGTCCACCTGGAAATTGTGCCTCTATTTCAACTTTATCAAAGATTTTGTTCTCATCTTCAACTTTCTTTACTTCGATAATTTGTTTTCCCTCATCAATTTTTACCGGAGCCACTATACCAATATCCTTAATACCTTCCTGATTAATCTCTGCAATTTTCACCTCTTTAAGCTCTTCTTGAACGGGAGGTGGTTTTTCCACTTCTTCATCCTTCTTAATTATTGGAGGAGTAAACTGCTTCATTTCCACTTTAGGCGGATCAGCCTTTGGTGGTGGTGGTGGTGGCGGTGGTGGTGGTGGTGGTGGTGGTTTATCCTCTTGTTTAATATCCTGAATGGTCATCTCATTTGTCTTGATCTTCTTATCCTTATTATCCTTCATTGCACTTGCCAGAAACGATAACAATAATGCAAGTAATGCAACTGAAGCAGTAATGATAAGAGCTTTTGTAATACGGCGATTATATGTTTTTCTTAACTCATATGCTCCGTAGTCTTTATTCCTATCCTCAAAAAGGATATCAAGAACATCGGCTGATAAAATTTTGTTTGCTTCCATAATTCAATTTTTTATAAGATGCATTTATGAAGGAATTTCACAAATGCAAACTGATTATTTTTGATCGCTCTCTTCGGTCTTTTTAATCAACTCTTTTTCAATATCTAATACTTTTACCATTGCATACCTTTTTACACGGTTGATAGTCATTTCATCTAAGATATCTACAGTATTTTTATAAGTAGCCTCTTCATCAGGTTTAATAATGACTACAAAATCAACGTCCTTACAGGCATCTTGCCAATTAGGATCATTTTTCTTTTTAGCTGTTTCTCTTTCGGGATTACATATTTCATCTTTATGAACATGATTTGCGATTACATCAGCCTTCTTTTTAATAATGACGTCACGGATGCCTTTAAAAGTAGTTTGCAGAAAATTATTTTTTTCTTCTGAAACTTCCAGCTGACCTTCATAATAGTAAATTTGATTACCCTTTCCCAACATTATAGAAAGAACACCAGATTGTTTAACCTCCGTTTTCTTTGCATCATCATCTACGTCTTTAGGCATATTAAGATCCAGTGTAGTCGGTGTTGACATGGTCGCTGTAAAAATGAAAAAAGTAATTAACAGAAATCCAAGATCCACCATCGGGGTCATGTCTACACGGGTAGAAAGTTTTTTGGCTTTCTTTACACCTGGTCCTTTTTTGTGGCCACTATCGCCACCTCCTTCAATACTTGCCATATTAAAACTGGTTTTTAATTAATTAATTATTTCTTCTTTGTTCTAATTCCAAAGCTGAACCTTCTGGCACATCATCTAGCGATGTAACAAGACTATATTTGAATTCTTCATTCTTTTTAAGTGCTTCAATTACAGCTTCAAAAGCAGGGTATTTTGAACTGCCGTCTCCTTTTATGAGATAGACAAGTTTTTCACCAGCAAATGCATTCTTAGCTTCCTGAATCCACCATACAAGTTGATTATTAGTAGAATCCATTACAGGTATTCCAGGCTGCTTAACTTTTCCTTGCTCTGTAGCATCAATATCAAGAAGTTGCTTTAAACCTGCGAAAGGAACTCCTACCATATATGTTTTTCGGAAATTGCTAATCTGAGCTGGCGTAAGTCCTAAATTCTGTTTTTCGTTAACTCCTTTAATTAAAGCATCAAACCTTTCGGGTTCCTTTTCAGATAAAAGTGAGAAGTATACTTTATTAGATGAATCAATTGAAATCAGAACAGCATTACTCTCCGGCATTTTTTGTGATAATACTGAGCCAGGAGTTTTAATTTCTACCGGCTCCGGTGGCTTAAACTTTGTCGCCATGATAAAGAAGGATAGTATCAGAAAGGCTATGTCCACAAAAGGGGTCATATCCGTATCTGTACTCTTCTTTGGTATTTTAATACTCGGCATGATTACATTAATTTATAGTTGAGATGAATTTGTTTCATTTTTCCATACTTAAAGTGCACAAATCCTGTAATTATTTATACAGGGATGCAAAACTTTGAGTAAGAGTGAAACCAGACTCATCAATTCCATAAGTAATTGAATCAATCTTAGTTGTAAATACGTTGTACATGATCAATGCCAAAGCAGATGTACCAATACCAAGAGCTGTATTGTACAATGCCTCAGAGATACCTACAGCTAGAGAGTTGGCAGCGCCAGCACCTCCATCTTCCCCAAGAGCAGCAAATGACTTAATCATACCCATTACAGTTCCTAATAGGGCAACAAGTGTACCTACGGATGTAATGGTAGAAAGAAACACCAAATTCTTTTGAAGCATTGGTAACTCAAGTGCAGTGGCTTCCTCTACTTCTTTTTGAATGGAAACAACTTTCTGATCTGTTGTTAATCCACCTTCTGTAATCATTTCTTTATAACGACGAAGACCTGCTTTCATAACATTACCTACTGAACCTCTTTGTTTATCGCACTCTGATAAAGCTGCGTCAACATTCTTATTGGCAAGGTGGTACTGAATTTTTCTTACAAAATCAGAAATAGAACCATTTCCTAAAGCCTTACGAATTGTAAGAAAACGCTCAATAGAGAAAACAATAACAATTAAAAACATTCCGATCAATAAAGGAACTATTATACCTCCCTCATAAATTCTATGAAATGCATCTTTAGGACCAACGTGGTGTGGCCAAAATCCGCCAGATGAATCTGGTTGTGTAAAACCGCTTGCGGCTCCCATCATAAATCGCCAGATTGCATAACCTGCGATAATACAAACAATTGGTGCAACCCAGGAAATCAAATTACTACTCTTTTTAGGTTGTACTGAAGTAGCCTTAACTGATGCAGTTGGTTTAGTTTCTGCCATGTTCTTTAGTTTTTAAGTTTTTTAAAATTATAAGTTACTAATCCTTCATACGAAGCTACAATGCTAAGAAAAAAGGTTTAGAAAATATCTCCTTCTACATAAATTTTTTTAGAAGGGAGCGTCAAGTTAAGGATTTTTTCATCTTGAACAAGTTTGAAAAGGATAAATTAGTAAGAATTTTGAAGAATTTAGAAAGAATTGAATTTTTGCGAGTTTTAAAGCATTTATTCGTAACGCAAAGCCTCTATTGGATTTAATTTTCCTGCTTTAATTGCTGGATATAAACCAGCAAGAAGTCCTACAATTGTACATATAATTATTCCATATAATACCCAATCCCAGGGAATTACAAACCCCGTTTTCAATACAATAGAAAAAAGATTACCAACCATAATACCCAAAATAATTCCTAACAACGCTCCCAGGACACTAATAATAATTGCTTCTAATAAAAATTGACGACTAACCATTTTGCTCTTTCCACCAATTGCTTTGATAAGGCCTACTTCCCTTGTTCTTTCAGAAACAGAAACAAGCATAATGTTCATTAAACCGATAGCTGCTCCAATCAATGTAATTAATCCAATAACAGTTGCAGAAATAGTTAAAAAACCCAGACTCTTTATTGCTTTTTCTGCGATACTATCACTTCTATCGATTACAAAATTACTTTCCTCTGTTGTCGACAATTTTCTTATAGATCTAAAAACACCTTCTGCTTCGCCCATTGCAGTATTCACCTTCAATAAATCGTTCGTCATTATGGCTAATACAAATGAATAACCCGACGGAAAATTCCGATCAACATTACTATAAGAAGTTATAATAATGTTGTCCCGACTAAACCCAAATGTAGATCCGCGGCTTTCTAATACGCCTAATACCCTGTATGGAATATTATTTAATCGAATGATGGCATTCACAGCACGACTTATGCCCTCCTTGAAAAGCTTATTTGCCACATCATAACCCAGCATACAAACATTACGTCCTGTAAGCACATCCATTCTGTTTAAGTTCCTTCCTGCCTGCAATGAAAATCCGTTTAATAACAGATAGTTTTCATCGCCACCATACAACGTTATATTAGGTGTCGTTTTTCTGGATTCATGTGAAGCAATATTATTTCTGTTGCCAAATATTGATATACTTTTTGTGGAAGGAAAATCAAACCGTTGCATAAAAAGCTCAGCTTCTCTTTTTGTGATTGACTTATCCAGACTGGAGAGCTTCTCCTTCTTTGCACCTTTTTTTTTCAGTTTTGACTCTCTGCCTCCACCACCAAAACGAATATTCCTTTCTTTATATCGGATGGTAAAACTATTTGCTCCCATTGTAGAAAAGCTTTCTGAAAATTTTTGATTCATTGCTTTGATCGCAGTAATGATTCCTACTAATGCCATGATACCAAATGCTATAATGGAAATAGTAAGACCGCTACGCAGTTTATTGCTTCGGACGGTTCTAAAAGCCAATGAAAAAATATCTCCGGTATTCATGCTGTTATCCGAAATTAATGAAACTGGTGATGAGAAGAAAGGTAAACTTTACAGAAGGTTTTAAATACTAAAAATAAAGCCAATTAAGAACGATATCTGGATAAATACCCAATAGAATTATGACTGCTGATAATATCACTAATATCCATTTAAAGGTTGAAGAAACTTCAACTACCTGAGTGTCTCCAGTTTTAAAATACATTGCCTGAATGACTCTGAAATAGTAATAGACGCTGATTGCTGCCATTAATATTGCAAAGATTACTAACCAAAGATTTTGACCAGTTATCATTACAGCTTTTAACATATAAAACTTTGAAAGAAAACCGGCTGTTAATGGAATTCCAGCCAATGACAATAAGAAAATAGTCGTGGTTGCTGCTAAAATCGGTTGTTGTTTTGCAAAACCATTAAACCCATCGAAAGTATAATCTTTCATTTTTATAAGTACAGCGAATATTCCAATTGTCGCAAAACAATATGCAACAGCATATAATAATAACCCTTCTTTAGCATCTGTGTTCATTGCAAAAACTGCCATCATCATAAACCCTGCTTGTGCAATACTTGAGTAGGCCAACATTCGTTTTACACTTTGTTGAAATACAGCTGTAATATTTCCGATAAAGAGGGTGGCTACAATAATAATCGCAACAAATAATTGCCACTGTGATTGTAAAACTCCAAAAGCATCATCAAATAATCGTATGAAAGCAATAAAAACTGCTGCCTTTACAATTGTAGCCATAAATGAAGTAAAAACAGTTGGAGCGCCGTCATACACATCTGGTGTCCAAAAGTGAAACGGAGCAGCAGATACTTTAAATGACATTGAGAAAAGCAAAAGCAGCATGCCTGCAATAATCAAAAGCGAAGGCTTTCCTTCTGTCAACATATTAATACTTAATGTATCAAAAGTACCTCTGGCGCCATAAATTAATGCAATTCCCATGAGCATTAATCCAGTTGAAAAAGCGCCTAATAAAAAATACTTTAACGACGCTTCATTACTTTTAAGATTTCTTTTATCACTACCTGTTAAAATATAAAGAGGTATAGAAATAATCTCAATGCCCAAAAAGAGAATTAATAAAGATTTAAAAGATGAAGTCAGTGTAATTCCACAAAGAATAAAAAAGATCAACGCAAAATACTCAGCATAATTCACACCTACTTTTTCCATATCTCTTGCAGAAAGTATCAAGTAGATAAATGTAGCAACAAAAGCTATGGTATTAAATAAAAGTGCAAACCTGTCAAAAACGATCATGCCATGCGTATTGACATGAAATAAGACAGTGCCACACATTTCTAAAATATTTACTGCCAGCAATAATACGATTCCAGCAATAGCAATATTTCTGATAACAGCTTTCTGTTTTAACAGAATACCGCTAAACATTAGAATGACTCCGAAAATTGCCGATAATATTAAAGCGTTCATAATTATTTCTACTTAAAATCACTGCAGGGTCTGCCGGATAAAATCAAATTTTTGAACCAACTCATTTGTTAGTTCACTTGTAAAATCCAAAATTGGCTGGGCATAAATACCTGTCGCAAATATTATTACAACGATAGCGCCTAAAGCTATTTTAATATTGATACTAATATCACTAACGTTTTCAGTTCTATTATTCACTTCTCCATAGGCAACTTTACGTACCATTCGCAAAGTATAAGCCGCTCCTAAAACAATACAGACTCCTGCCAATATTGTATATAAAAAATAATATTGAGTTGCTGAACCTAACAAGCCATTAAATATTAAAAACTCGCCCACAAAAGCATTGGTTAATGGTAACGCAATATTTGCCAACGCAATAATGACAAAAAAGATCGTCATAACCGGAGCCCTTTGTGCAAGACCTCCTAATTCAGACATTTTACGGGTGCCGGTTGTTTTTTCAATCCACTCTACTAATATCCATAGTCCGATAATATTAATACCATGACTGAACATTTGAATCATTGCTCCTTGAATACCGCTAACATTTTGTGTAAACATACCCACACACAATAAACCAATATGTGCAATTGAAGAGTAAGCAACAAGGCGTTTTAAATCATCCTGCCGTAAAGCAATTAAGGAGGCATATATCATTCCTATGATTGCGGTAAGAGTTATTACATCACCCCAGGCATACGCTACCGAACTAACTATTGGGAATAGCCATCGGATTAATCCAAATAATCCCATCTTAACCATTACGCCACTTAAAATCATTGTAGTCGCAGTGGGTGCTTGTTCGTATGTATCGGGCTGCCATGTATGTAAAGGAAAAATCGGCATCTTAACAGCAAATGCTATAAACATCAACCAGAATACAAGGTTTTGCTGCTTTAGAGTAAGCTTAATATTATAGAAAGACTCGATAGCAAAAGAATGGTCTGGTGTATGTCCGTATAAATACAAAATACCTACCAGCATTAGTAAAGAACCAATAAAAGTATAAATGAAAAACTTAAACGTAATAGCAATACGCTTCTCACCGCCCCATTGAGAACAAAGAAAATACATAGGTATTAATGCCAACTCCCAGAAAAAATAAAACAGCAAAGCATCTGTCGCTAAAAAAACACCCATGATACCGGCTTGTGCCAACAGCATTAATGCAAAGAAGTTTTTTGCATTTTCATAGCGATTATTCCAAGTGGAGAGAAATACTAATGGAAAAGCGATTGTATTTAACAAACATAACAGTTGAGCAGCAGGGTCCATTTTCAATGAAAAACTGGCACCAAGCGATGAAAGCCATTCACCATGATACTGCAGATATTTTTCATCGCTAAAACAACACAACCCTAGTATAGAAACAATCAATGTAATTATAGATGCGAATAAAACCCATAAACGAAGCAGCTTTTCATTTTTTATAAAAAATGTAGCCAGCCCGGTTAATAAAGGAATTAATATGAGTAAAAATGAAATCATAGTTGACGCTTACGACAAAGTTATTTTCTTAAAAAAAATTGAATTGCAAAAATTACTACCATACTTATCACCATTAATAAAATATAGTTTCCAGCCTGCCCGCTTTGTAATAATCTTAGTTGACGGCTGCCATACTGAACCAATCTACCTACTCCATTAACCATCCCATCAACCACTTTTGTATCAAAAACATTGCTGAAGAAGGTTCCTGCTTTTTTTAATGGCTTTACAATACCCGCCTCATACATCTCATCCACATACCATTTATTCTCCAACACTTTTCCAAAACCTTTCGCATCTGTATGTTGGTAATTTCTAAACTTGTACCATGCAACTATTATCATAGTAATTACAAGGACTGTTGATAAACCCATCAACATATATTCTGTAGCATGAGAAACATGATGTTCTGTTTGCATAGCAATTACTGGTGATAAAAATTCTCCTAACTTATCACCACCATGTATAAACACTTCAGGAATTCCAACAAAACCACCGATAACCGATAATACTGCTAAGACGATCAAAGGAATAGTCATAGCGGCAGGGCTTTCATGCAAATGATGGTGTTGATCTTCTGTTCCCCTGAATTTTCCTGAGAAAGTGATAAATAATAAACGGAACATATAAAACGCTGTAAGCAATGCTGTAAATAATGCTATGCCATACAACATAGGGTTTTTTACAAAAGCACTTAAGAGAATGGCGTCTTTAGAAAAGAAACCACTGAATGGAGGTATACCTGCAATAGCAATACAACCTATTAAAAAAGTTATAAATGTAATTTTTAGTTTTTTTGATAAACCACCCATATTCCGGATATCCTGATCACCGCCCATAGCATGAATTACACTACCGCTACCAAGGAATAATAAAGCTTTGAAAAATGCATGTGTCATAACATGAAACACAGCGGCTGTATACGCACCACACCCTAATGCCAGAAACATAAATCCTAACTGACTAACAGTTGAGTACGCCAATACTTTTTTAATATCATTTTGTTTAAGAGCAATTGTTGCCGCTAGTAAAGCAGTGGCTAAACCAACATAAGCTATTATGTCCATTGTAAACGGTGCCAACGAATACAATATATTGCTACGAGCAATCATATAAATACCTGCAGTAACCATGGTAGCAGCGTGTATCAATGCAGATACAGGAGTAGGGCCAGCCATCGCATCGGGCAACCAGGTATATAAAGGTATTTGAGCACTTTTACCAGTTGCCCCAACAAAAAGTAATAAAGTGATGATAGAAATATCATATGCCTTTAACTTGGCAAGACTTGCAGATGTAAATATTTCATCGAAAGAAACAGTATCCAATTTGGCAATCAACCAAAAAATTGCAATGAGAAAAGCAAGGTCACCGATTCGATTCATAATGAAAGCCTTGCTTGCTGCTTTATTGTATTCATGCTTCTTGAACCAATAGCCGATCAATAAATAAGAACACAAGCCAACGCCTTCCCATCCAATGAACATAATTACAAAGTTGGCACCCAATACAAGTAACAACATGGAAAAAATAAACAAGTTGAGATAAGAAAAATAACGACCGAAGTGTTCAGCTTTTTCTTCCTGCATATACGAGGTAGAATAAACATGTATTAATGAACCAACTCCGGTTATTATCAATAGAAATAAGGCCGACAACTGATCAACTTTAAATGCAAAAGGAATTTTTAGTTTCCCAACATTTATAAAATCGAAATAATTTGCTGTAAAAACGTTTCCGCTTTTTACTTGCAAAAACACCCAAACACTTAGTACAAAAGAAGCAATTAACACTCCACATCCAATCAAACTGATGGCTGATTTAGACAAGTGCTTTCTTCCCAATCCATTAATCAAAAAACCAATTAATGGAAGTAAAGGAATTAAATAAACTATTTGTAACGCATTCTGCATAATAAAATTCTATTCGGGCATTAATGTTTTAACCTGTTTAAAAAATTCACATCTACCGAATGTATATTTCTATACATCATCACAATAATCGCTAAACCCACACTTACTTCTGCTGCGGCTACTACCATTATAAAAAACACAAACAATTGGCCATCTGTTCCTGCTGTTGTAGCTGCATCTCCAGCTAACAGTGCTACATTATGATGCATCTTTGAAAATGCTACCAATAATAAATTCACTGCATTCAACATTAACTCTATACACATAAAAATGATGATCGCATTTCTACGTGTAAGCACACCCACAATACCAATGCAGAACAAAGCAAGTGACAGAAATATGTAATAATTTATCGGCATAAAATCTAATTATGAGTTAAAAGTGAAGAATTAAGAGTTTAAATTCTAAACTCTTAATTCTTCACTCTAAACTTTACTCTTTCTTCCCAATCACCACCGCACCTACCATTGCACTCAAAAACAAAATACTGCTTATCTCAAACGGCACTACGTATGTTGTAAATAACTCTTTTCCCAAATTCTTGATTAACCCAATATTGCCAGTATTCACTAATGCTTGTTGATGTTTAATATCTGTATCTTTTAAAGCAGCAACAAAGACTAATAATAAACATCCCCCTGCTACAGCTCCAGCAATTCTTAACCATTTATGTTTTTGTGGCTCTGATTCCTTATTTAGATTCATCAACATGATCACAAACAGAAACAATACCATGATAGCCCCGGCATAAACAATAACATTTACAATCGCCAGAAACTGTGCATTCAACACTATGTAATGTCCGGAAATTGAAAAGAAAGTGACTATCAACCACAATACACTGTGTACCGGATTCTTGCTGGAAATTACCATCAAAGCACTAAAAATCGCTGCTATTGACAGAAACCAGAATAATATTTGTGTAATACCCATTTCTCTTTTGCCGTTAGTCTTTCTTATTAATTTCTACTCTTCCGCCTCTTGCTTTTTCATACGCCTCTTTCTCATGTATCGGATGCGGAATCACTAAATCTTCCTTCTTATAAATAAATCCTTTTCTGCTATAGTTTGCCGGAGCAAATGTCTCAGATAAATAAATTGCATCTTTTGGACAAGCCTCTTCACATAAACCGCAAAAAATACAACGCAGCATATTTATCTCATACTTTGCTGCATATTTTTCTTCTCTGTATAAATGTTCTTCGCCAGGCAAACGCTCAGCGGCTTCCATAGTAATCGCTTCAGCTGGACAAGCAACTGCACATAATCCGCAAGCCGTACAATTCTCTCTTCCTTCAGCATCACGATTCAACACATGCAAACCCCTAAAAACTTTAGAGAAAGATCTTTTCTGCTCCGGATAATTAATCGTCGCTTTCTTTTTAAACAAGTGGCTGATTGTAATACCCATACCTTTTATAATATTCCAGAGGTAAATACTCTCCAGAAAAGTCATCGGGCTACGATCTACTTCTTTTCCTCTATTTGTTAATTGCTTTCCCATATCAAAAAGTTCGCAAATATATTGTTATCAGTCCGAAAGTCCGGAGACCGGAAAACGGAAAGAATATTTTTTATAATCGACCAGACTTTTCTGACTTTCAGAATTCCAGTTCATTTGACTTAAAATTATTTATTCAACCACAACATTACTGCTGCAGTTATAATCATATTTATCAATGCCAATGGAATTAACTTCTTCCATCCTAAATCCATCAATTGATCAAAACGGAATCGTGGTATTGTCCAACGAATCCATAAGAATACAAACAGGAAGAAACATATTTTCGACATCAGCACACTAAAACTTATAAAAGTCATCCAAAAAGAACTCAATCCCCAGGATGCTTCATTTACAAATGGAATATCATAACCTCCTAAGAAAACTGTTGCCATTATTGCTGCGCTGATAAACATATTGATATATTCAGCAAATAAATAAAAGCCCAACTTCATAGATGAATATTCCTGATGATAACCAAAATTCAATTCATTCTCTGCTTCTGGTAAATCAAATGGTGTTCTGTTACATTCTGCCAAAGCACAAATAAAGAATATAATAAATCCAAGTGGCTGATAAATTACATTCCATCCATTCTGCACCTGCACAGATACAATCTCACTCATTTTTAAAGAACCCGTCATAAACAGTACAGCCAGCAAAGCCATCCCCATTGGCAATTCATACGATACCATTTGAGATGCCCCACGAATAGCAGCCATCAATGAAAATTTATTATTCGACGCCCACCCACCAATCATGATACCATATACGCCAACACTTACAATACCGAATACTAATAATATTCCCATATCCACATCTGCTACCTGCATTGGAATTACATTACCTCCTTTTGTAATAAAAGGTGCCGCCCAGGGAATAACTGTACTGGCAACCAACGCTGTTATCATTGCCATTGCCGGACCTAGAATAAATAAAAATTTATTAGACGCCAGTGGAATAATTTCTTCTTTGAAAAAAAGCTTGCCACCATCAGCTAGTGGTTGAAAAATTCCAAAGGGTCCCGCTCTGTTAGGTCCACGACGATCTTGTAACCAAGCCGCTACTTTTCTTTCTGCATATGTAGTATACATAGCAATAAAGAATGACAAGCCTATAATGCCGCCGATCAGCAAAGCTTTTTCAAGCAAAAACCATAAATCTATTGACAATAAATACATCAGTTATATTATTCTTCTTTTTTCTCAAACGTTTTACTTGTTGCCGGCCCTTCAATCAAACTCAGGTCAATAGATGGATCGTTTACATCACTTACATCATGTATATCCATCAGTAATTTCGGATCTCTACCTCCCATTACATCTGTAATCGTTTCTTTTGGCACAACCAATCCATTATACTTGTTTTGAGCAATTACAGAATGGCGGTTAATATTCGTTACACCTTCAATAACCCAATCACTTGTTTTCTTTTTATCAAAACGACAGGTATTACAAATCCATCCTGGCTTGTTATCATAACTCTGTACTTCGCCCCAGGTATCTTTTCTTGCTGTAACTCTTAATACTTCATCGCCACGATTCCACAAGGTTACTTTACCACAACATTTATCACAATCACGATGCGCATCTACAGGTTTTGTAAACCAAACCCTGTTCTTAAAACGAAATGTCTTATCCGTCAATGCTCCAACAGGACAAACATCAATCATGTTACCGCTGAAGTCATTATCAATTGCTTTGGAAATATAAGTGGATATTTCAGCATGATCGCCCCTGTCTAAAATCCCATGCACTCTTTTATCTGTCAACTGATCGGCTACATAGGTACAACGGTAACAAAGAATACACCTTGTCATGTGTAACTGAATAAAAGGTCCGATATCTTCTTTTTCGAATGTTCTTCTTTTGAATTCATATCGGGTGCCTTCTTTACCATGATCATAACCCAGATCTTGCAAATGGCATTCACCTGCCTGATCGCAAATTGGGCAATCCAGCGGATGATTTAATAAAAGAAATTCAACCACACCGGCTCTTGCATCCTGTACTCTTTCACTCGTTATATTTTTTACTACCATGCCATCCATTACCGTTGTACGGCAACTAGCCATTAACTTAGGCATTGGTCTTGGATCTTTTTCAGAACCAGCAGCAATTTCTACCAAACAGGTACGGCATTTACCTCCACTTCCTTCTAACTTGCTGTAATAACACATAGCTGGGGGAGTTACATCACCACCAATTTGCCTTGCAGCATTTAACACAGTAGTCCCTGGAGCCACTTCGATAGTAATATTATCGATCGTTACTTTAAAATTTACGGGTGCTTCTTGTTTTACCTCATCTGCCATTACTACCTACTATTTATTTTTGTTCTTTTTTTTATTATTAAGTGAAAAACTTGCGCCAATCATCCCGTCAATGGCAGCAAAAAAGAATGCTTGTTTTGCTTTTCCATTGATACCCTTTTTGTGCAAATTAATATCAGGCATATTAATATACCCGTATTTATTTTCAAGTTTTACTATTAAGTGCTTGAAAAAAGTTGCTTGTATCCCTGCTTTAGCAGCTAATCCAAAACCAGCAATATGAAATTCATCATTACGTTCATAGTTTAACAACTTTGCATCAGTCCGAGGCATCAATATTCCAGCCCCTGCTCCTGCTAACCCGTTTACGATAAATTTATTATTAGCACTATGATAAATATTGAAAAACTTCTCTCCTTCAAAATTTATATAGTTTAATCCATCAGTATGTTCAAACGTTAAAAAATCTTCAGTCAATACTTTATCTCCGTTATAATTTCCCTTAAAAGGTCCATTCTGGTCAACTATTCCAGTCATTTTTACTGTTTGGTTCTGATCCATCACATACTTCATATGATCAAAACCAAACGAAATGGCAAAATCTTTTTTTATAAAATACCCTAATCTGAAATTAGTTTGTGGAATAGTTAGTCTGTCAATTTTCAAATAATTATAATAACTAAATGGCGTTGGCCTGTCATGAGCCATTACTTTTTTCAATTGGAAATTATAGTCATCGCCTTTAAAGCTTATGTTACTTTTTGTATAGGCAGCTCTGTTCCAACCCCACAAAACATAAATCTGTCCTTTGTCTGTATTAGAATGAACAGCTGCATTTTGCGAAAACCCAGTAATCGCAATGAAAGAAAATAACAATATCGTAATTAGCTTACTCATGCATCTAAAACCGGGATTTTAAGTTCATCTGCATAACCAGCCAAACCATAATTCTTTCGTAAACAATCTTCCGGATTATTTATATGCCATTCAAATTCATCTCTGAAATGCCTGATAGCTGCTGCCACCGGCCAGGCCGCTGCATCACCTAACGGGCAAATCGTATTCCCTTCGATCTTTCGTTGAATATCCCACAACAAATCAATATCACTCATGGAGCCTTTTCCACTATCTATCTTCAATAATATTTTTTCCATCCATCCGGTTCCTTCTCTGCAAGGCGAACATTGTCCGCAACTTTCATGACGATAGAATCTTGCTAATGTATACGTATGCTTTACTACACATTGCGTATCATCCAAAACAATAAAACCACCTGATCCCATCATAGAACCAGTTGCAAAACCTCCGTCAGCCAGGCTTTCGTAATTCATCATTCGCGGCTCACCTTTCGCAGTTTTCAATAAGAGATTAGCAGGTAAAATTGGAACAGATGATCCACCAGGTATACAAGCTTTTAATTGTCGACCGTTAGCGATACCACCACAATATTCATCGCTGTAAATAAACTCTTCTACTGAAATAGTCATATCAATTTCATAGACACCTTGCTGCTTAATATTGCCGCAGGCAGAAATTAATTTTGTGCCGGTTGATTTACCAACACCAATCTTTGCATATTCATCACCACCTTCATTAATAATTGGCACAACGGCGGCAATTGTTTCTACATTATTTACTACTGTTGGGCAACCCCACAAACCTTTTACCGCAGGAAACGGAGGTTTAATTCTTGGATTACCTCTTTTACCTTCTAATGACTCAAGCAAGGCTGTTTCTTCACCACAGATATAAGCACCGGCTCCCCGTTGTACATAAATTTCCAAATCGTATCCTGTGCCTAAAATATTTTTACCAAGAAAGCCATTATTCTTTGCTTCTTGTATTGCCTGTTCCAAAATATCAACGATCCATGCATATTCGCCACGGATATAAATGTAAGAGCGGCTAGCACCCAATGCAAAAGATGAAGTAATCATTCCTTCAATCAACAGATGCGGAATGAATTCCATTAAATACCTGTCTTTAAAAGTTCCAGGTTCCGATTCATCTGCATTTACTACCAGGTAACGGGGAACTCCTTCCGGCTTGGCCAGAAAACTCCATTTCATTCCCGTAGGAAATCCTGCACCACCACGACCTCGAAGTCCGCTTTTCTTTACTTCTTCTGTTACCGCATCAGGAGTCATCGTCTTTAAAGCCTTCTCCACACTACGATAACCACCTTCACGGCGGTAAACATCATATAGTCTGATGTTTTCAATATGTGCTTTGTCTAATAATAATTTTCTTCCCATACCCCAAACCCCTAAAGGGGCTTTATATTTCGAAAGTTTTAAAAACTTTCTGGTTGATTAATTAATTTTTATGTTCTATTTCGTTTTCGTTATTGCCAAACACCTGCTCTTCTATTTCTTCTCTTGAGGGTTTATAACCAAAATTCCTCTTAAACAATTTTGAAATTCCTATACCAATAAAGAAGCCACTACCCAGTGTAATTAATAACCTCTTTGTATCTTTTTCTTCAACTAGTAAGCCAGCAATTAATAATCCCAAAGAGATACAAAGCACAGTCCAAAACATAACAGTGTACTGTTCATTAATCCTTTTGGTTTTATATTCATCCATAAAAATATTATTCTCTAATAGCCTGTCTCGCAAATAACAACCACCTTTTCCCTTTCTTCACCCACACTTCCAATACTTTCAAATGATAGACAACTGTGCTACCTCCATTTAATGAAACTTCGTAATCTCCAACAAATCTTGCATTGGCCAAATTCTCATTTATCGTTATCTGCAAACTATCTTCTTTTATACTTTTATAACTGATGTAACCTGTCTCCAGATTTTTGATCATTTCGCTTTTAGTTTCCACCAAGCCGTTACTATGTCCATAACTCAATGCCTTATCGGTTTGCTGGTTAATAGAAACTGTATTCTTCTTAACCAATGCCTGATGAAACTCTTTAATCGTAGTAGTCAGTTTTTGCTGTTCTGATTGTTGTGCAAAAACAGAGCTGATAATCCCTACGAAAAAAATAAAAAAAATAAGCCTCATAATTAATGAATAATTATACTATTTACAGCCATTATTATAAATTGAAAAAGCATTATAAATAAGTTGATTATTACTTTTTTTCAGTTTAGAATATACGTTCATATAAGGGCCTTCTACCATTGATTTTGCCAAAGGGCAATCCGAAACAACACTTGACACATCCTTTATATTGAATAATTCTTTGAGGTTATTATCAACTTTAGTGTAATAGTAATATGTTGCCCAATTACTTTGCATAATTCCATTTCTGCCCTCACTTGTCTTTGATATATCCAATCCATAAACAGATATTTTCCCCTCAATTAATCTTCGATAAAACTTGTTATCAAATCCAACAAAATAATTATTCTTGTCGACTTGAAAAGAGGCTACATTTTCGGTAGAATATTGCTTACCATCTGCAGTTAATACAAAAGGTCGTTTGCCTTTTTGCTCCGTTGAATACTTAATTTCATTTACAGGAATATTTTGTCCAGTTTTTAAAATAATAAATGAATTTTTATCACTGATAGGTTTTGGCGCAAAGTCCGACGGAATACTATTATAATTGAGCCATTGTGAGTTTATAGCGGATACCCTGCAACCTGCTATTGCAATAAGCATTGTTACTATCGTAAGAAAATATTTAATTTTATTAATCATATCCTTAATTATTGTATTACAATTACTGCCTACATTCACTAATTATCGCATCCACTTTCTCTTTTGTCAGATGTTCTCTGTAATTTTTTCCCATCTGCATCATCGGTGCATAACCACAAGCCCCAAGGCACTCTACCGTTTTCAACGTAAACATTCCGTCTTCCGAAGTTTCTCCGGGCTTGATCCCCAATTGATCATAGATATACTTGACAATATCATCGCTTC
>JAHEMM010000085.1 GCA_024643655.1 Chitinophagaceae bacterium | reverse complement strand
TGCGCATAAAAACTTTCTTCTACATTATGTCCCCATTTTCGTTCTCCGATTGAAAAATTTTCAACACCAGCTATAATTCGAAGTAATGTAGATTTTCCTTTTCCGTTAGCACCAATCAAAGCAATCTTGTCACCACGGTCTATTTCAATGGTCGAGTTTTCAAATATTACATTGTCGCCAAATGCTTTTGAAACATTTTTTAATTCTACTAAAACACGGCCGGGTGTTTTATCTACTCTGAAATTGATACGGATATTTGGTCGTTCAATTTCTGCTTCTTCAATACGATCTAATTTATCCAGCTTTTTCATTATACTCTGCGCCATTGCCGCTTTACTTGCTTTAGCTCTGAACCGTTCCACTAATCTTTCGTTCTGCCTGATATAATCCTGTTGATTTTCATAGGCCTTTTGTTGCATTTCTACACGAATAGCTTTCTCAGTTTCGTAATAATCATAATTTCCGTTGTATATATGTAACTGCTGCTGATATACTTCTACAATTTTTGTCACCATTCTGTTGAGGAAATATTTATCATGACTGACAATGACGACAGAACCCTGATAATGCAATAAATATTTTTCAAGCCATTCAATGGAAGGAAGGTCAAGGTGGTTGGTAGGCTCATCCAATAACAATAAATCAGGTTGTTGAAGTATCATTTTTGCGAGTAGTACCCTCATTCTCCAACCTCCACTGTATTCTTTATAAGGTCTTTGCAGGTCTGCATTTGTAAAACCCAATCCTTGTAATACTTCTTCAGTTTTATGATGAATATTATAGCCATCTAAAGTATCCATTTCATGTAGCTTGTCGCTATACTCATGTAAGGTTTTTTCATCACCCGTTTTTTCGAGTTCAATGCCTAAAGCTTCAATTTCTTTTTCTAATAGTAATATCTTTTCAAATGCGCCAAGTGCCACTTGTAGAATCGATTCGTTTGTATCAAAACTTAATAGATCCTGATGGAGGTACCCGATTGAGGTTGTTCGGCTTCTTTCAACACTACCTGCTGATGGCAGGTATTCACCGACTAATAGCTTCAGTAAAGTTGATTTACCGGTTCCATTATAACCAATCAGCCCTATTCTTTCACCAGGTTGAATATGCCATGTTGCTTCCTCAACTATTGCCCTGGCACCAAACTCAAACGTAACATTCTGTAACCCTGCTAACATATAATTCGATTTACTGTTTTTTTTAACAGATTGCAAAAATAAAGGATTACAACTTGCGGTGACAGGAGATTATCTTTGTACTCATTTTCTGCTTATTGGTATTAAATAATAAAATTTCTTTTTATGTTAAAGAATGTCATTGAAATAATGGGAATTGTTTTACCTGCAATAATAATTCTACTTGGAGTAGTACGGATTTTTCTAAAAAAAACAAAAGGAGTAAATGGTCTCACGATATTTTTTGCCATACTCCTTCTTGTTGTTGGTTTTCTTCAAATGTTTGTGTTTAGTAAATCCGGTGGTTCAAACAATTCAGGACCCAAACCGCCGCCATTGGCGGTAAGCAAACATAGCGAAGCTTTTAATTTATCTATGGGTACTTTATTATCTGCCTATTATGAAATGACAGAAGGTTTTGTTAATTGGGATACTACAAATATTATTAGTTCTGGTAATAAATTAAAAATTGCTTTTGAAAAATTGGAATTAGAAGAAATTAAAAAGGACAGTCTTATTTATCAAACAGTGCTTGACCCTGTTAGTAACGCAAAGAATGAATTAGCAGCAATTTTAGCTGATCCATCTCTTGCTGAGAAAAGAGGTTCATTAAATATTTTATCCGATAATCTTCGAAATATTCTGGTAATCGTAAAATACGATGGCGCAAAAGTATACTGGCAAGAATGTCCGATGGCATTTGATGGTGACAGACCCGGTAATTGGCTAAGTAATACGAAAGCGGTTCGGAATCCTTATTTAGGTACAAAAGACCCAACATACGGGAGTTCAATGCTTGAATGTGGAGGGCCTAAGGATACGATAAATTTTGTAGTGCAATAAACAACAAAAAATTAATTAGTTTGTAATAATAAGATTGTGAAGTATATTTTTTGTTTTTTCCTTTCTTTAGTATGGCTAAGTTTATTTGCGCAACAGACAACTGTTGAAAAACCAGAACGGTTTAGTATAAATGGCTACATAGTAGATAGCCTTTCAGGTGAGTCAATTATCGGTGCTACAATAAGTGTTGAAGGTCAATCAAAAGCTGTTACTGCTAATCAATATGGCTTTTATTCAATTACATTAGATAAAGGAATTTATACAATTACGGTGTCTCATGTTTCATATTTGAGCAAATCAATTGAAATTATATTAGAAGAAAACACTTCCTTCAACTTCGAGCTCATTTCCCGTTCTTCGGCATTAACAGATGTTGTTGTGTATAGTAAACGGCGTGATGGAAATGTAAAAAATGCTCAAATGGGAAGAACTGATCTTTCTATAAATCAGATACGAAACGTTCCTGCTTTTATGGGAGAAGTTGATTTGTTAAAAGTAATTCAGTTATTACCAGGTGTTAGAAATGCCGGTGAGGGGAATGCAGGTTTTTATGTAAGAGGTGGAGGACCCGATCAAAATCTTATTTTATTGGATGATGCTGTGGTTTACAATACCGGGCATCTATTTGGATTCTTTTCTATTTTTAATGCTGATGCAATAAAAAATGTCTCATTGATTAAAGGAGGTATGCCGGCACAATATGGAGGAAGGCTTTCATCGGTTATTGATGTTGCAATGAAAGATGGAAATATCAATAAGTTTCAAATGGAAGGAGGTATAGGTTTAATTGCATCCCGCTTTTCAATACAAGGGCCGCTAAAAAAGGATAAAGCATCTTTTATTTTGTCTGCGAGACGTACGTATATTGATGCATTAACGAAGCCATTTATCAAAAAGGAAAGCAGCTTTTACGGTTCCGGATATTATTTTTATGATGTAAATGCAAAAATTAATTACAAGTTTTCTGAAAAAGACAGACTTTATTTAAGTGGCTATTTTGGCAGAGATGTATTTGATTTCGTAAATGGTAAAAGATCGTTTAAAACAAATATACCCTGGGGGAACTCTACAGCTACTATACGTTGGAATCATGTTTTTAACCGACGTTTGTTTTCAAATACTACATTGTTATATAATGATTATAATTTTAAATTTTCAGCACAACAGGAAAATTTTAAGATTGGTTTATCCTCCGGAATTAAAGATGTATCAATAAAGACAGACTTCGATTATTATCCACTACCTAATCATAAATTAAAATTTGGAGGAATACTTACTTATCATAAGTTTATTCCGAATGTTGTAAGTGGTCAGCAAGATTCTATTGTGTTTACACCAAATAATGAAGGCAGTAAGTTTGCTGCAGAAACAGCAATCTATATTCAGGATGATTGGGAAATTGGTAGTAAGTGGAAACTAAATTATGGAGTAAGGTGGAGTAGTTTTACTCAAATTGGACCTTATACCAGATTTGAAAGAGATGCAAACCAAAATCCACTTGATAGTATTCAATATAAAAGTTTTCAGCCAATAAAAACTTACGGCGGGCTTGAGCCAAGGATTACTTTAAGATACTCGATAGATAATGAAACTTCGATTAAAGCTGCCATTACAAGGAATCTTCAATATATACATTTGGTTACCAATGCTGGTACAACTTTGCCTACAGATTTATGGGTGCCAAGCACATATTTGGTTCAACCTCAAAAAAGCTGGATGTACACGGCAGGTTATTTTAAAAACTTCAAGAATAATCAATATGAAACCTCGGTTGAACTTTATTATAAGAATATGCAAAACCAGGTTGAGTATAAAGAAGGTTATACGCCGTCGTTAAATGATCCGGAAGAAGAATTTGTATTTGGTAGGGGATGGAGTTATGGGGCAGAATTCCTAGTAAATAAATTAAAAGGAAGATTAACAGGGTGGGTTGGCTATACAGTTTCCTGGACTTGGAGAAAATTCTTAGAATTGAATAATGGAGAAAGATATCCGACTAGATACGATCGACGACACGATCTGTCTGTTGTAGGAAATTATGAAGTAAATAAAAAATGGAAGTTAGGAGCTGTTTTTGTCTATGGTACTGGTAATGCAATTACACTTCCGGAAAGGTTTTATTTTATAAATGGTGTACTAACTCAAGAGTATAGTAAATTAAACCAATATAGAATGAAGGCTTATCACCGTCTTGATCTTGCTGCAACATATACTCCTCAACCAAAGAAAAAGCGAAAATTTACAGGTTATTGGGTATTTAGTATTTATAATACATATAGTCGTTTGAACCCTTATTTTATATATTTTGATCAAAATGGAACCTTGGCGAATGGAGATTTAAAAGTAGAAGCCAAACAAGTTTCATTATTCCCAGTACTTCCTGCTATTACCTGGAATTTCAGATTTTAATTGTTGTTAAGAAAAAAAGTCTAAAACAGAAAAGCCTGACGAATCAGGCTTTTCTCAGAAATAAATCGATTTAAAATTGTTTACCCTGTAAATGTAAGGCTGAGTTATTGAAATTTCGAATATTCAATAACTTTATTGATGCTGATTAACATTTCAGTACATTTAATTATGTCATTTTAGTTTTTACTACAGCACAGTTATTAGTAACTTATTTATTAAAAATTTAATTATTGAAATATGGATTTTAGAGAAGCTGTAGTTGAAGATATTGATCAAATACAAGTAGTAAGAAATGCTGTAAAGGAGAATATGCTTTCAAACCCGGCATTAGTTTCTGATGCAGATGTGAAAGAATTTATAACTAATAGAGGAAAAGGTTGGGTTTGTGAAGTCAATAATAGTATTGTAGGTTTTGCCATTGCTGATTTAAAAGAAAATAATATTTGGGCGTTATTTATTCATCCGGATTATGAAGGTAAGGGGATAGGTAAACATCTTCATACTTTAATGTTGGATTGGTATTTTAGAGTATCCAATAATAAAGTATGGCTAGGTACAAGTCCAAATACAAGAGCAGAAAAGTTTTATCGCAAAATAGGATGGAAGGAAGTGGGAAAACATGGTGATTTGGAGATAAAGTTTGAACTAACTATTAGTGAATGGAAGAAGATTAGAAATATGAAACAGTAATTTATTTCTTTATCTTAGGCGTATAAAAGCAACCAAAGTTAACTCCTTAATTGTCTGATAGGTATAAATGATTATTAAAACCTGATATTATGAATAGAACTATCCCGGTATTTTGGCCTGTTTTGTTTGTTGGTTTAATATTAACCGATACAAGCAAAATGACTGTATCAGGATCAAAAAAGCAATTTGACGGGCCTATTGTCATGTATGATAAAAACAATATTTATGTGAATTATGTATTTGAAGAGAACGGTACTTATTCTTTACAAAGGGATAGTTTTTCATTAGCACATAAAGAGGATATTAAATTAAAAGTGGCTACTGATAAGGAAAATAAATTTTTTGAAGTCCAATTGCAAAAAAAGCTAAAAAATGAAAAAACAGATTATTCTGATGTAGATAAATTGTTTGTTGTTTCTGATATTGAGGGAGATTTTAAAGCATTTAGGCAATTATTACAGCGAAATGCAATTATTGACGATCAATATAATTGGATATTTGGGGAGGGGCATCTTGTATTGACAGGTGATTTTTTCGATCGGGGAACAATGGTGACAGAAGTATTGTGGCTTATTTATTCATTGGAAGAGAAAGCAAAAGCAGCCGGGGGTTATGTACATTTTGTATTGGGTAATCATGAAATTATGAACCTGAACAATGATTTGCGTTATGTACATTCAAAGTATATGATGGGTGCTTCATTAATGAATGAGACCTATTTAAATTTATATGGAGAGCATTCAGAATTAGGCAGATGGCTTCGAACAAAAAATATTACTGAAAAAATTGGGAAAATATTATTTATGCATGCCGGTATTTCTGCATTATTAAATTCGATGGAAATGTCTGTCTCAAGGATAAATAAAATAGCAAGACCTTTTTATAGCGATACAACTTACGATTATAAAAATGTTGAAGTTGAATTACTTTACAGCGATTTGGGACCATTCTGGTACCGTGGATATTATTATGGAACAAATAAAGCTGGAAGGAGTCAGATTGATAGCACATTATCTTATTATAAAGTAAAACATATTGCAACAGGGCATACAGTAGTTGCTGACACTATTAGTGTTTTGCATGATGGTAAATTGTTCAATACAGATGTTCATCATGCAAAAGGACATTCTGAAGGTTTATTGATTGAAAATGGTAAGTTTTTCAGGGCTACTTCTTTGGGCGAGAAATTTCTTATTTATGAATAATTTTTTTCTGCCTGTTTAGATTACTTAATGTGTCTTTAAATATTATATCCAAACCAAAACTTCTTTTATGAAAAAGTTAGTATTCATTTTGTTTTTATTTGGTTTTTTTTCAGCATGTAAGAGTAAAGAAAATGCAAAAAAGGATAATATAGAGAATAGGTCAAAAGATGATTATCAGAAAAGTACCAATGATGATAATAAAACGAAAAATGATTTTAGTGCCGAAAGAGAAAAACCAGCAGTAGATGATACGGATGAGGATGGAAATAGTAAAGCTGATGTAGCTTCAATTAATGGGCAAGATGACAATGAAGATCATGAAGGCTGGTCATTAAGTCAAGAAGTTAAATTTATAAAAGATTGTAGAGTAAGGGCGGAAAATAATGTAGGAGTTGCAAGAGCAAAATCATATTGCAACTGTATGGCTCAAAAATTAAAAAAATTATATTCTTCGTATGAGGACATGGAACAAAATGTTGCAAAAATGTCGAAAGAAGATATTAGTAGATTGGCAGAAGATTGTAACTAATTTGAATCATAAAAGGGAAAGCCAGGACATTTTAGTGCTGGCTTTCCCTTTTTAGGTATTATCCTGTTTCCCACTTAAATTTGCCACACAAAAAAGAATAAATAGATGGCAAGATCAATCGCATTTCGGGATGCCCTTAGAGAAGCAATGAGTGAGGAGATGAGGAGGGATGAGAGGGTTTATTTAATGGGAGAGGAAGTAGCAGAATATAATGGTGCTTATAAGGTAAGTCAGGGTATGTTGGCTGAATTTGGCCCCAAAAGGGTAATAGATACACCAATTTCTGAATTAGGTTTTACTGCAATTGGTGTAGGATCTGCTCAGAACGGACTACGGCCTGTGGTTGAATTTATGACCTGGAACTTCGCAGTTCTAGCTTTAGATCAAATTTTAAATACGGCTTCTAAAATGTTGGCAATGAGCGGCGGGCAAATATCTTGTCCAATTGTTTTTAGAGGAGGTAATGGATCTGCGGGACAGTTAGGTGCTCAGCACTCTACAGCGTTTGAGTCATTGTATGCCAATATTCCAGGTATTAAAGTTGTATCCCCAAGTAATGGATATGATGCTAAAGGCCTGCTTAAGCAAGCTATACGGTATGAAGAAGATCCAGTTATGTTTATGGAAAGTGAGCAGATGTACGGCGATAAAATGGAGATACCTGAAGAAGAATATTATATCGAATTAGGAAAAGCTGATATTAAAAAAGCTGGAAGGGACGTAACAATTGTTTCATTCAATAAAATGATGAAAGTTGCTATGGGAGCAGCAGAGGAATTAGAAAAAGAGGGTATCAGTGCTGAAGTAATCGATTTGCGAACCATTCGACCGCTAGATTGGATGACAATCCTTGAAAGCGTAAAGAAGACAAACCGACTTGTAATTGTAGAAGAACAATGGCCATTTGCTTCCGTTTCATCAGAAATTACATATAGAATACAAAAAGAAGGGTTTGATTATTTAGATGCACCTATCCGTCGTATTACAGCAGCTGATGCACCTTTACATTATGCTCCTAATCTTGTGGCTGCGGCATTACCAGATGTAAGTAGAACAGTAAAGTTGGTTAAAGAAGTAATGTATCTTCAGAAATAATAATTGTTTACGATTCTATAGCCCTGAGAAATTTCTTGGGGCTTTTTTATGTTTAAAATAATAAAAAATAAAATTACTTACGGTAATGATGCAACGTTTTAGTTTTTAAAATGTATCTTCACCTCGGTTTTTCATAGGATATTGGATTTTAAAAACGAGGCTGGGTTTCTACCCGGCTTCCATTTTTTATATCAACGTGTTGAAAACTGATTATTTTATATTGATTCTGCTGTTATATTGGCATTTACTGTAGAATATGGTGAAAATCCTTTTCCAAACAAATCATCTAATTTTACTCAAAATAATTTCAAATGGCTGATATATTAATCATTGATGATGAGAAAGCAATACGTAAAACATTGACTGAAATACTAACGTTTGAGGGATATAAAATTGATGAAGCTGCAGATGGAGAAGAAGGACTGAAGAAATTTAAAGAAAAAACCTTCGACCTTGTGCTATGTGATATTAAAATGCCAAAAATGGATGGTATCGAATTTTTGGAAAAAGCTGGAGAAATAAATCCCGATGTTCCCATTATAATGATTTCCGGACATGGCAATATTGAAACAGCAGTAGAAGCTGTTAAAAAAGGCGCTTACGATTATATTTCTAAACCGCCAGATCTCAATAGATTATTGATAACAATCCGGAATGCAATGGATAAAAGTACTCTTGTGTCCGAAGCAAAAGTCTTAAAGAGAAGAGTAAGCAGGGTACAAGAAATGATTGGTGAGTCTGCACCAATTAAAAAGATTAAAGAAACGATTGAAAAAGTAGCGCCAACGGATGCGAGAATATTAATTACTGGCGACAATGGGGTTGGTAAAGAATTAGTTGCAAGGTGGGTTCATGAAAAAAGTAACCGTGCTACTGCACCAATTGTAGAAGTTAACTGTGCTGCCATTCCTTCTGAATTGATCGAAAGTGAATTATTTGGTCATGAAAAAGGATCATTTACTTCTGCCATCAAGCAAAGGATTGGAAAATTTGAATCAGCCAACGGTGGTACCCTTTTTCTTGATGAAATTGGGGATATGAGTGCAAATGCACAGGCAAAGGTACTGAGAGCTTTACAAGAAGGAAAAATAACCAGAGTAGGAGCTGATAAAGATATAAACGTAGATGTAAGAGTAATTGCGGCCACCAACAAAGATCTGTTGAAGGAAGTAGAAGCAAAAAATTTCAGACTGGACTTATATCATCGGCTGAGTGTAATCTTAATACATGTTCCTTCTTTAAATGAACGAAGGGATGATATTCCAATGCTGATAGATCAGTTTTTAATAGACATTTGTGCTGATTATGGCATTACAAAAAAACCTATTGAGGAAGAAGCAATTAAACTATTGCAGGTATATGATTGGACTGGAAATATCCGTGAGCTTCGAAATGTTGTAGAGCGGCTGGTCATTCTTGCTGGTAAAACAATTACAGCAGAGGATATTAAGAGTTATGTAATGCCAAAATAACAGTTTCGATAAGATTCAAGCCTCATAAATAGCCATTTACCGGTAAATAATTGGTGTTGGCAGTCGTTTCACAAAACTTTTAAGCTTAATATTTTGATAAGCACATAATTACGATATTTTTGCCTCCACTAAAATATGGCTCATGCCCCTTACTCATTTTTTTATAGTTTATCTTATTGGAACCTTGATTGTTTTTCTTCCTTCATTTGGTTTTGCAAAGCTTTTTGTAAAAGCAGGCGTTCCGGCCTGGAAAGCATATGTACCTTTTTATAATACATGGGTTATGCAGGAATTAGCTCAGCGTCCAAAGCATTGGGTTTTTTGGCAGTTTATTCCCGTTGTAGGTTGGTTTATAAGTCCAGGTATATTTATTGAATTTGCAAAACTCTTTGGGAAATTTGGATTAGGTCATCACACTGCTGCATCATTAGCTGCACCAGTTTATTTTCCATATCTGGCAATAAAAGAAAATCCGAAGTATATAGGACCAGAAGGCGTGAAAAAGCATAAAAAGAAACCGTGGAGAGAATGGGTTGATGCTGCCATCTTTGCTGTAGTTGCAGCAACATTAATCAGAACTTTTGTTTTTGAAGCGTATACAATCCCCTCAGGATCTATGGAGAAAACTTTATTAATAAAGGATTTTCTCTTTGTAAGTAAACTTAGTTACGGCCCTCGTATTCCTAATACTCCATTGTCTGTTCCTTTTGTTCATAATTATTTACCAGGAAGTAGCCGAAAATCATATTCTGAAGCATTAACGATTCCTTACACAAGATGGTTTGCAAGTTTGCCAAAAAGAGGAGATGTTGTAGTGTTTAATTTCCCAGCTGGCGATACTGTTATCAATAAAGAAGGGTATCAATCAAAAACGCCATATTATCAATTGTGTCGTGACTTAGGCAAAGGCGATGTTGAAAAAGGGAGACAAATTATTTTAAACGATCCTGATCAATATCCATTAGCCATTCATCCAATAGATAAAACGGATAATTATATTAAGCGTTGTGTTGCAGTTGCTGGCGATACCGTGCAGATTATTAACAGTGATGTTTATTTAAATGGAAAGAAGCAGCAATTGCCACCTTATTCACAAATGGATTATATCGTTGAAACAAATAATCCCTTGGATAATGATTTTGCAAAAAGTGAATATGATTTAGATCTTTCCAATATTCAGGAGAACTATTCAATAGGATTGAATAAATATAAATTTACAATGACGGCAAAAGCTGTTGAATTGATGAAATCATCACCTTTAATAAAAAGTATACAACCATTAGTAGATACCTTGCCAAATATTGATCCAGCATTTGAAGATTATGTTTATGCTAATAATTGGACAGTTGATAATTACGGAAAGATATGGGTGCCGAAAAAAGGAAACGCTATTACTTTAAATGATAGTACATATAATATTTATCAAAGAGTAATAAGAGTATATGAAAGAAATAACCTTGTTGTAAAAAATGGGAAATATTTTATTAATGGGAAAGAAACAAACAGCTATACTTTTAAAATGGATTATTTCTGGATGATGGGAGATAATCGTCATCAGTCACAAGATTCCAGATTCTGGGGTTTCGTTCCGGAAGATAGGATTGTTGGTAAAGCATGGATGATTTGGTTTAGCTGGGATGGGGGACCACGATGGAAAAGGTTCTTTAACATCGTAAAATAAATGTAACTTTAGATGCCTCTGACTAAATCCAGAGGCATCGTTGTCTTTAACCCAATACGTATGGCAGAAAAAAAACTTGAGTTTTCTTATGAAGAGTTTACTCATAGTAGTCAACTTAATACAACTGATGCTGCATTGCTTACTCAAGCAAGGGAAATAACAGCACAGGCTTATGCCCCCTATTCAAACTTTCATGTAGGTGCAGTTGCTTTACTTGAAAATGGAGAATTAGTTGTTGGAACGAACCAGGAAAATGCATCTTATCCGGTAGGTATTTGTGCTGAACGAGTATTGTTAGGATCTGCTGCTACGATACATCCAAATGTTCCAATTGTTGCAATGGCGATAAGTTATAATAGCAAAGAAGTAAAAAGCGATCATCCAATTTCTCCTTGTGGTATGTGTCGCCAAGCCTTATTGGAATATGAAACCAGAACTGAAAAACCAATAAAAATCATACTTAGTGGACAGAAAGGAAAGGTTTTTATTATCAATACTGCATTTAATTTGTTACCGTTTGCATTTACAAAAAAGGAACTAAAATAAAGTTTGTACTCCATGTGCAATCTTTGCTTCATGTTCCAACAACCATTTCTTTCGCCATAAACCTCCAGCATACCCGGTTAATTCTTTATTTGAGCCGATTACCCGATGGCAGGGAACAATAATAGCAATATTATTTTTCCCATTAGCATTTGCTACTGCTCTTGTTGCTTTTGCATCTCCCGTTTTTTTGGCCAGATCCAGATAGCTTATCTGTTTTCCAAAAGGGATAGTAAGTAGTAAATTCCAGACATCTTGCTGATAGGGAGTTCCTGGTTGATTAAGTGGCAAATCAAATTGTCGTAATTCTCCATTGAAATATTGAATTAATTGTTCTATACAATTAATGAGCATTTGCGAAATATGCTTTTTATTTCCTTCGGCTTTTTGAGAAGTATCATGAAATGAAACTTCGCTAATAAATAGTTCTGTTCCTGATATTTTTAAGATGCCAACTGGCGAATGGTAATATGTAGTTTCTGTGATAGACATTTTTGTCAACCAATCTTCATCCCGTTCCTGCTGTTTTTAGCTGGTTGTAATAAAATTACATCATTGTTTTCATCATATACACCTAAAACGAGGCATTCACTTATAAAATCTGCAATTTGTTTAGGAGGGAAATTTACAATGGCAATAATTTGCCTGTTTACTAA
>JAHEMM010000161.1 GCA_024643655.1 Chitinophagaceae bacterium | reverse complement strand
AGGATGCATTATGGTCTGGCATTAATCAAGGGCTAATACAAGTAGTTGGTACCGATCATTGCCCATTTATGTGGGAACAAAAACAAATGGGGAAAAAGGATTTTTCAAAAATTCCTAATGGTCATCCTGGAATAGAACATCGAATGGAACTATTGTTTTCTGAAGGAGTCAATAAAGGAAAAATTTCTTTGACAAAATATGTGGAATTAAGTTCTACAAATGCAGCTAAAATATTTGGAATGTACCCAAGAAAAGGAACCATAGCTATTGGTAGCGATGCCGATTTGGTCATCTTCGATCCAAATAAGGAACACACTATTTCAGTAAAAACCCATCATATGAATTGTGATTATTCAGCATATGAAGGCCATAAAGTAAAAGGAAAAACTGAAATTGTACTTTTAAGAGGAGAAATTGCTATTGAAAACGGAAAATGTAAATTAGATCCAGGTTATGGACAATTTATCAAAAGAGGCAAAACCTCAAAAACAGTTATTTAGTTTTGAGTGTAAAATTATGAGTTTAGAGTTTAAAAATAATTTAATTGAAGGTAAGAGTATTATCGGTGATAAATCGTATGCGTTTTCACTTCAAATAATTTCAATTTATAAAGTATTGAAAGAAGAGAATGAATTTATACTCTCAAAACAAATTCTTCGATCAGGAACTTCAATTGGAGCAAATGTTAATGAAGCGATATCAGCAGTTTCAAAAAAGGATTTTGTTAACAAATTGAGCATAGCTTTAAAGGAAGCCAGAGAAACGAAATATTGGTTGAATTTATTAAAAGATAGTAATTATCTAAATCAAGACATATTTAATATATCAAATAGAGATTGTAATGAATTAATCAAAATATTAAGCAGTATTATTATTACCACAAAGCAACGTTATCTAAACAACTCATAACTCATAACTAATAATTCATAACTCAACATTATGCCAAGAATCATAAAATCAGGATTGATACAAATGAGCCTTCCTTTAACAGAAGGTGAAGGATCCATTCAGGAAATCATGGATGCCATGTATAATAAACACATTCCATTTATTGAAGAAGCTGGGAAGCAGGGTGTACAAATATTGTGTTTGCAGGAAATATTCAATACACCCTATTTTTGTCCTGGACAGGATAGAAAATGGTATGCTTCTGCTGAATCTGTTCCTGGACCAACTACTGAAAAAATGCAGGTTTATGCCAAAAAATACAATATGGTTATTATTGTTCCTATTTATGAAAAGGAACAAGCTGGCGTTTTGTATAATACTGCTGCAGTCATTGATGCCGATGGCACTTATTTAGGGAAATACAGAAAAAACCATATTCCACATACCACAGGGTTTTGGGAAAAATTCTTTTTTAAACCTGGGAATTTGGGGTATCCAGTGTTCCAGACCAAGTATGCAAAAGTTGGCGTTTATATCTGTTATGATCGCCATTTTCCTGACGGAGCTAGGGTTTTAGGATTAAATGGTGCAGAGATAGTTTACAATCCATCGGCAACAGTAGCCGGATTAAGTGAATATTTATGGAAATTGGAACAACCTGCTCATGCTGCTGCAAATGGTTATTTCATGGGTTGCATTAACAGAGTTGGTGAAGAAAAACCATGGAACCTCGGCAAATTTTACGGTCAATCCTATTTTGTGGACCCTCGCGGACAAATTTTTAAGCAAGCCTCTCGTGAAAATGACGAATTGTTAGTAGCTGAATTTGATTTGGATCTTATTGATGAGGTTCGTTCAACATGGCAATTTTTTAGAGATCGACGTCCTGAAACTTATGGAAAGTTAACTGAATTATAAATTATGAATAATGAGTTTTTTTATCGAAATCTAATTTCAAACTCATAACTCTAAACTCATAACTGACAAATGGCAGAATACAAAAGACCAACTTCAGAAGCTGAATTCAATAAGAATTTTAAACAGAAGAAGCCTTTGATGAACGATACAGAGGCGTTTTATGAAAGTTCTCGATGTTTATTCTGTTATGATGCGCCTTGTGTTCAAGCGTGCCCAACACATATTGATATTCCTTTATTCATAAAACAAATCCATACAGATAATGTCACTGGTTCGGCAAAAACAATTTTCGATGCCAATTGGATGGGAAATGCTTGTGGGATTGTTTGTCCTACGGGTGTATTATGCGAAGGTGCTTGTGTTTACAATCACCAGGATGTTGCTCCAATTCAAATAGGACGACTTCAAAATTATGCTACTAACAAAACCATTGATGCTGATAAAAAGATCTTTTCAGTAGGAAAACCAAATGGTAAAAAGATTGCAGTTATAGGTTCAGGTCCAGCAGGAATTGCTTGTGCTTGTGAAGCTCGAACAATGGGATATGAAGTTGATATTTTTGAAGCCAAAGAAAAACCTTCAGGATTAACATTTCATGGTGTGGCACCTTATAAAATCACAAATGAAGAAGTCTTAAAAGAGATTAATTACTTGCAAAAGCAATTGGGATTCAAGATTAAATACAATTCAGAAATCAACTCAAAGAAACAATTAAAAGCATTGGAAAATGACTATGATGCCATTTTTTTAGGTGTTGGATTGGGTGAAACCGCAAATATTAAATTGGAAGGAGAAGATATAAAAGGCGTCATAGGCGCTGTTGAATTTATTGAGGAATTGCGATTAAAACAGCATAAAGTAAAAGTTCCGGATAAAGTGGTGGTTCTTGGAGGTGGAAATACCGCCATGGATGTTGCTTCAGAATCTGCCAGAATGGGAGCTCGCAAAGTGGTTTTAGCCTATAGAAACTCCAAGGATTCTATGGGGGCTTATGATTTTGAATATGATTTGGCTATAAGTTCAGGAGTCGATAGTTTGTTTAATGTAACCCCAATTGCCATTGTAGGTAACGCGAAAGTAGAAGGCGTAAAATTTGCTAAAACCGAAATGGTTGAAGGAAAACTTCAAACCAATATGAACAATGTATTTATTGTACGCTGCGATTTAGTAATTAAGGCCACAGGTCAAGCAAAACAAGGCAGTTTATATGATTTGATTGACAATTTAGAAGTAGACCATAAAACAGTTGTAAAAGTGAATAAGGATACTTTTCAAACTACAAATCCAAAATATTTTGCAGGAGGTGATGCCATCAATGGAGGGGCCGAAGTGGTGAATGCTGCTTATGACGGAAAAATGGCAGTACAAGGCATCCATAATTGGTTAAATAAAAAATAAATTATGATTGATTTATCTATAAATTTTGCAGGAATTAAAGCTCCAAACCCATTTTGGTTAGCATCTGCGCCACCTACAAATTCAGGAT
>JAHEMM010000160.1 GCA_024643655.1 Chitinophagaceae bacterium | reverse complement strand
CTGATTGCTTCCGCTAAGTAATGTATTTTGTTGTTGTTTTATCAACGAACCTTTTGCATCGTAAATACTAATGGTAGTAGCTGAAGCTTCCGCTACATTTATATTTGCATATAACACTGTTGTAACCGGGTTTGGCCACACTTGCATATAATTATCCTGACTACAATTGCTTTTAATAATACTGGTGTATTGTGTACGGCCGTCTATATCAAACTCTGCAATGCGATAGAAAGAAGAGGCCATCGGATTATTATCTGCAAAAGCATAACTTCTTTCGGTGCTGCTGTTGCCTGCGGCTGGCACAGTGCCAATGCTTGTCCAGTTAATACCATTGCTGCTGCGCTGTACTTCAAAATGGCTGCTGTTTATTTCTGTAGCAGTTTTCCAATTAATAATTGTGGCGTTGCCATTACATTTTACATTGAATAATAAAAATTGAACAGGTAATGCATTACCGGGGTTGGATAATGTCCACCGGGAGAAACCGACAACATTGCTTTTTTCTACATAGTTGGTAACGGCACTGCGGCGGTCAAAGCCCTGGTTGGTCCAGCTGGTAGTGTTAACACTTTTCCAAAGGGAGAGTGATGATTCTATTAACCCGTTCAGTTCTGCATCAAAATATTTAAAGTTAAGTGTGGCATTTAATGCAGTATTGTTGGTTGGCGTAATATCAAAATACCTGTGTACGCTACTGCCGCTGGTACCATTGCTCTGTGACTGATGCCCACGGCGGATGATGGTGCTACCCAAATTAGCAGCCGAAGTAATAGAAGCTCCCAAGTTACCAGGATTGGCATTGGTGGGTGCATTGAGTGTATTGGTAATTTCTACATAGCCACCTGTAGTGCCGGTGATACGGCTTGTCTCATCTTCATTATTTAAAAAAGCTGTGGGTTGCAGCAAAATAATATTACCATTCAGATCTAAATAGCCGGTAACAAAATTTATTTGATTACTTACATTAACCGTACGTTGCAGCAGTACCCGGTTATTGACACCCTTTGCCATTTCCAAAATATTGAATACAGGTGTTTGTGTACCACTGATATTGGTGTTGGTATTTCCGGTAAACCGAACCGTGCCGGTGCTTTGGTTAAAAGTACCGTTATTCACCAGATCCATATCATTAATGGTGAGCATTGCTCCGGATGCCAGTTTTATTTCTGCACCATTTGATACGTATAACTGGGCATTGAGTTGTACACTAGCAGATAATAGAGCGATGATAAATATTTTCCTCATAACAAATGATTTATTGTTGACCGGGTTCGGATAGTGAATTTCTTTTTCATTTAAACAGGTTTAATGGTTAAGGAATTTTGATTTATTGGGGATTATAGATTACAAAATGAAAGGGGGAGTCATCATAATCATTTGAAGCTACGTACCATGTGGCTACAAAAAAAACACCAGGATTGACATAAGTTGCTTGGACTGATACATTATTCTGTGGAGTTACCATTATCACAGAAGATGCAGTTGCACCAGTTACATAAATGTAATAATATCCAGGAACATCGCCCCTGCCAGCTGAAGTAAAATTTTGCGTACCACCTGCTTTGGTTCCATTCGCTGTTACCCTTCCATAAGCCAGCGGCAACAGGTTGTAAGCAGAGCCTGTAGGAGTTCCGGTTATTCTGCCATCTTCAATAGTCATATCTGTGCCACTCACTTTAAGTTTTCCATTTACATGCAATCTTTCTGTTGGTGATGATGTGCCAATGCCAGTGCGGTTGGCTGTATTATCAATAAACACTTCTCCACCTAATTGCACTTGTTTATTTCCATTAACAGCGGAAAGAGAAACATCGCCGTTGCCGGTGGTTTGTAATACCCCTGCTGATGCACCATTTGTATTCATCTGCATAAATGTGCCACCGCTACCTGTTTTTTGAAAATTTACCATATCAGTACCATCCATTCTCAGCACAACTTCACCATTTGTATTACCACTATTGGTTCCCAATCTCAGATTATCACCAGAGAGTTGCATGAAGCCTTTATTTACACCGCCACTTTTTAATTGAAGAATGGCTGTGGCATTATCAATAATAGCAGAGCTATTAGTGCGGATATTTCCACTAACATCTAACCGTTCTGATGGTCCTGCTGTATTGATACCCACATTGTCACCGATGTTAAACATCTGGCCACTGCCACCACCGGTCCAGGAATCGTTATTAATCATCACCTTCCAGCCACCGCTTTGTCGCTGGTTCAATTGATTGGTGGTTGTGTTGTAAATAAGTAACCCGTCTGCAGGTGCGTTAATTAGATTACGCTGTGTAGTTGTCATTCTTGGTATCAGCATTCCTTGAGTAGTGCTGCTTACATCTAATGCTGCACTATTGTTGGGTGTAGCAGTACCTATACCTACATTTTGTGCAACTACTGAATAATAAAGACTACATGCTACTAAAATTGAAAGTATCTTTTTCATTTTTGATTGTTTTTAATTTCAACTCAAAGATGAAAAACTAAGTAAGGCAAGACAATAGCGAAATAGGGTGAAATTCTTTTTCATAAAAAATAGTTTAATGGTTAATGAAATTTGAATAATTAAAGGAATTTTTAATAATTTAAAGTGTTAAATATTTTCCGCATTTACCAACCGAAGTATACTTGTTAGCATTATTTAATACTGCTATATTCTGCTAGAATGGATTCTTTCGCATATCATAGAGTGTGAAATAAAAGTGGCTTCGTCTTCTACTCTGTGAATCTGTCCAGCCTAAAAGCTTTCTTGATAAATCGGTAAATTTGATAGTTGCTTTTATTGGTGTTCCTGGTGGATCACTTATTGCAAAAACTGATATTAGTTGATCCCAAGATCCCACACCTACAGGAGTTACAATAAGGAGCATACTGTCTCTTTCAAATCCTGAGCCTGTAAGAGCAAGTTTGTACCAATTGGCAGATGTATTATTTGTTGTAGGGTCACATCCTACAGTATAGCCATCCCATTCAATAGTAAAGTTTCCACTGCCATTAACGATATTAGAACAACTATCCACATATCCCCATGACAGCATACGAGGCCCGGTAACGATAGGTTCCCAACGGTTCAAAGTAACTCCGGGTAAAATTGTTTTTTGATATGGGGTATACAAATAGTATTGCCCTGTTTCTTTATTATACACCATCATACCTTTTTTTGGCGAAGCAATATTCTGCATTTGTTCAGTAGTCATATCTGGCGGGAAAAAAGCCTTGTCTGTAGACTTTAGCTGAAGTATTGCTGACGGGTCGGGATTTGTAGTACCTATACCTACGTTTTGTGCAAAAACAGATTGATAAATGCTAAATGCCA
>JAHEMM010000159.1 GCA_024643655.1 Chitinophagaceae bacterium | reverse complement strand
AGCCGGGGTCTTTTTTTACTGTACATTTTTAGAGAAAGATACCGGGTCAAGCCCGGCATGACAGATCTAAAGAATTTTTTTTCGCCAAAAAACATTTCTTTTGTTCAAATAATCAATTACAAAATCAAAACAAGCTTTTTCCTTTCCTATCAGTTCAGGTGGGAAAACACCTTTTTCAATAAACATTTTTTTTGCTATTAAATTAACTGCAGCCGTGCAGGTATAGCCTGTTGTTCTTGCCATCGAAGAAGTTTTGGTTGCAACATCATACTCGTCATACAAATTATACTCAACAGTTTTATTGTCTCCTTTTACTATTACTTTCATGATAGTGAACTCTTCCTCTTCTGGCCCTAGCTCCCATTCTTTTAGCAAAAGTTTGGAAGTAAAGTCAATGGGAGAGATATCAGCATCATTTATTCGTATTGTAGAAGTTTCAAAAAAACCGGCTTGTTGCAGCGCAATGATCAGATCAATATGTCCGGGATAACGAAGTGTTTTTTCTTTCATATCCGGAATATGATCCATTGTATAAATTAAAGACCGAAGACCATCTGTATTAAAAGCTTCCAGTTCACCAACTTTGTCAAAAGTCATTTTTTCCCGATCACTCAATGCTGGTTTAGTAACAATTAATCCATTTTCAACTAATCTTGCTGGCCGCATATATTCTTCAATTACATCTATCGGAGAAAACGGTGCTTTATATTCAAACGGAGGTTTTCTTTCTTTTGGCAATCCGCCTACATAACATTCAAAGGATTTTATTTTGATTTCTTCATTATACCGGCCTAAAATAAAATTACTCATACCTGGTGCTACGCCACAATCAGTTATTACGGTTACTTCTTTTTCTTTTGCTAATGCATCTAACTGCAATACATCTTCCGGAAAAAAAGAAATATCAACTACATTCTTTCCAATCTTAATAACTGCTTCTAAAGTTTTATACCCCATAAAACCAGGCACAGCCGTCACTATCAAATCAAAAGTGGAGAACCAGTTCGCATATTGATCATACATTGATAAATCCGCAGCTACCGTTTGAATAGCGGCGTTACTATTTTTTACATCTTCCAGATTAGTAGCATCCAGATCAAAAGATGTTACAGAATATTTTTTAGCTAAATCTATCGCAATAGCTTTACCCACCATACCGGCTCCTAAAACAGCAATCGTCATATTTTAATTTTATTGACTACAAATTTACAACAATGAAAAGGGAGTGACTTTTATTTAACCGTGTAGTAGTACCTTAAAATAAAAACTTGAAAAAAGCAGCTTTTACAGATTTCAGAATAAAAGCTATCTTGTCTGTATAAAAAATGCAGCTGATGTTCTTACTACTTTTTTCATGGGCGCAGTATAAGAACGTTTTGTTTATCTGGATTGCCATTGCCATCATTATTTTTTTTCTGTTATTAAAAGTAACCGCTCCCTATGGCCGGCACAGCACTACCAAATGGGGACCACAGATTGCCAATAGTATTGGCTGGCTGATTATGGAAATACCTGTGCTGATCGTACTTTGGTATTTTTTATTGAAGAATATTACTATTATCACTACGCCATCCTGGGTAATGATCGGGTTGTTTACATTTCACTATCTGTATCGTAGTCTTATATTTCCATTTCGCCTGCACACAAAAGGGAAAAAAACACCCTGGGTAATTGTTGGTTCCGCTATCTTTTTTAATTTGATCAATGGCTTTTCGCTTGGCTACTATTTTTCAAACTTTGCTGCTTATACCAATAGCTGGTTGCTGGATCTGCGTTTTATTTTCGGTATAGTTCTTTTTATTACCGGTATGTCTATCAACTGGAAAGCAGACAATATGCTTATCCGTTTACGTAAGCCGGATGAAACAGGTTATAAAATTCCTACGGGTTGGTTATTCAACAGAATCAGCTGCCCCAATTTATGGGGAGAGCTATTAGAATGGCTTGGTTTTGCCATCTTATGCTGGAACCTTCCGGCACTTACTTTCTTCATCTGGACAGCGGCCAATCTTATTCCAAGAGCTTTGTCACATCATCGCTGGTATCAGCAACATTTTAAAAATTACCCTACGGAAAGGAAAGCTATCATCCCTTTTGTATGTTGAAAAATTATTTATTGTGTCAACATGGATAAAAAAGTAATATTATAGGAAAACTACGATATAAAGTAGAGTAATAATCTGCTTGTACATTCATTAAGTTTTTTATTCTTTTGTGCTATCCAATATTCAATGATATGCAATTAATGATGTACTTAGGAAACGACCTTATTGATGCCGTACCGGTAAATGATAAAGACCTTCGGGTGCCCGGTTATCTTGGCAAATTCAAACGCAGTCTGAAAGAAAAATACAGAAGTCTGATTACAACGGCAGAAGAGCCTATTGAATTTTTAGTTTGCAACCCAACTATGCAACCTGAAATACCTTTGCCAGAAGATAATATACCCAACCCGACCTGCGAATAAATCAAGTACTGATTTACTTTAAACATTCATATCCGGGTTATCTATTCCAAAGCTTAGTGAATCTTCTTTATGTGGTTTAGGTGCTTTCAATTTCGATGTATCCATGTGCTTGATGCTTTGTAATGTATCCACACAATTATCTACCAACTCTTTTGCCGTACGGTTTACGTATTCACTTTTTTTGAATTGCAATACATTTTTATCCATGTCTTCTGCTGTCCAGCCTCTGCTCCAGCCAAGAAAACTAAAGGGCGGAAACGTAAATCCCAGATCGGTAAAGAAAACCATCATCTGTCCCGCCACTTGCTGAATATTATCCTGCCCGCCGGTAATGATGAAAGAAGCCACTTTATTTTTTACCAGCACTTTATCCTTTAGTGTTATCTGGTTCTGCACACAGTTCAATCGTTCTGCCATTTTAAAATACAATGATGAGGCATTACCCCAACGGATAGGCGTAGCTACTAAAATAATATCTGCCCATAGTATCATGTCTCTGTACACCTGTGTCATTCCATCATTTGGTTCCATTTCGGTAATGCTGCAGGGCCAAGTGCAGGCATTCATGTGCATACTGTAATATCCTTCGCAGGCACGGAAGCCCAGCTCCCGCAGCTTGAGTATTTTAGTAGCAGCGCCATGTTTTTCGGCAGCGTATTCCAGTGCTGTTTCCAATGCCGCTTCGGATGTGCTATACCGTGGCAGGTCATCATTCATATTGGTAGTGCTGATGCCGAGAATATTTTTTGATTCCGCCGTCGTTTCATATTTCAATTTCATCAGGTCTTCTATCATCGATAGATCATGCATGGCACGGTGTGCTTTCTGTATTGGTTTTGTACTTATTAATATATCATC
>JAHEMM010000084.1:8110-12602 GCA_024643655.1 Chitinophagaceae bacterium | reverse complement strand
GTACAATCGCCTTTAAAATTTATACAACTAAAAAGCGAAATAAGTAATAACAAAGTAATGCTTACCTGGAATATCAATGCAAATGAAACGGTCGAAATATTTGAGGTAGAGAAAAGTACTGATGGTAAAAATTTCACAGTTGCGGCGCTAGTATTTGGCACTGACAAAACAAATATTGATCAATACATGTTCTACGAAAAAACAGTTTCTTTCAAAGTGTTTTACAGAATCAAACTAATAAACAAGAACAAAGAAATTGAATATTCAAAAACAGTAGAAATAAATTCCTGAACAATAAATTTAAATAATGGGAAAGCCAGACAAAACTACTTTACAAAAAGAAATTGACCGCTTACGTAAATTGGCGGAAAATTTACTTAAACCAAAAGAGCAAAAAATTGATTCACAATTTATTTTACAGCCGGTTCGTATTCCCCCAGCTTATAAATACAAAAAATAATTTACAGAAAATAGTCTGTATTAAATTTTCATACACATAGAGTACCAATAGAGTATGGCCCTTTTTCCAAAGGGCTTACTCATTTCTAGCCCTTTCCAAGATAGGTTTGCAGACTCAAAACATACTCTTCAAAAGACTTGATGCCCATCTTTGTAATTTTGCAAATTGTTTGCGGATAATTATTATTGAATTGCTTTGTAACTTCTATATAACCAGCATCTTTTAATTTCTGAATTTGTACACTAAGGTTTCCGGCCGAAGCATTTGTCTTTTCTCTAATAAAGGTGAATTCGGCTTCCTTCACACTAATAAGTAATGACATAACTGCTAACCGAAGTTGCGAATGTAATATGGGGTTCAGATCTTTAAACATTTGCCTCTAATAATCCCTTTTTTGCTTTTTGATAATCTTTCTCCATAATGATTCCTGGAATTAACCATGCAGCTATTGCCGATAATGCTACTAATAACAAATCGATTTTAATCGGTGTATAAATTGTTATGATACAACAAACCCAACAGATTATCCCACCAAAAAGCATAGGCTTGAATTTCATACCTACTCCCGTGATAAATGTAGGCAATCCATAGAGCATTAAAAATAATGCAGACTGAAATTCATAAAACTTGAAAACAGGATAACTACCGGACAGCTTATTATACTCTTCGGCTACTGGTTTGTAAGCATCCATTGTAGCGCTGGTTGCAAATACCAGTAAAAAAACACAAATGCCAAATCCAATCCATAAGTAATCAAAAAAGGAATCGCCATATGCCTTTACTTTTCTTTTCTTTTTTTCCCGGATAGTAAAATAAATATGAGGTATTACGGCAATAAAAGTGAGTAAATATATATCAAACGGTAAGCGATACCCAAAATGAATTTCCGACAATTTGACTAATGAGCAAATAGCTATTACAGTACCCCACATCATTGCTGTGACACCTGTATCATGACAAGCATCTTTAGCCTTGTTAATCATTGATGCAATTAAATCAAGGCTTTCCTTTTCTGACAGTTGTTTTTCATTGATCGACATAAAAATAATTATTGATGAATTCTTTTATTTTTTGAACGTAGCATATAGGCTGGAATAATATAGCTAAACAATATTGCACCAGCACCAAATAAAATCTGAAAATCATATTCAACAAACACAGATCCGATTGCTAATATCCATGCAATAATTCCACCAAAAATTAGTGGTTTAAAATGAATAATAGTACCCGAAAGAAAAGTACCCAAACCATATAGCAATATAAAAAAAGGGAAAATAGGAGAACCCCAACCTATTTTGCTCAGTATAACACTTAATACAAAAAAAGAAATACCCATTCCTATCCATAAATTTTTCATACTATCGCCAACATACGTTCTTGCCTTTTTCTTCTTTCCTTCTTTTGCACCTTTCCAAATACTAAATATAACTCCGACAATAATTAACCACCATACCTGATAATGTTGTTCATAGTCCATTATCCTTTTTAATACAAATTGTGCTGTACAGGCAACAAATGTTATCCATCCCCAAACAAGAAAATAAACTGTATTATCAGTAATATCCTGCTTTACTTTATTAATCATAGCTTGTATAAGCTGCAGGCTTTGCGCTGGAGAAAAACTTTCTTCTGCCATACTATTTATTATTTATAGAGCGATAAAAAATAAGTAACAGTTCTTCTTCCCCATTGTGGTTCGGTGCTGTTACCTGGTTTACTTGCCTTAAAAATTTCATTTGCTTTATCGAAAAGCTTCTTTGCTTCTTCTTTGCTACCACCATATTGTTCAGGTGTATAATACTTATCCTGTGCCTCAAGAATATATACTCTGGGATTGTTTTCATTTAACGACTTGGCTTTTTCCAATGCTTCTGAAGCTTTACCCCCTTCGGTCATAAATCTTGACATTGGGTTTCCCATCATTCTAAGAGAATGAACCATTTTGATGACACAATAAATATCAGAATTGTCTTTTTTTAATTCAATAGCTTTGTTGATCAATAACTCAGCCTTATCTGCATATGGATCAGCAATAGTAGTATTGTCTCCTAAACTACCATCTTGCGGCATTGAAAAATTTCCGGCCATAACTGTACAATATGCAGCATAATAATAAGGCTCCCATTGAGTTTTCTCTGCTTCTGCAATTCTTGTAAATGTATTAGCAAGATCCTTCCAGCTATCTACAGAGTTGTTAGAATCCAGCATTGCCACTTTGGGCTCCATCGCTTTGATATACTTTTCGCTTTGTGCAAAAGCGGTAGTCATCAATAATAAAGCTAGCATTACAAATAATCCATTTTTCATTGTTGTGTTTTTTATTATAAAAAAATAATTGAATGATTATAAACCGTTATTAATTACTTCGTCACTTCGATCGACTCCAAAACTTATAAAGGCACCTATGAACACAAACATTCTTGATGTTGGCACAATAGCTTCTTTTCGGTTTCCATTATAGGAATACTGATAACCATAGGTTTGTTTGAAATTAAAGATGTTACTTATCTGGAAAACAAACACAGGAAATGATTTTGGATTTTCTTTACCGATAAAAGGTAAATAGTTCAATGCAAAACTTACATTGTGATAATCTGGAATTGTACCTCTGTCAGTAAACTTATAATTACTTCCATCAAAAGCAATATTGTAATATGGGCGGCCACTTGCATAATTATAAGCCAGATTTACATTTGTTTTTAACTTCTGAACAAACTTTTTAGAAACAATTGATGCAGTATGTTTTGCAGCAAAATTGGGTGTAATGGCAAATGGGAAGCTCAAAAAATCCCTTTCGGTGTCCAGATAAGAATAAGAAATCCAGTAATCAAAATTCTTGATTGTTTTCTTGTCTCGCCAGAAGAATTCAATTCCTTTGGCATATCCAAAACCATTATTATTTATAGCCGCTTCAGAAAAATTCACATTGCCTGTTTTTATAAGGTTGTCATACTTTTTGTAAAACACTTCTGCACGGAATGATTGCTGATTGGCTACTTTCTGAAACTGTGCTATATAATGAGTTGCTCGCATAAAATCCAATGCATTAGCTGAGGGCAAATATCTTCGCTCAGGATTTTGATAAAATACACCATAGGCTAAAGAAGCTTGTGTTCCTTTGGCTAGTTTGTATGCTATTGAAAAGCGAGGCGCTATATTGACTTTACTCAAAATAGAAGAATGTTCAAATCGCAAACCACCTTTAACAGCCAAATCATTTGTTGCATACAAATCGCCTTCTGCAAATAATGATTTAATATGCTCCTTTACAGTATTTGGATATTGCTTACCATCAAATGCAGTATAAACAAGGTTGTCATTGCTATAGTTATATTCACTTCCAAAACGAATGGCACTTAATCCTTTTAATTTTTTCTCAATTACAACTTTAGCATTAAAAAAATTCCCTTTTGTTTTTACATTAAAACTTTTAAATTCTAATCCAGTCAATAAAATATCTCTCTTGCTATCATCCTGCATATTTCCGCGGATATCATCCTTATTATTTGTATAAGAAGCTCCAACATTTATTCTCCATCGTTTAGCTAGATTTTCTTTCCATGACAGATTATGATATTGATTGCTGTTTTTCAAAGCGAATTTATCAAAGTAGCCGATAGAGTCAATACTATTCGTTGTAAATCCTAATTTATTACTACTGTAATATCCATAATATTTTAACATCCCAGTTTTAGAAGTCTGAATACGAAAGTTACCATCCAGATTATGATAAGCAGGTACTTTAGAATAGTCCTGTCGCTGTTTTATAACTGCAAATGCAAGACTTAAATCTGTGTAACCATAACTAACTCCCCATGATGATTTTTTATTTTTTGCCAAGCGTTGATAACCGGCATTAACCCCCAGTACTGTTATGCCAATATTTGCTGAAGTTCTTTCTGGCAAATCAATTGATTCAAGAATTAAAGCTGAGGATAAAGCCTGACCATATAATGCGGAGTAGCCACCTGTGCTAAAAACAGTTCCCTTAAAAATAAAAGGAGAAAATCTGCTGAACTGAGCAATATTAGG
>JAHEMM010000084.1:0-8010 GCA_024643655.1 Chitinophagaceae bacterium | reverse complement strand
TATTTTCTGTTGTGCTGATTTTCCTTCGCAAGTTGCCTTTAGGATATAAATTCCACTTTGCAAGTTGCTGACATTCATTACTTCTGTCTGACCACTAGTAGCGTTTATTATTCTTCCAGTAACCTGTCCACTCATATTAATTAATTCATATACTACAACTTTGTTCTGCCAATTTTCAGGAATTGTAATACGTAATTCTTTACTAACTGGGTTTGGATATGTAAGAATTGAAAGGGAAGGGTTGTCATTATTACCGATTCTTATCATACGGGTAGCTGAATATTCACTTTTAGCATCTATGTCTACCTGGCGAAGACGATAATAAATAACTGTTTTAGCAGAAGCAAATGCCTTGTCAGAATACTGATAGTTTTTTATATCAGTAGAATTTCCAAATCCGAAAATTGTAGCAATTTCCTCGAAATTGATGCCATTATAGCTTCTTTCAATTACAAAGTGGCTAAAATTAACTTCAGTTGAAGTTGCCCATTTAAGAGAAACTGAATTTGTATTTAATTGCGCAGTAAAATAATTCAATTTTACCGGAAGGGTCCTATCAACAATTGCTGTAAAACTGCAAGTTGGTGTAATGTATTTTGTTGCATCAGAAATAACAAGATTATCCATAATAAAACGAACACTACCATTACCTTGTCCTCCACTTACACGAAATGCAACCCTGTAGCTACCTGGAGTTAAAGGAGAAAATACATGTGAGTAATGTTGCAAGGTAGAATTGGTGCCAGGTGGCAGATAAATATTATTAGACAATATAATGTCACCTGTTAATGTAACAATTACAATATCAATATTCCTATAGCCACTACCATTTAATGTACTTGAAAGGCGATAATCAAAATCAATCGTAGTACTGTTTGAACTAAAAATCAGTATTGGGGTATAAACATCTGTTTTGGCATTTGGATTAGTTGGAGGCAATGTTGAAAGACTAACAGCGTTAATTGCTTCACCAGCCTGATTATTCATGATTGCGCCGTTCATTACCCAACAACTTGCTTCGAGGGAAGCAATTGTACCTGTATTAAAATTTTCAGTAAATGACTGGGCTTTAGCTGTAATAAATGCTAAAAGCATAATTGGTGTAAGTAAAAATGTTTTCATTGTTTTCGTTTTAGGGTTCCAGATTAAATAGTACGGGTTGTGAACTTTCGAACCAATTTTCAGATTGCAATGAAACCGATAAAAGAGATGAAACAGACCGGGTGTAATATCCCGTAAGTAGAATAGTTTGTTTCAGGGGTCGGATTTACGTTGCTTTCTTAGGATTTGTTCGATTCTGAGACAAACATAATACCTAGTTTTTTTACTTGCAAGTTTTTCGGGTATTATTTCGCAAAAAAAACCGTATTTTCTGTAGTAAAAATACTATGCACACTGACTATCAATAATATATAAATATTATTCTATTCAAAAAACAAATCTTTTTAGTATTATTACTTAGTAAATTCATTGCGAAACCGAAGCTTTTTTAATATCAGATTTGAGTTTTTTTCTTTTCCTAAAAAAATTAATAATTAAAAAAGCCGCCTCATATAATTATGAGACGGCTTATGTCCGGAGTCCTTATTGCTGATTATCGTTTAATTATTTTTTGTTGAGTTACCTGTCCATTACATATTGCATGTATAATATAAAACCCGGAAGACAAATCATTTAAGTTAATAGTTTCAGTCTGAGAACTACTTCCTATTACTATTTTCTTTGTTACCTGGCCGCTTGCAGTATAAATGGTAAACATTACAGGTTTATTCTGCCATTTTTGAGGTATTGTGATATGTAATTCATTCTTTACTGGATTAGGGTAACTATTCAACTCAATTTTATTCTCATCCTTATCAAATCTGATAATACGTACTTCAGAGTACGATCCTTTTTTATCTAAATCAACAGTACGTAACCTATAATAAATTATACCTTTTTGACCTGCATTACCATCAGTAAAACTATAGCTTGTTCTATCAGTTTCATTGCCATTGGCAAAAACAATACCTGCATCAGTATAATTTAGCCCATCATTACTTTTCTCGATTACAAAATGGCTCACATTGATCTCACTAGTGGTTATCCAGTTCAACTTGACCTTTTCATCTTCTAAAAATGCAGTAAATGATGCTAATTTTACAGGTAATGCAAATCCTGAATAGGCAGCTAATACCTGATCAAAACAACCAGCAGGACTTTTTACAACAATCATCACTTTATCATCAGGATCAATCAGGTTAATATTTTGTAACCCGGCACCAGCATTACTAATAACTCTTGAATCAAAAAGAATATCATTGGCATCCAGTTGACCAATTGTACCAAAATCTCTGTAAGCTTCTATTGTAACTGGATATGCATTTGTGGTACCACCGGTTACTCTGTAGCTCAAGTAAGAAGGTATAGGAGTAAGTCCTCTTACAACACTCGATGTAATAATGACACTACCAGATATTGTTGCAGATACTCCATTTGTAACACCGGGAGTATGTTGGGCCTGTGCGCTACTTTTTAACCAGGTTCCACATAAACCATCGCTTTCACGCATATAACCATTATCAGTTCCGGGTACAGCTATAACATACTCCACCTGATTATCTGCAATAGCATTAAAATTGATAATAAAATCTGTTGATGGTGCAATCATATCAACCGGTAAATTGGGCATTGCCTTTAAAAAGGCCGGGATTGTAGTTGAACTACTTCCTCCAAGTAAACCATTAACCAACACACCGTTTTTAAAAATTAAAATTGTATAATTAGCTCCTCCCCCATTTTTTCGCATAAAAAAGTCTGTACAAGACGAAGAAATTGCTTTTGAAATATAACCAGTTCCATTACTTTCCCATTTAGTTAGAGAGCTGGATGCTGGCAAATTATTCCATGATACATCTGCAACTTTGTTTGTCTGGCCTTGTATATTGAAAATACTTTTACATGATGAGACAAAATAACTTCTTGCACTCATGGAAATTGCAGGTAAATCATATACATAAAACCCCTTACTTCCACTTTCTTCATAATATGTTATTACTGTATAATTATCAAGATTCTCAGGTATCTGGCTGCTGCTTGTATTGAATAATTCAAAAAATTCGTCATGACCAGATCCGGGTTCAACATACGCTTCATTTAATACTGCCTGGGCATGACCAGTTATAATTACAAAGAAAAAAAGTGTTGTAAGTAAAAATGTTTTCATTGCTTTTCGTTTAGGGTCAAGAATTAGTTAGTTCGGATATTGAACTTATCTTGCCGAATGCAATAAAAACCGATAAATGATAAAGAAACAGACAGGGGAAAATCCCGTTAGGAAAATAGTTTGTTTCAGGGTTCGGATTTACGTTGCTTTCGTAGGATTAGTTCGATTCTGAAACAAACATAATACTTAGGTTTTTTACTTGCAAGTAATTCGAGTATTTTCTCGTATAAAAAACCGTATTTTATGTAGTAAATTTACGATTTTATATGCTAATCAAGTTGTTATAAACCCAGCTTATCGTAGTTCGATGTATTTAATATATACTATATAAATTAGTTTAGTTTAATAATAAAACAAATAAGGCGTCCAATTGGACGCCTTATTAAAATTTTAAAAATTTATTACTATGCCTTGTATTGAGGTATTAATCCATTGGCCAGTTCTACCATTTTCTTCAACCCATCTTCTGGCAAATTTCCTTTCTTGAATTCAGCCATTACTTCAGGTAATTTGTTATCCATTTCCATCAGGAAATGCTCTTCAAATTCTTTAACTCTTTTTACAGGTACATCTTTTATCAAACCATTTGTTCCCAAATAGATTATTGCGACCTGCTTTTCAACAGACATTGGTGAATACTGTAATTGCTTTAATATTTCAACGTTTCTTGCACCTTTATCAATTACATTCTTAGTAGCAGCATCCAAATCACCACCAAATTTAGAGAAGGCTTCCAACTCACGGTAAAGAGCCTGATCCAGTTTCAAAGTACCAGCCACTTTCTTCATTGATTTAATCTGTGCATTACCACCCACACGACTTACGGATATACCAACGTTGATCGCCGGACGAATACCCGATAAGAACAAGTTTGTTTCGAGGAATATCTGTCCGTCAGTAATTGAGATTACGTTAGTTGGGATATAAGCAGATACGTCACCAGCTTGTGTTTCAATAATTGGCAATGCCGTTAATGATCCACCACCTTTAACCAAATGCTTGATGCTTTCTGGCACATCATTCATATTTTTAGCAACTGCATCATCATTGATAACTTTTGCAGCTCTTTCCAATAAACGACTATGCAGATAAAATACATCACCAGGATATGCTTCACGACCCGGAGGACGGCGTAATAACAAAGAAACCTCACGATAAGCTACCGCTTGTTTTGAAAGATCATCATAAATAATCAAAGCTGGGCGACCGGTATCACGGAAAAATTCTCCAATAGCAGCACCAGCAAATGGAGCATAGAACTGTAAAGGAGCAGGATCAGAAGCAGAAGCCGCAACGATTGTTGTGTACTGCATTGCACCCGCATCTTGCAAAGTTTGCATTACACCTGCAATAGTAGATGCTTTTTGACCTATAGCAACATATATACAATAAACAGGTTTACCTGCTTCAAAAAACTCTTTCTGGTTGATGATGGTATCAACACAAATAGCAGTCTTACCAGTTTGACGGTCACCGATAACCAATTCTCTTTGTCCACGACCAATCGGAATCATGGCATCAATAGCTTTGATTCCTGTTTGTAATGGCTCTTTTACCGGCTCACGAAAAATTACGCCTGGAGCTTTTCTTTCCAGTGGCATTTCATATAACTCGCCGGTAATCGGGCCTTTGCCATCAATAGGCTGGCCTAATGTATTAACTACTCTTCCAACCATTCCTTCTCCTACATTAATAGAAGCGATTTGACCGGTACGTTTTACTTTTGATCCTTCCTTAATACCATGGCTATCACCCATTAATACCACACCTACATTATCTTCCTCTAGGTTCAAAGCGATTGCTCTAACACCACTCTCAAACTCTACTAATTCACCATAGCGAACATTTCCTAATCCATAAACACGGGCAATACCATCACCCACCTGCAATACAGATCCTACTTCTTCAAGGTCTGCTGCAGCATTAAAGTTGCTTAACTGCTGACGCAGTATTGCTGATATTTCATCTGGTTTAATCTCTGCCATTTTATAGTCTATTTAACTTTTAGAATTATTATTATCTCACTTTATAAATAAAGTCGTTATTCTCAAATTGCTTTGCGATTGTTTTTAGGTCGTATGAAATACTTGCATCTACCAACTTATCTCCAATCTGTAATACAAATCCTCCAATAATATCTGCATCTACTTTTTCTTCCAATTCTATATTCTCATATCCAGCAGAACTTTTTATCTGATTTACAATTTCTTCCTTAGTAGCATCACTAACCGGAGAAGCTGTTGTTAGTTTAACAGTATGAATATTTTTTTCAACTTTATAAGCATCGATAAATGCATTGCTTATTTCCGGCAGGTTACTTTCTCTTCCTTTTGTTGTAATTAGTTTATTGAAAGCAAACGAAAGCTCACTTAATTTGCCGGTGGTAACTGCATCTAATATTTTCTTCTTTACATCAGCCTTAATAATTGGACTACGTAACAGGTTTACAAAATCAGGGTTGCTTTTGCAAACAGCTTTTATCCATTGCATATCAGCATAAACCTGTTCCAACTGTCCTTTTTCGACAGCCAGATCCAATAATGCTTTTGCGTATCTCGTTGCTAAACGTGGGTTTGGCATATCATTGTTTCTGGTTTCTTGTTACGGAATTCAGGTAACAAGCAACTAGCAACCAGTAACTAGTTTAATTTAACGCCATCAACAAGCCCTTTAATATGAACTTCCTGTGCATCTTTATTTTCTAATTCTTTTCTCAACACTTTCTCACTCACTTCGATCACCAACTTTCCTACTTGATTTTTTACATCAATCATTGCTGCCATTTTTTGTGCTTCAATAGCAATTTGAGCTTCAGTAATGATTTTATTGGCTTCTACTTTTGCCAGTTCTTTGGCATCACTAATCATTTTCTCCTTCGTTTCTCTTGCTTCTTTAATCATTATTGCTCTTTCTTCACGGGCAGAAGCTAATAAAGCTTCATTCTCACTTTTCATCTGCGCCATTTCCTCTTTTACTTTCTGAGCTGTAGCCAAAGATTCAGTGATAGAGTTTTCACGGTCTCTAAGACCTTTGATAATTGCCGGCCATGCCATTTTCTTTAAAATAAAGAATACAACAAGGAAGGCTATTAAAGTCCATATAAGTAAACCAAATTCGGGAGTAAGCAATTTCATATAAAAATAATTTCAGTTCTTTTTTTGATTTTCCTTCGACAAGCTAAGGGTTAAAATACTGCACCCTCCGCCCTGTGCTTTGGATGCAGTAATTTATTGTGGCAATGTTATTATAATACCATTGCAAGGAAGCCAACGATAATGGCAAACAGAGCAGCACCCTCTACAAGGGCAGCTGTCAAGATCATGTTTGCACGGATATCGTTAGATGCTTCTGGCTGACGGGCAATAGCTTCAACAGCGCCTTTACCAATCAATCCGATACCGATACCAGCACCGATTGCAGCAAGACCTGCTCCAATTGCACCACCTGCATTAGCGGTAGCTTCCAACAGAATCACATTTAATAAATCCATTTTTCTACTTTTTATATATTAAAAAAAACAATACTCAATTTAAATTACCACCGCATCATCATGCACATGTACATCATCATGATGCTCACCTTCTAAAGCCTGACCGATAAATACAGCTGTCAACATAGCGAAAATGAAAGCCTGGATAAATGCTACCAACACTTCAATAAAATAAATGAAGATGGTAAACCCAACCGCTAAAGGCGAAGCACCCCAACCTGCATACTGACTTAATTGCCCGAAAATAAAAATCAGAGAAATCAAACAAATAATGATAATATGACCAGCAACCATATTTGCAAAAAGACGAATAATCAATGCAAACGGCTTAATGAATACACTCAAAAACTCAACAGGTACTAAAATGAATTTAACACCTAATGGCACACCTGGTGGATTGAAAATATGTCCCCAGTAATGCTTATTAGTACTAAACATGATCACTACAAATGATATAACACCCAATACTAAAGTAAAGGCAATATTTCCTGTTACATTAGCCGAACCAGGTATCAATCCGAAAATATTATTGATCAGGATAAAAAAGAATAATGTCAATAAATAAGGCAAATACTTTTCATATTTATGACCAAGATTGGGTTTTGCCACTTCATCTCTTACAAACGTAATGATTGGCTCAATCAAACTCTGCGAACCTTTCGGTGCAGAAGTAACTCCCACACCGCTTTTATATCTTTTTGCTATTCTAAGCATGATCCATACGAAAATGATCAATGCTAATAACATCTGTACTACATTACGGGTTAGCGATATGTCATAAATTTTAACTGTGGAATCTAATTGACCATCAGCAGTTACAGCAACTATATCACCTTCTGCAAAATTCTTTGGATCAAGACCCATTTCATGAATAGTATGTTCATTCAACATCCTATATCCTTGATAATCATGATGTCCATGCTCAAACTTGGATGACATGAAACTGGTAAAGCCTTTTTGCGGAGAATATAAAATAACGGGAAGTGGGATCGTAACTGGTTTATCACCAATATCCATAAAATGAAACTCATGCCCGTTTAAAACGTGGCCAAATATCACTTTTGCAGCATTAAATCCTTCTTTTTTTTCGCCATGAGCTTCTTCTTTTTGTTCAGTTGGCTGATGCTCATCATTACCTTCATCATGCTGGGCCATGGCCGGCAATGAAAAAAGCAGGAATAAAAAGCTGAAAGTCGCTACTGTAAAGGATTTGAAACGTTGTACTACCATACCTACCCCGAAATTTGGCGCAAAGATAAGGATGCAGCAGTGAAAATGAACCTCGAATGAAAGGAATTTGTTGAATAAATAAAAT
>JAHEMM010000083.1 GCA_024643655.1 Chitinophagaceae bacterium | reverse complement strand
GGTTTAACAAACATCGGGAATGACAAATGCTGTACTGCATCGTCTACATCCTTCAATTCATCGATGATGATATAGCCCGGTGTTTTTACTCCCTCGCAAAATGCCAGATACTTCATTAATTCTTTAGGAGGATCGTATAGTTTGGTGGTGGGGCCCGTAAAGGGAAGGTTTAATAATTCTAAGGTATAGATAACATCAATACTTGGTACTTCCCATTCTAAATAGCCTTCACATAGATTTACGAAAATATCAAAGCCTTGTTTGCTGAGATCTTTCAATTGTTTGTAAGTGGTAAGTTTATTAAGAAAAACGTTATGAACGTCATCATCTGGTAATAATGCGGAAAGATCTCTTGGTGGGTCGTAATTTTTATAGTCTACACCAGTGGTGGAATAATCAGGTTGAAGAACACAAATTTTCATTGATGACGAAGCTATTTAATAAGTATTAAGTTTAGCCAAGAAAGCGGGATAAATTTCACGAAATGTTACTTTTAATTAGAAGTTTATTTTATTTATAAGAATTCGTTTTGAGTTTTTTTTCTGTTGCAGACCTATGAACACCCCTTCTCAAAGCATCTTTCAAAATCTCTACAATTACTTCTGTGAAGGAAATATTTGAAACTTTAAGAATTGCACCGATTGATGTATAATCTTCATCTTCACTTAATCCGCATTGAGCATTTGCTTCCAACATATATAGTTTTCCGGTTGAGGAATCCTGGCGGATATCAATTCTTGTATATCCTTTTCCCCCGCAAGCTTTATAAGCATCCAGGCTTAATTGTTTTAAAGAAGAGATCAATTCTGGTTCAGCTGGGTAGTAATCATAAAAGTTTTCATTGGCTGGCATCGGCGATTCGTCTTCATATATTTCCCAAAGCCTGTCAAATGATAAGAACTGCTCTGCCTCCGGCAATGATTTATGAAAAACTCTTTTTACAGGTTCGTAAACAATGCAGTTTTCGATATCATCTGCCGAGCCGGTAATAAAGGTGGTGTATTCTGGTCCGGTAATAAATTGCTCCACAAACAAGCCATCTACCAATAAATTCCAACCACGATATCCTTTATATATTTCTGTTACTCGTTCATTTAATTCTTCCTCTGTATTGACAACATTTTTTACAGAAACACCCATACTTCCACCGGAAACAGCAGGTTTAATAATGATTGGCGTTCCAACTCTTTTGCAAATACCTTTTGTAGAATCTTTCTTATCAGTAATCACACTCCAATTTGCAGTAGAGACTCCGGCTTTATCAAAAGCCTTTTTCATAGGCACCTTTGATGTAGTAATATTATAAAAATAAACATCGGAGCCGGTATAGACCAAACCGTGTTTGTCAAGTTCTTTAATAACTGAAACACCCGGACAGCCATTAACTTCATCGCCATCACAAAGGTTAAGTACCAATGGCGTTTTTCCATTTTTTGATTCAGCAACGGAGCGGATAATACTTTTATAATTATCAATTGTAACAGGTTGCCATTTCCATTCGACTTTTAGTTCATTAAAAACCTGTGTATATTCTTTAATGCTTTGTGTAAAATCGTAATAATGTTGAATATTGGGGTCGTCAGATTCAAGATGCGGTGCAAGTACCCAAATAATGTAAGGCTTTAATAAATGAATTGATTCTGATAGCTTCATTAAAACTCAGGCTACTTTTCTTCTTGCCGCCTTTTTGGCCAGTTGTTGTTGTATAAAATCCGAGAACCGGTATTTTTCCTGTAGGTCTTTAGAAAGATAAAAGGCGCCTCTTATCTTTCCGATACAGCAATTACTTCCGCAATAGCAATTAAAAGATTGCGTCATCCTCCATTCGGTAGATGGGTAAAAGAAAACAAGCTCTTCGCCTTCTTGTATCAGTTTAAGTGCTACCAACTGCATGGTAGTAGTATTAAAGAATACATTGGGATTACAACTGTGATTGATGTATTGCAAAAACGCTGGCTGTAATGTAATGTGCTTACGAACTCCTAATTGTACGGTGAGATAAGTGGGTTCTGCAGCAATTGTTCCGGCAGAAAAATCAGCAATTACATCTCCTGACTGAAACGGCTGAAGAGCAAATAACGCATTCTGATCATTAGAAACTTTTTGCCGCACTTCGGCAAAGCGATGGTTGCTTATAAAGTTATAAGCAGGGGAGATTACTGTATGCATAAAGGGGTTAGTTAGTATTCAAAATGTAAGATAGATATATTTTAATCTAAAAAATTCGTATTCAATAAATGTGAATAATTATTTGAACTTTGAACCCGGTAGATATAAAAGGTTTAAAACAAAGTAAACAAGCAATCGATAGCCTTATTTATCTGTCTTGATACCAAGCCCGGCCATCACTAACTTGATTTCACCAAAACTTATATTACTACTTAGTTTATTTTTTATTGCTGTTATTGATCCACCGTTATAATTCTTTATTTCAGATTCTATAATCACTAACTTTTCACGACTTACTAATTCATCAATCTTTATTTCTCCTGAGCTTACATATTTTGATAGATGTGTTTCAATAGTTCCAATTGTAAGATTTCTGGTTTTGGCAATTTCTACAATGGAATTACCTTCTTTATAAAGTTTATATGTAACTGTATAGGTATCATCTTTCTTTTTTGAAGTGTTGGTTTTAACCCCCTTTTCCTTTTTTGGAACCTTTTCTTTAATTAGTGATGAAAGGTTGTGTTCTTCACAATATTCAATAATCTGATCCAGAAACTGTTGCCCATATTGTTTGATTTTTACATCACCAAAGCCACTGATCTTTCTTAGTTCCTTTAGTGATTGTGGCAGATAACGGGCCATTTCATCTATAGTATTAGTTCCGGCAACAATATAAATGGGTACATCTTTTTTAGCACAAATAAGCTCTCTTACTTTTCTTAATTTTTGATGTAGAACAGGGTGTGGACTGTTTGTTCTTTTTTCTGTTGCACCTGCATAGGCGTTGATATGGATTGAAGGCAGGATAAATTTTAATTTTCTAAGGCAAAAGGCATTAATATCAAACTTTCCGTTAAAGCCTTCAAGCATAAACTTTTTAAGAGCAAGAGCTGCGAAAACTTCTTTAATAATTTCATTATACTCTTTTGCATTAAGCCTGCTATCAGTAACTGCCGGTGATTGTAAAATAAACTGAATAGTTGAATTTATAGCGGGAGCGAAATAGTTGGCTGCTGCAGCAATTCTTTCCTGAAGCGGAATATTCTCTTCTGGAGAAGACGGTTGCTGAAATAAATATTGTAACTGTAATTGAAACTTTGCAGCCGTTTCCTGGAGAGATTGGAGTTTGTTAAATAGTTCATCAGTCCATGGAATAGCTTCTGAGTTAAACGAAGAGTCGTGTTCTAATAAATAAGCTGATAAATCTTTACAGTTACTCATAACTTCAGAAAAATCAAAAGTCGCTACTAAAACAGATAGCTGGTACTGCTTTCTGGCAATTATCAGTTCTTCCTTCAACTGATTACTTGAAGCACTTCGTTGGGAAAATTCAACAATTCTATTGTCACTATAAAGACTTGAAGACCTGACCCTGCTTTGTAATACCATTCCTTCAAGATTGGTACATCGGCTTAATGCTACGTAAACCTGTCCGGGAGCAAAGGCTTCACCTGCATCAATTATTGCTTTTTCAAAAGTTAATCCCTGGCTTTTATGAATTGTGATAGCCCAAGCCAATCGTAAAGGAAATTGAGTAAAGGATCCAAGTACGTCTGAATCTAATTGACGGGTGGATTTATTTAATGTATAGCGAATATTTTCCCATTTTTCTTTCTGAACCTCTATTTCGTATGGCTCATCATCACATTGTACAAATATCTTTTCTTCTTCCAACCTTGATACAATACCGATCTTGCCATTGAAATATCGTTTGCCTTTCTCTGCCGTATCGTTTCTAATAAACATTACTTGTGCCCCAACCTTTAATTGCAATAATTCATCAGCTGGAAATGCTCTATCTGAAAATTCATCCTGAACCTCAGCTTGGTAAGTAAAAATATCACCATCGAGACTAACCAGTTCTTCAATGTTTATTTTATTAGCCTTATTGTTATGGGTAGTAAGAATAATGTAGCTGTCTTTTTTATTTCTACGAAAAGTTGGATTAAACCGGCTTTCTAATACCTGTATCCCATCATCATCAAGATTATTATTTCTTACCTGGTTAAGCAGGTTTATAAAATGCTGATCACTTTGCCGGTATATTTTATTGAATTCAATATAAATAGGTGGCCCTTCCTGTAATACTTTACTGTTGAAGAAATATTGTCCGGTGTAATATTCTGATAATAAACTCCATTCGGTTTCTTTTATTACCGGTGGTAATTGTAACATATCACCAATAAATAATACCTGAACACCCCCGAATCTTTCGGTCGGTCTTTGTCTGATATATCTCAATACGGTATCAATAGCATCTAGTGTATCACATCGTACCATGCTTATCTCATCTATTACCAGAATTTCTAATTGCTGCAATACTTTTTTCTTATCGCTATTGAACCTAAGGCGACTAATTAGGCTATGTTTATTTGAAATTTCCTGATCAGGAGATTGAAACCCTGTACCTGTTGAGTCAGGAATAAACGGAGCAAAAGGTAATTGAAAGAAGGAATGAATAGTAACACCTCCTGCATTAATCGCTGCCACTCCCGTAGGAGCAACGACAGCCATTTGTTTGGGACAGTTCTCCCGTATGTATTTTAAGAATGTTGTTTTACCTGTTCCGGCTTTTCCTGTCAGAAATATATTCCGATTGCTTTGATTGACTAGCTGAATAGCCAATTGAAACATTTCATTATTTGTATCGGGAGTGAAGGTTGCCATAAAAAAGAAATTGTGCCACGAAAGCACACGAAATAACACGAAAAAAATCACATAATGAGCCGCTTATATTCCATTTTAGATTTTCCAAAGTTTATGATGATGCCAACTTTACAACCAGCTGCTTTTATGTAATTTAAGGTTTGAGAAACAGACTGACTGTTAATCCCTTCATCACAAGCCTTAACTTCTACAATAATATTATCAAATAAATTAAAATCAGCATTGAATCTGTGTTTTAATATACTGGATTTATAAAATACAGGAAGCTCGTCTTCTCTTGTAAATGGCATTTCTCTATCCAGAAATTCTTGCTCCATAGCATCTTTATAAACGACTTCAGAAAAGCCGTAACCCAATATTTTCCAAACCTCAATACAACAGCCCACTATTTCATACACTTCATTTTTATATAGTAGTTCCATAAGTAACTTACTTTAAAAAAAGAATAAAGCCACAAAATCACAAACACTTTTCGTGTTTCTTTTGTGTGATTTCGTGGCTCTAATAATTAGGCTTCTGCAGCTTTTACGCCAAGAAGCAACAACTCGTTCACCTGTATTTCAGTGATATACTTTTTGTTGCCTTCTTTATCATTATAGCTGCGATTGATCAGCTTACCTTCGATAGCAACTTCTTTTCCTTTTGTCAGGAATTTTTCAACGATCTCTGCCACCTTACCCCAGGCGATTAAATTGTGCCATTGCGTTTCAGTTACTTTCTCTCCTTTCGCATTACGATAGATTTCATTTGTAGCTACGGAGAAACGGGCCATTTTTTTACCACTTTCTAAGGTTTTCACTTCTGGTGCGTTGCCCAGGTTACCAATCAATTGAACTTTGTTTTTTAAAGCGTACATGTTTTTAAGTTTTGTGCCTCCGTTCCTTTACGGTTTTGCGGAAGCGATTTTAAAATTTTATTTATTTCATTCAACCGGCGACGTCATTTCCGATTGACAACACAAAGATGATATGATGATGAACCGGTAGCCGGAGATTAACCGTTTACTCCCGAAGCTAAACGTGTAAAAACGTTTGCACACGGATAATTTTAACTATATTCATGGGCTGAAACCCTTACTATGACTGCATCTACTGAAAAAAGAACCTGCCTGGCTTGTGATAAACTTCTTAAAGGAAGAATTGACAAAAAATTCTGTGATGACTACTGTCGTAACAATTATAATAATCAGCAAAAAGCCAAAGGAAGCCATAGTAGCTTGGTAAGAAATATTAATAATGCATTGTTGAAAAACAGAAAAATATTAGCATCTATTTTGCCAGATACGGAAGAAACGGCTAAGGCAAATAGAGACAAATTACAACGGTTGGGCTTTCAATTTAAATACCTGACACACATTTATACCACAAAAACAGGGAAGACATATTCCTATTGTTATGATTATGGTTATCTGCCATTAGATAATGATTGGTTTTTAATTGTAAAGAAAAAAGAAGAATAATTTTTAAAAGGTATTCGATAATACCCAATGATTTTATTCATTTATTTCTGATACCTTTTTTTCTTTTGGGTGTAACAGCGAACCAAACATCATAACTAAGATGGTTAACAGGATTACCTGTATAATTAAAGATTTATCAACAATAAAAATCCTTGATTCTTCCGGTATTAAATAAAAAAGTAAAATTGTAATTAATCCGCGGGGTGCAATAAATAAAAAAGGCAATAATGGTATTCGGGAAATCTTTAAAAACAAAGCTCTTATTATATAAATTGAAAAAGTAATTCCCGCAGCCCATATAATGGTTTCAGGATTCAGTATTTCAGAAGTTTTTATTAAAAAGCCAAAAGTTACAAAAAACATTACCCGTATAATAAAAGTAAATTCAACTGTAATGTCTTTGAATTTACCGATATCGGCAGCTACTAAATCAGAGCGAAGTTTGTTTTTCCATTTTGGCTTCACTCTTAAATACCTGATGTTTCCTAAAAACAAACCACAGATCAGAACAAAAACCAATCCTGGCAGATGCATTAATTTTGAAATCGCATAAACTAAAATGATAATTACTAAGATAGGAATATACTTTATCGGGTAATTTATTCTTGACATTAAAAAGGTAATCCCGATGGTACTTGCTATTGAGATAATGAAAATAATTATTAATTGTGCAATAAAAAGCTCTACAGATTCTATATTAATTTCATGTGATAAAGCCACAAAATTAAAAATCATTACACCTAGAATATCGGAAAAACTGCTTTCGAAAACAATAAACTCTTTTTTCTCGGGCAATAAAGAACTTACACTGGGTATGGCAATAGCACTGCTGATAATACAGAACGGTATAGCATTTGCGAAACAATCTTTATACGACCCCATTCCATAGTAATGAAACATAAAAGAGATTCCAAACCCAAGAATTAAGATTGGCAGGAGAGCCAGTAGAAATGATTTTTTTACAACTGGTAACTTTTTTTTCGAAATCTGTAACTCCAGCGCTCCTTCTAATACAATAAGTATTAGCCCAATGGTTCCAAAAACCGGAAGTATCCCATTGAGGTCTGGCACCTCAATTTTTAAGGCATTTATTAACTGTTCGGCCAGCCATCCTAACAAGAGCATTAGGATTACCGCAGGCGATTTTATTTTTTTTGCATATATTTCAAATACATATGCAATTAATAAAAGGATACAAGAGATAAGGATGATAATAACTGTCATTTTTTATTTTCAAGGGTTTCACTCATTTTTTCCAATCCTTGTAATTGCATACGGGAAATTGTATGCTCCAGGCTTAACAGGTAATTAATTTTTCCATCTTTTACCCGCCAGAGATCCTGGTACATTATAGAATCTCTTTTATTGTTTTTATATGTCCATTTATTATATACCAAAGCGTTTACCCACTCACCATCGGTTTCCATATTTTTTAAAGGGTAAATTGCTAAAACTTTGTTTGCCGTTGAACTATAACTACTTCTGAATTTTTTCAATCTGTTAATTACACCCTGTTTAGTAGATTTAATCCTGTTGCCATCTGGCATATCCAGTGTAACACTATCGGCAAAAACATTTTCCATAGCCGCAATATTCGTATCATCCCAATCTTTATACATGTTTAAAATAATATTGATATTTTCTTTGTTACCGATTTCCCAATTGGAATAAAGGGCCGGATAATCAAGGTGGATAGAATATTCTTCATTAGTTGATAAGCTATCTTTTTCAGCAACAGGCATAGTATCTGTCATTTTCTCTGTAGTAGGAGATTTGTCCTGACCACAAGCACCTAAAAGAATTATTGAAAATAATAGAATTGCTAATTTCATAAAATTTGTTTTTTAAACTAATTGAAAGTTATAAATGAATAAAAAAAGTTAGGGGTTATAAATTTTACATGTAACCGTAATGAAATGCTTTAGCACTGCCGTCTCTTTTTACAAGCATCCAGGCGGGTCCAGGAAAGAAGCTGCATTTAATATACCAGATCCAATAATCCTTTATAGATTCTCCATTTTCGGGAGGAAATAAACTTATCCCCTCCGGAGAATTATTCTCTGTATCCTCTGGTAACAGGCAAATTTTAAATGAATTATCTTTCGATATTTCATTTAAAATGGCTTTTTTTATTTCTTCTGGCGTTGCTTTGTCGCTAAGTTGAAAACTTTCAGGCTGAGTAGTAACCATTGTATAAAAATCATCGCAACCTACGCAGGACGCTGCGTGTACAAATAAAGACTCAAGACCTTGCGCAAAAGCATCTGAAATGGTTACAGTATTAGTATATTTTAATTGTTGTTGTTGTAATACACTATCATAAACATAAACAGGTGGCAGCCCCGTTTTTTCTAACAACTCATTGAAATCTTTTTCTGAAAACATATTTTGATTTTTTTCTGATGAAGTAGATATTTCCTGTAATACTTCACTTTTTTGATCTTGCTTTTTATGGCCGCAGGAAGAGAAAAGCAATGCTAATATTAACCAGGGTACTAATCGCATAAAATATTTATTTGAGTATTAATAAAAATAAAATAATTGATTATGATAGTGATTAGCTACTGTTTTAGTTTGCATTATTGCATAAAAACAAATATACGATAAGAATATGCTGGTATTTCGTTTCAGAAAGTAAATAATACTTTTTCAGGAATTGGATATTTTAAAATATTAAATGCTCCTAATAAGTATCGGCTAATATATTAACAACGAATTCTTAAAAGCTGGTCGTGTAAAAAACAGAGTTTTATCTATAGGTGGTTTGGCCTTATAAAATAAGCGTTCGTCCTCAAAAAGCTAACGTTTATCAAGGATTAAGAATGTTTAAATAATTGTAATAATAATTTGCAATAGTTGTTCGGGTAATAGCACAGTATAATTTTAAAACTATAGAGGAAAACTTAATTAGTTTGCTATTTTTAATTTTGAAAAAATAGTATTTTGTGTAATTATTATTAAGCAATCATCTTTAAAATAATATTATGAAAAAATTATTAGCAGTTTCATTATTCACACTTTTTTTCAGTTGTTCTTCAAAATTATCTCCAGATGCGAAATGGAAAGACAAAAAATGGGTTTTAAAAGAATTGGCAGGCGCACCGGTACAGCTTAGTGGTACGGATAAAGATGCGCATATAATTTTTAATAAGGGTGAACAGCGATTTAGTGGCTCCGGTGGTTGTAATCGTATAAATGGATCTTACACTATGGATACCAGGAGCAATTTAAGTTTTGGGCAAACATTAAGCACAAAAATGGCTTGCCCTGATATGGCATTTGAAGATAAATTTCTTACTGTACTGGCAACTGTAAATGGTTATGAAACAAAAGATGGTGAACTTCGAATGAAGAAAGGAAAAGAAATAGTATTGATTTTCAAATAATTAAAATGCCTTCTTTTAAGAAGGCATTTTTTATCTAAAAAAGAAAACTACTAATTAATCTTCCGTTATTATTCCATTTTTTACATGTGTTTTACAAACTAACAGATACTTGATGAACAATTCTAGTTTAAACTAGAAGAAAAGTTAAACAAGCCGGTCTTTAACTTTTCGGCATCCTAAAGCTAAAAACAAAAAAATAAAACAACAGCTTCGTTTATTTCAGAATCACGAATAAACGCTATATGTATTTTTTGATATTGAATAAAAAACGTAGACTAAATAAAATAAAACCTATTTGTATGAAAGGAAAATTTATAGCCATTTTAATAACATTTTTATTTTTCAGTAAAGATTCATTTACGCAGACTGATAGTGTAATTATCAATGCAGTAAAAGGAATGACAAAATATAATGGTGGTATCAGCATTTTTCAAAATGCTGACAAATTTTATTTCGAGTTTCCGGCTTCCATTTTTGAAAAAGATATTTTGTGGTATGCCGAAATAAAAAGCGGACCATTGGTAACCGGGGCAATGGCAAGTTCATCGTCTTCGGGCCAGATCATAAATAGTATAATGATCCGGCTTGAAAAAAGAGACGGTAAAGTATTTGTAAGGGAAAATACTACTCCCCTGGATCTGCGATTAGCCGATGTTCCAATGTCTCCGGCGGATCGGGAAAGAATGCAACGGTCGCTTAAGAATATAAATACGCCGGCGGTATTGCTTGCAATACCGGTAATTGCTACCGGCGCTGATGGGAATGTATTAGTAGACGTATCATCATTATTAAAATCAAACCTTTCTTTTTTTGATGTAACGAAAGCTTTCCCCGGATTGACAATGGCAGACCCCAATCGTTCTTATATTGATTTTGTCAAATCTTTTTCCAACAATATCCGTTTTAATGTTACGTTGACCTGTGATGTAATGGCTTCGGCAGGGGTTTTTATGGATATGATGGCAAAGATCAATTCTAAATCTGCTTCTGTTACTGTAGCCCACTCTATTTACATTTTGCCCGAGCAAAAAATGATGCCACGATTGGCAGATTCCCGTATTGGATATTTTGATAATGGTTTTACTGAACTGAAATATGGCAGCGGCTATACAACAAAAGCCTACATATCAAAATATCGGCTTGAAAAGAAAAACCCAAATGCAAAATTATCAGAACCGGTAAAACCAATTGTTTATTATATAGGCCCCGATGTACCTTCCAAATGGAGGCCTGCTTTTAAAAGTGCGGTAGAGTATTGGAACAAGGCTTATGAAGCTATCGGTTTCAAAAATGCAATTTTGGCAAAAGATCCTCCCGATGATCCAAACTGGAGCGCCGAAGATCTGGGTCACTCAGTTATTCGTTGGGTAAACCAGCCGGTTGCCAATGCAAACGGGCCACGAACAGTTGATCCCCGCACAGGTGAAATATTATCTGCACACATTATGATCTGGGAAGATGTTTTTACAATGGCAACGCAATGGTATTATTTACAGGGCTTTGGTTCTGATAAACGAGCAGCCAAGTTACCCCTGCCGGATGATATTGCCCAGGCACTCATGAAATATATTGTAGCACATGAAATTGGCCACTCCATTGGCTTGCGTCATAATCACAGAGCCAGCCAGGTGTATACTACGGCTGAGTTACGGGATAAAAAGTTTACAGATATGCATGGGTCAGTTGGCTCGATAATGTCTTATGGTCGTATTAACTATATAGCTCAACCCGGCGATGGGGTTACCAATCTCATTCCACAGCTAGGGCCTTATGATTTTTTTGCTATCAAATACGGATATGAACCAATTGCTGCTGCCAATTCACCGGAAGCTGAAATACCAACCCTAAATAAGTGGCTGGAGCAACAGCGTACCGACAACAGGTTACTTTGGTCGGCAGAAGATAAAGTAGCTTATCAGGATCCAATGGTAATTACTGAAAACCTGGGGAATGACCGAATAGATGCAGCACGACTTGGATTGTTGAACCTGCAAAGGGCAGTAGATAATCTGCCTAATGCGATAGGGCAATCCCCGCAGGATATTAATTTGCTAATGAGTTATTATAAAGCAGCTATAGGTGAACGGGATAACTGGTTATTGGCTGCCACAAAAGAACTATACGGATTTATGGAATTCCGGTACCAGGATCCGAAGCAATATGAATTTATAACAGTGCCGGCTGCCCGAAAAAAGCAAGTGTTACAATATTTGCTTGGAGAATTAAAAACAGTATCTCCTTTATTTACCGAAGAAATGAGAAGATTATTTCCTCCGGATGAATTGGTGAAAATGATCACCAGCGGTCAAATTTCAATACTGAGCCAAATGACAGGTGAGCCTGTTTTTCTTAACATGAATATAAATGCATCTCTTGGCCATCCTGATTATTCTCCTACCCAGTATTTGGAAGATATTACCAATGCAATATTTGCCGAGTTGAAAGAATCACCTGGAGAGATCAATCCTATCCGGCGAAACCTTCAATACACACTTGTTGCCCAACTTATCAGTTTTTTAGAATTGAAATATGATAGCCCAATTGCTGCTATTGTGCAACCTGCTGCTCGAAAAGTACTGGCAGGTTTATTAGATAGCCTCAAAGCAACAGCTAACCAAAATGGTGATGTGGAAACCCAAACACATATTAAAAACCTGATTGCCCTTGTGTCAAAAAAGATATAATGTGATCTTAAGCAATAAGTTTATTGTTGTATAGATAAAGTGTTTGAATAAAAAATGCCATCTTTTTAGATGGCATTTTTTATCAATTATTTTTTTAAACAATTATTATAGCTTCATAAACCGACCAGCATCCTTCCATTTAGTATTGTTCAATACCCTGATCTGATAGGTACCAGAAGCAAGACTTTCAATGCTAAGCTGGGTATTACCTTCCGTAGCAAATAGATTTAATACGGTGCGGCCATCCATGCCAATCACCTGTACCCTGTCATTTGTTTTAGTACC
>JAHEMM010000158.1 GCA_024643655.1 Chitinophagaceae bacterium | reverse complement strand
CCGGTTTTTACAACATAAAACAGGTGCTAAAAGTAAAAAAGGTTATAACATCTCCTCCTCTATTGTTAGAAAATATGGTTCTTATCTACGTCCGAGTTTGTATGAGCATTTAAACACAAATATGATGAGTAGAGCTGAAGCAATGAAGGCTGAACAGCATCTTGCTTTGGCACTTCGAAAAAAAGGATATGCAGTTTGGTTTAATTGAAATTGAAATAAAATATTTTAATCATCATCCCGATTTCTATCATTCCCCTTACGGAATAATGAGAAATTTGCATCGCCAAATTTATAACTGAAGGAGAGCCTTATGTTTCGAACATTTCTACGCCGGTAAGATGTTTGATAGAATCGCTCTGTATCATAAATTACTCCATAGCGATTTGTATTGAACATGTCGTTAACAGCAAACGTTATTGTAGCTTTTTTATTCTTAAGAAAATCTTTCCGCATAGCAAGGTCTATCTGATATTGAGCATCCCTTTTTCCCTGAGGTATTACCTCTGGTGATTCATACTCTCCTAAAAACTGAAAACTCATATTATTAAAGAATGATTTTTTAGAAGTTGCTATTTTATAACTGGCCGTAAGTTTAGCTTCCCAACTAAACCCCTTATTGCTAAGGTCAAGATCATTAATAGTAGCATTAACGGTGCGATACTGCAAATCAAGTGAAGGTGTCAATTCAAAGTTCTCACCAATTTTTTGTTGCAATGTAAACTCAGCACCATAGCGTTTCGTTGTATTTGCATTAATATATGTGTTAAGTATTGCATTTGGGTCTACTGCAGCGTTATCCAATTGAGCATATTGGGCTGCTGTGATCGTATCACTATATTGAGTTATATCATCTGGATTACTACGAAAATATATAGATGCCAGAAAGTTTCCACTTTTATAGTTCTTGTTATAATTAACTTCAAATGAATTAATAAATTCTGGACGCAAAGAAGGGTTCCCCTGACGTAAATTAGATGGATCATTAATATCAATAAAGGGATTTAATTGCCAAAAACGAGGCCTTCTTATTCGACGGGTAAAATTGATCTGAAACTGATCATCTTCTGATATCTCCTTACTGAAAGAGGCGCTGGGGAAAAAAGCATCCCATAAGTTTTTAATTGCTGCTGGATATTCATAACCAAACTTAAAAGAGCTATCAATCAATTCACCATCAAACTTTGAATATTCAGCCCGTACTCCTATTTTATATGATATTTTATTTTTTTTACCAGCATACGTAAAGTATAAAGCATTTATCTTTTCAGTATATTGATAATTGTTGCTAAGTGACAATTTAATTTCCTGACCATTATCAATAGCAAATGCATCATACAGGCTTTTGTATTTATTGTAATAGCTTCTGAACCCTGTTTCAATTTTCTTATGCTCACCTATTGGGTTTACAAAATCTATCTGAAATGTAACCTGATCATTATCATTATTGCCGTTACTACGTACCAGTGTCGGCTCCTCATATAAAGAGCCATTTGGGTAATAGAATGTATTATTTATAAAAGAATTTTCTGATCCTGGCCCGTAATTGTAATTAATATCAGCAGTCAGCTCTTTACTTTTTTCGGGAAAATTATGCTTGTAGCTGATCCCGGTACTGGAACGATGGTTAGTGGATGCCCCTTCCGCATCCCGCTTTCCAAAATACTCAAGTAGTTTATTGCTATTAAGATATTCTTGTTCCTGCGTTTCATAATTTCTATACTTTCTGGTGGAAAAATTATGTGTAATGCCAAGCGTATTTCTATTATCGATAAAATAATCAACTCCAAACCGAAAAGACAAAAAACGGCTATTACGATCATTTCGGGTGTCCTGGTTAAAAAAATTATCTGTTATACCATTCTCTTTATTTTCTCTGCGTGTTTCTCCTTTTGCGATACCACCGGATTTATTAAACCCTCCACTAGCATAAAAATTAAATTTCCCCTCTCGTAAATTCAAGTTTAAATTACTATTATAAATTTTTGGAGTTCCGATACCAGCAGTTATCACACCATTCAATCCTACCCTTTTATTTTTCTTTAATACTATATTTATTATACCGCCAGAACTCGCCGCATCATATTTTGCAGAAGGGTTTGTAATCAACTCTACCTTTTCAATATTATCAGCTGGTATTTGATCCAAAGTAAGAATTGTTGGTCGGCCATCAACAAATATTTGTGGAGTACTGTTTCTTAGCTCTACATTGCCATCTATATCCACAGATAATGTTGGAATATTTCTCATTAAATCAACTGCGGTACCACCAACAGATATTAAACTTTTATCCACATTAAAAACCTTACCATCAACACCAAGCTCAAGGGCTGATTTTCGGGTTTGAATAACAACACCTTTCAATACTTGAATATCAGTAGCCAATATTATATTACCGAGATCGATATTATTATTCTTACTGGAAGTCTCTTTAAATAATATTTCTTTTATCACTGGATCATAACCCGCCGCTGAAAATATAATTTTAAATTCACTATTAGGTGTAATGTTAGTAAAACGGAAATCGCCATTAGAAAGTGATAACATGGCATTCACTAAAGAATCTTTAGCATACTTTCTTTTGACAAATAATTGGACAGAAGCATATTCAATTCCTCTACCAGAACTACTATCAATCAGCTTACCATATATAACATTTTGCTTTAATACTATTGAAATTGATTCATTATCCTCCGGTAAGTCACGGTCGATCTGTGCATAAAGATTGTTTATATATAAAAAGAGAAAATATATAAAAATAAATACCCGCATATAACGATTTGAAAAAATTACAGAAGTCACTTTTAACAATTAGTAGTCATAATTGTTTATTGCATTGGCAACTTAATAAAAGCTGATGCAAATTTAAGCAAATTGATTTACTCTCTAACTTAGAATACTGTAACTTAAATTATTAAGAATAACTAATTCCCATTCCAATTAAATCCCCGGTAGTAATTAATTTTTTTGTGCCTGTCAAACCAAATTTCAATTTTCTCATACATGTATTCTTTGCCATCTAAATACTCTTTTCCATAAATAATAGCAGCTGTAATACCGTTTTTTTGGATTATTTGAACAGGCTTTACAATTTCAAATTTATTTCCAGGGTGTGCTTTCCAAAATCCTTTATCACTTTGAGTAATTTTTTTCTTCGGAATATTTCGCAAATATTTCATGTACACTTTTACCGTATCAGCAAAATATTGTTCAGCAGAATCTGCTTTATGATCATTTCTAAGACGAAATAACTCATGTATAATTTGACGTTCAGTTCGTTGCTGACTTAATTCAGACATAGAAATTGTCTGATCAGAACAAATAGAAAAAAGATAAAAAATGAAAAACATATGAAAACAAAGATAATCTACCT
>JAHEMM010000082.1 GCA_024643655.1 Chitinophagaceae bacterium | reverse complement strand
TAATTTTTACACATGTCCTTCAGCCATCATAGCTTCAGCTACCCGAACAAAGCCAGCGATATTAGCCCCTTTCATATAATTAACTGTACCATCTTCTTTTTTACCATGCTTTACACATTGCTTATGTATTTTTTGCATTATGTGTTGTAGCTTTTCTTCTACTTCTTCTCTTGACCAGGACAAACGAATTGAATTTTGCGACATTTCTAAACCTGATGTGGCCACGCCACCAGCATTAGCAGCTTTTCCAGGTGCATACATAATTCCTTTTTTCTGTAGCAAATTAATCGCTTCAATAGTGGTTGGCATATTAGCTCCTTCAGCTACCAGCTTACATCCGTTTTTAATCAGCAGTTTTGCATCGTTTTCATCCAGTTCATTTTGCACCGCACAAGGCAATGCAATGTCACAAGGAATTTTCCATGGCCGTTCGCCTTTATAATAAGGCACTTTGTATTTTTCTGCATAAGCTGAAATCCTGCCTCGTTGCTCATTTTTAAGTTCCATGATAAAAGCAAGTTTTGCTGTGTCAATTCCATCTGGGTCGTAGATGAATCCTTCACTATCAGAAGCGGTAAGAGGGATACCTCCCATTTGTAATGTTTTTTCCATTGCATACTGAGCTACATTACCACTACCAGAAATCACTACTTTTTTTCCTTTGATTTTTTCTCCAATAGTTTTCAGCATTTCTTCTACAAAGAATAAAAGCCCATAACCGGTTGCTTCCGGTCGTATCAGACTACCTCCATACGAAAAGCCTTTTCCTGTCAACACACCTGTAAATTTATTACTCAGACGTTTGTACTGACCAAAAAGGTAACCGATCTCTCTGCCGCCTACTCCAATGTCACCTGCCGGTACATCTGTATTAGGGCCAATATGTCGATATAGCTCATTCATAAAACTCTGGCAAAAACGCATGACTTCATCATCTGATTTTCCTTTTGGGTCAAAATTAGAACCTCCTTTTGCGCCACCCATAGGTAAAGTAGTTAATGAGTTTTTAAATACCTGTTCAAATGCCAGGAATTTAAGAATACCGAGATTAACGTTTGGGTGAAAACGAAGTCCGCCTTTATAAGGGCCAATGGCACTATTCATTTGTACCCGGTAACCTCTGTTGATCATGTAATTCCCCTTGTCATCGATCCAGGGAACTCTGAAGATGATGATTCGTTCTGCTTCAATGATCCTTTCAAGAAGGTTTGCTTTTTTATATTCAGGATGCTTTTCAATATAAGGTATAATATTTTGTACCACTTCAGTTACGGCCTGTAAAAACTCAGGCTGACCCGAGTTACGTTTTTTTACCAGCTTAATGAATTGTTCAATACTGTTCTTTTTTGTTGCTATCATAAAATAAGTTTATTTGGTTATTGAATTGTTTGTTCTTTTATCAAATGTAAAAAAACAAGCTACTTTTTTATGATGACATTAGTCACCTAAAAATCTTTTTTATATGATAAATAGCATAATTATTGAATTTATTAAGCTTGTTTTAGAAAAAAGAGTACTAGTGTCTGGTTAAAAACCCGGATTTATATGAATACAGGACTTGTGCTGGCTTTCTTTCATAATTCAAATCCGTAATTTATGTTAAGCCTTTCTCCATCTCATCCGCCATCTTGTTCGATGTATCGGTATTCATCAAACGAAGTTGTGCGATGATCTGCTTTTTGGTGTCTTCGTCATATCCCGGCTCCTCAATTTCTTTTTTAGTTGTTGTTGATTGTTCAAATATTTCTTTCACCCAGTCATTTACAGTAGCATCAATTACCAAATGTACTCTGTCAATATCACTTTTATTTACAATACTGTGCGGTAAGTTGAAGTTCATATACCAGCATTCGCCAGTCCGAAGATTAATTCTTTCTTTATCAAGATAAAATTCTACCAATGGATGAGTGATAATGGGAATATGAATCCTTACTTCTCCTTTTTCAAAATACAATTCTGCATCACGATGTTCTTTAATAACAGCGCCGGCATTTAGTTTCAATAATCGAACGGCAAGTAACGGGCATTCAAAATGTGTGAGTAATTGCTGGAAGAAAGGTGAATTATTGAGTAGCGAAGTGTTCTGATATGTTGGGTCAGTAGCGGTAGATATATGTATATTATCTAAACTTCCATCTTCGCTACGGAGTGGTAAAGCACTCCACTCCCCTTCATAATGTAAGGTCTGATAATGCAATTGCCAGTGCTGATCGGTTAAAGTCTTCAATTCCTTTTGTATTGATGGTACATCAAAATGAAAAGGTAATTGCAGGTATTTGATCATTACTTGCTCTTATCGATAAAAATAAAATTAATTGAAAGATACTTCGTGACGATGTCCTTCCTGGTTAAATTGTAATTGAATTTTGCCTAATGAAGCATTTGTTGAATCATGATGCTGGATGATGACTTCATTATTTTTTTTGTTACAGGCAATATGAGTTTGAGATGGAAGCTTTTTATTGTATTTACTGATAATGATATCAATATGTTCAGATTTGGCAGCCAGATTAATATCGTCTTTTTTATTTTTATTTTTATAGCCAAGCGTTGACATAACGATAACCAGCTTGCAATCCTTTACATTTTTTAGATGTGCTGCAATTGTATTAACACGGTTAAATACTTCTGTTTCAGCATCTGGTAATGCAATGACACCTGTTCGAACACCATTTTTATCTATAATTGTATAAGCGTCGTCCCACTTTTCTTTTAAATCAACTGCAGTAGCATCAAACTGGATTGAGCTATTTGAAGCCGGTTGTTCTTTTCCTGCATGAAGCAACACAATGTTTTTATTTCTGCCAACTAATTTGTTGACCTGACTGGCAATTTGCCCGCTGTTATGTGAAGTATGTAAAAAAGTAATTTGACTAAAATTGGAACTACCTTCAATAAAAGGAGAACTCATGCCGGCAATTGCTTTAAAGGGCTTTGTAAATAAAAAAGCAGTGGCTGCAAAACTTCCTTGTAATATAAATTTCCGGCGATTAGTCATGGTAGTTATCTTTTAATTAAAAGTAGTTATATAGTACAAATTACAATTATTTTTTTAAACCTGTGAATTAAAAATTAATTTCAGCAAGGATATTAATTTATTTCATCGAAAAAAGTAAAATAAGGAGGATGAATAGCAGTGAAAATGAAGCATTTGAAAAATGCATTTGCTTTCTGAAAGAAATTGGAATAGATGTACAATTCAAAGCGTTGAACCCTATGACAATATTACCAGGGTTTGAAGTAGAGAAAGGTATTCTAAATATTAATTTAAATGCTGTAACGTTTCCCGGTGACATATTACATGAAGCTGGACATATTGCAGTTGTTCCTGCTGCGGAAAGAGAAACCCTTTATAATGAAACAATTGGACAACGAGAGAATAGAGAAGCGGAAGAAATGATGGCAATCGCATGGTCCTATGCAGCCTGTTGCCATTTACAAATTAACACGGAATTTGTTTTTCATGAAGCAGGATATAAAGGCGGCGGTAATTACATCGTGGAAGCATATAGCAAGAAACAATATTTTGGTTTGCCAATGTTACAATGGGTAGGTTTAGCTGCAGACGAAACGAGAGCAAAAGAATTAAACATATTACCATTCCCACATATGATAAAATGGATGCGAGACTAATTTTTTAATTGCCTTATAAATAATTTTTTTTATATTCAATTAAAATTAACCAAACCTAAAATTATTATTATGGAAGGAATGATTGGAGAAATCAAAATGTTTGGAGGAAACTTTGCCCCAAGATCTTGGGCATTATGTCAAGGGCAACTTTTAGCTATTAGTCAAAACACAGCACTATTTTCAATTTTAGGTACTACCTATGGTGGAGATGGGAGGACTACTTTCGGTTTACCCGATTTTCGGGGTAGGGTTGCCGTTGGGGAAGGTGCTGGACCTGGATTGTCACAAATTAGGTTAGGTGAAAAAAAAGGTAATCAAAATACTACACTATTAGTCAGCAATCTTCCACCGCATAACCATACAATGCAAGCAAATGCAGGTGGTAAACTTAGCAACGACCCAAACAATAAATATTTAGGTGCCGGAGACATGTATACTAGCAGTGCTGCAGATAAAAATTTAAATGCGGATACAATTGCAAATACGGGTAGCGGACAAGCTTTTAACAATATGCAACCCTATTTGGGAATGAATTATATCATATGTATTTATGGTGTATTCCCAAGCAGAAACTAATATTGGAACTAATTATTTTAATCCCTCTTTCCTAATAAAAAGGAGGGATTTTTAATTACTTAAAAACCGGAATCTTATTACCCCGATCCACCTTGTATCCTACTCTGGTAATTGATTATCTCGACAGTTTAAAACAATCGTTGAAGTATATTGGAGTCTTTGATCAGGTAAAATTAATTATTGATAATATTGACGACGAATGGCAAATCTTCATAAACGATGATGGCATTCATCAATTACAGGAAGTTTGGAATAATACATATCTGTGAATATAAGCAATGAAAGAAGCTAAGATATTAATACTTTGTAGTAGTCGATTTGCATTACCCGCAATGAGTGAAATTGTATATAGTTAGCAACTTGCAGTTGTTGCAATGCCGGTTTATTGTACAGAAATAATTGAAGTAGTTAAAATACTTCTTGCACTTTTTGGTGTACCTGTTTTGGTAATAGCGAAAGATGATTTTGAAATCCAGCTTAAAAAAATCAGTAAGAAATTGGAAATAAATTTATGTTTTGTACTTTCTTTTAGTTACAAGATTCTATCATCGTTATATAATGTTCTTGTTATAGGATTTTTTAATGTACATCCGTAATCATTATCTGAATACCGTGGCCCGACTTTGTATATTGCCAAATAAAAAATAAAGAAAAAGTAGCAGGTTTTACAATTCACAAATAAGCCATTAAAATGGATGCTGGATTAATTTTTTTATATTGCAGCGCTGTATCCATCTTATAACAACCAAATCTGATTAATGAATATTGGTATTTTACTTCCCCGTTCATCAGCTCATCCAAATATAAGTCTCGATTTTATTGAAGGAATAAAAGTGTATTTGCAAAAGAACAATTTGAGTGAGTCTTTTCATCTATTTACTGAGAATATTGGTTTTGGCGGGGTAGAAAAAGAAATTTACGAAAAAGCAGAAAAGCTACTGACCATTGATGAAGCCGACATCTTGATTGCCTTTTTAGATTTGAAAGTCACAAAAATACTGGAACCATTGGTAAATGCTTCTGGTAAATTGATGATTATTGTAAACCCCGGAGCTAATTATCCGCAAAACTGGTCGCCAAAGCCTGGTATAGTATACCTGACTCTTCAGCATTCATTTCTTTGCTGGCTTACAGGAAGGAAAGCTGCTATTGGAACACCATCTTATAACGGTTTGATGGCTACTACTTTTTACGATTGCGGTTATTTACATGGTACAGCCATGGTTCAAAGTTTTATAAAACAAGGCGGCGCAATTACATTTAATTATATTAACAACCAGGCTTATGATGATGCATTTGATATAAACAAACTAACGGAGTTTCTTACACAAGATAAGACCACTGATAAGCTGTTATGCATTTTTGATGCATTGCCAGCCAGTTTATTTTACAAATTGCTCAATGATGTGGAGGATGTGGAAAGATTACAGTTGTATGTTTCACCAATGATGCTGGAAACAAAAGCACTGGAAGGGATGGGTGCGAAATATAAATTTTCTGTGGAAGGGTATTTGCCCTGGCATTATTCTTTGGATCACGAAGCAAACATATTATTTAAAGAAACGATGCAAGAGCAAAAGCAGAAAATACCATCTGTGTTTTCCTTATTGGGCTGGGAGGTTGGAATGCTGCTCGGGAAAATAAGTACAGATTGCGACAATTGTAAAGGCGATGGCGATAAAATTGCAGAACAACTAAGTGCCAATGTATTTACTTCTCCACGAGGCGCATTAAAACTTGATAGAGAAACAAACTATTTTTTAGCAGATCCTTACGATTGTCACATTGATTCAGAAACGAATCAGGTGAAACTGCAAAAAGAAGATAATGTACAGGTTGAATGGAAAGAGTTTAGTAATCAATCACCTGAAACGATAGTTACTGGCTGGACAAATACTTATTTATGTTATTAAATTAAATATGGAAGCTCAGTCATTCATACTATTATGTGGAAACAGGATGGCTATACCTGTGATGCGTAATCTGTTATTTGCAAAAAAATTAACGGTTATTGTTATTCCGGAAAAATGTGCTGCTTTTGCAGCTCAGGTGCAGGAGTTGATAAAAGAAACAGGCATCCCTGTTTTGTTGGTAAATAAGAGCAACTGTAATGATGTTCTTACTAAAACAATAAAAAAACATAAGATAACTATTGGCTTAATAGTTACGTTTTCCTATAAGCTGCCCTCATCCGTATACAAATTACCGGCAATGGGGTTTTACAATGTTCATCCCGGCCCTTTACCGGCTTACAGAGGTCCGGATCCTGTATTTCAACAAATTAAAAAAAGAGAAAAGAAAGCTGGCGCAACAATACATAAACTGGATGATGGATTTGATACAGGGGAAATTGTATTATTGGATTCGGTACCATTATTAGTGGATGATACGTATGGCATTGTTGTTGCAAAATTAGCCGAGTTGGCTGCAAGAATGGTTGATGTCCTGATGAAGATCGGTGAGTTTAGCAGTACAATTCCTTCAAAGAAGCAGGATGAAGAAAAATCAGTTTATTATAAAAAGCAGGGATATGAAGAAGTAAGGATTGACTGGCAAAAAATGAATGCAGATGATATTATAGCATTGGTAAATGCCTGCAACCCATGGAATAAAGGTGCCGCAACAAGCATTAATAATATCCCTTTAAAAATTTTAGTAGCGGAAAAAACTACTGAACAAGCAAATAAGCAAGAGGTGCCCGGAACTGTTATTTCGTTTTCTGAAAAGAGATTACTCGTAGCTGTTATGCACAATGATGTTATTGCAATTCATACTGTTTATATGGAAGAAGGTTTTATGGCTGCAGAAAAACTGAAACAGATAGGTGTTATCGCAGGTAGCTTTTTTAAATAAACCGCTGATAGATATTCATTTAATATGAACAATTAGTTTTAAAAAAGGGTAGGATAATTTATTGATATAATGTATATTTAAACTACGAAACGGTCAACCAAAATATTTTTCTAACTGTATTCATTATCATTCTGATAATTATAGTACAGCAAAGACCATTGTATCGATAACAGGGGTTCTTAGAAAACCTTAGTTTATAATTAGTAAAAATTAGTCACATGTCTGATCCTTTAATTGGAGAAATCCAAATGTTTGCTGGAAACTTTCCTCCTCGTAACTGGGCTTTTTGTGATGGTCAGTTATTGGCCATTTCCGCAAACACAGCTCTTTTCTCACTGTTAGGCACAACCTATGGTGGTGATGGCAGAACAACTTTTGCTTTGCCCGATCTTCGGGGCAGGGTTCCTATTCATGAAGGCCAGGGACCGGGTCTTAGTAATTATTTGATTGGTCAAAGAGGTGGTCTTGAAAATGTAACACTTAATGCGAATGAGCTGCCTTCGCATACGCATACAGCGAATGGAAATACGGCTAATGGCAGCACACCCAATCCTCAAAATAATACTTGGGCAGCACAACCTTCTCTTTTACAATATAGTCCGCCGGGTACTGCGGCTGCTATGAAATCAACGGCAATAGAGAATACTGGTGGTAGCCAGCCGCATAATAATATTATACCTTTTCAGGCAGTTAACTATGTTATTGCCTTATTTGGTATTTACCCATCAAGAAACTAATTAAATCACAGTGAATCAATAGTTATGGCAACACCGTATTTATCAGAAATAAAGATTTTCGGTTTTAATTTTCCTCCGTTAGGTTGGGCACAATGTAATGGCCAGCTTTTGTCTATAGCAAGCAATTCTGCCTTATTTTCCCTTTTAGGTACAACCTATGGAGGCGATGGCCGAACTACTTTTGGATTGCCAGATTTCAGAGGCCGTGTACCCATGCATGTGGGCACAGGGTTTAATTTGGGAAGCCAGGCAGGAGTAGAAGCCGTTTCTTTAATTGCAGCTCAGATTCCTGCACACACCCACACAGTAAAAGCAAGTGCTGCCACAGTAGACCAGACATCTCCTTCGGGAAATTTGTGGGGCAGTGGCGCAGCAGAGCAAGGCTTTAATGCTGCTGGTGGTGGCGCAATGAATGCTGGAGCTATAAGTAATACCGGAAGTGGGCAACCTCATGAAAACAGAATGCCCTATCTGGTATTAAATATTTGCATTGCAGTACAGGGTATTTTCCCTTCTCGTAATTAATTACTTTTTTAAAAAATATATCATGGCAGATCCTTTTATAGCAGAAATAAGAATGTGGGGATGCAATTTTGCACCACGAGGCTGGGCTTTTTGTAATGGGCAGTTATTATCTATTGCTTCCAACACTGCTTTATTTTCAATACTTGGCACAACCTACGGAGGTGACGGCAGAACAACATTTGGCTTGCCTAATCTTCAGGGAAGGGCAGCATTGCATACTGGTTCCGGAACTGGGCCAGGTTTATCCTCTTATTCCTTAGGGCAATCAGGTGGTGCTGAAGATGTAACACTTAGTATTAATCAAATGCCATCTCATAATCATTTAGCTGTAGGTAATGATGCGGAAGGAACTGCTGCATCTCCGGTTGCAAATGTATGGGCCACACCCGGCGCCAACAGGGATCTTGTTTGGTATGAGGCCGGTAATGGGTCAACAGTTAATATGTCACCTACTGCTTTAACAAATACCGGAGGTTCGCAATCACATGAAAATTTAATGCCTTATCTGGCTGTATATTTTTGTATTGCATTAGTGGGAGTTTTCCCCTCCAGAAATTAGTAGGTATAAAGAAAGCCAAAAGCTTGCCTTTATTCCAAAATATATTTTGACCAGAAAAACTGCTTATTATGAAAATTACATTTACCAATCCCAATAAAAATACTTTAGTAACAAGAAGTGTAAGAATGGTTCTTATACTTCTTCTTGTTTTAGGGGCTGGCCTATTTACTGCCAATGCACAAAGTATAACTGTTTCTACTACTACTGATGAAAATGATGGCAATACTGCAAGTATAGCAGCATTGATTGGAACTCCCGGAGGTACTGGTATCAGTTTAAGAGAAGCAATAATTGCAACCAATAATGAACCTGTTGGTGCCACTATTACTATTACAGTTCCAGCAGGAACTTATAACCTTACAATAGCGGGGGCCAGCGAAAATCTTGGTGCTACTGGCGACCTTGATTTAAATACAACAGTTGCCGCTGGCAATAAAACAGTTAATATAAATGGAGCAGGTGGAGTATTAACGCATATTATCGGCATTGCAGGGGATAGAATTTTGGATGTACATCCTGTTAACAATGCAGGTAGTATTACATTGAATATGACAGGTATGTTCTTATCTGGCGGTAGCCTTGCTTCTGGATCGGGTGGTGCCATGCTTACAGGAAGGCCAGGTGATAACACCGTACTTACCAATTGCATTTTTTTTGGCAATACTGCTCCTTCTAATGGCGGAGCCCTTTCACAAAGCTCTGGCTCTGCTTTACATAACCTTACAGTTTCTGGTTGCAGCTTTACCAATAACACAGCAACTGCCGGAACAGGCGGTGCAATTAATTATTCAGGTATAGGCAATGTAAATATTACAGGAAGTATATTTTCCGGAAATACCTGCGGTACGCAAGGCGGAGCTCTTAATATAACTGGAAATGGTACAGGAGCAGCCGTGGGCAATATAACAGAGAACACTTTTTTATCAAATACAGCTAATGGTTCTACTTTTGGAGGTGCTGTTCTTGCTACAGTAAATACTGTTGCACTAAACCTGAATTATAATCGCATTTTTGGAAATAGTGGGCCAAATGTAGCCAATGGTAAACTCGTTACTACTGGTGGCGGTACAGTTGGTTCAATGAATTATAATAATAACTGGTGGGGTGCAAATGCAGGACCTTCCGGAATTACTGATATTCTAGGCACTGCACCAACAGAATGGTTGCAACTAAAAAATACAGCAGCACCAACTCCAATCTGTCCGGCTGGTGTATCTACTATTACTGCCAGTTTCTTGTCAAATAATTTAAATAATGCAATTGCAGTTACCGATCTGGATGCGTTAATTGGTCAGCCAATTACATTTCAAAATCCTGTTAATGGAACTTTGTCTGCTGCGCAAACAAGTATTCAGGTAAATGGTACTGCAACGGTAACATTTAGCGCAACAGGAACAGGTAGCGGAACAGCCGAAGCAAGATTTGTATCTGCTACTGAAAATTTTATAATTACAACTAATCCTGCAATAAGTATTCTAAATGGTGCACCAACTATTGGTGGCGGAGGCCAACCTGCTAATACTGCTATTTGCCCAGGTGGCAATACTTCATTCACAGTTACTGCTACAGATCCAGTGTCTTATCAGTGGTACAGAGGTCTTACGCCGCTGGTAAATGGTTTACAAGGCTCAGGTTCTACTTTATCAGGTGTTACTACTGCTACTTTAAGCATTTCAAATGCTCAGGCAGGTGATGTGGCAAGCGATTACAATGTTATTGTTACAAATCCTTGCGGAAATATTACATCAAACAATGCAGCATTAAGTTTAAATGCAGCACCAATGGTAACTACCAGTCCAATGAGTACATCTGTAGGAACTGGTGGCAGCACTTCATTTACAGCAGCATTCAGTGGCACACCAACACCGGGTCTGCAGTGGCAATTAAGTACTACCGGTATAGGTGGCGTATATTCTCCATTAACTAATGCAGCGCCATATTCAGGTGTTACCACCGGCACACTTACTATTAATCCTGCCGCCATCGGCATGAATGGATATTATTACCGTTGTGTAGCAACCAATAGTTGTTCACCAACAGCAACAACTACATCGGCAATGCTAACAGTTACTACAGGGCCTACAGCATCTGTTTTAAGTGTCAATGGAGTTTCTACAATATGTGCAGGAAGTACTGCTAACCTGGTTGTTACTATCACAGGTGGCACTTCTCCATATACGGTGGTATTAAATGCAGCACCTGGTGGAAACTTCACTGTCAATAGTTATGTGAGTGGAACAAATATTCCTGTTTCTCCAATGACAACAACAACTTATTCACTGGTCTCAGTAACTGATTTTAATGCAAATCCAGGGACTGGAAATAGTGGAACTGCAACGATAACAGTAAACCCGATTCCGGATGTAAACCAACCGGCTAACCAGATGGTATGTAATAACGCAATGACCACAGCTATTACTTTTACCGGATCAGTACCGGGAACTATATTTAACTGGACAAATACTAATCCTTCTATTGGTTTGGCAGCTAATGGAATGGGTGATATAGCAAGCTTTATAGCAACAAATGCTACGTCCGCACCGGTTGTTGCAACAATTACAGTTACACCATCAAAAAACAGCACTGGTGGTTCTCAAACGTTTAATTATACAGGAGCCATTCAAAATTGGACCGTTCCTGCTGGAGTTAATTCAATAACAATTGAAGCATCAGGAGCAGAAGGAGGAAGTTCTACATGGGGTGTATTACAACCAGGAGGGAAAGGAGTTTATACCAAGGGAACATTTGCGGTTACGCCTGGGCAGGTTTTAAAAATATTAGTAGGACAAGCAGGAGAAACGGATGCTGTTGGCGGCGGTGGCGGCGGTAGTTTTGTAACACTTTCAGATAATACTCCGTTATTGGTAGCTGGCGGCGGTGGCGGAGCTTCTAGTGACCAAGCTGGAGTTGACGGATCTGTTACAAATAACGGAACTGCAGATGGTGGTGCTGGTATAAATGGTGGAACTGGTGGAAACGGAGGAATGGTTTGCACTACGGGTGATAGTAACGGTGGTAGCGGTGGTGGACTTATAGGAAATGGGTTTGATGCCAATCCGGGCGGAGGATCATTGAATTTTGGACGGGGCGGTTTGTCTTTTGTAAATGGTGGTACAGGTGGAGCACCTGGAAGAGGTGATGGATCTTGTGCAAATGATGCTTATGGTGGTTTTGGCGGTGGCGGAAGCACAACCTGTAATACAGTTGGCGGTGGCGGTGGTGGAGGTTACTCTGGCGGAGCTGGTGGTAGACATATCTTTAATTGCGGTGCTACTATAAGAACTGGAGGTGGAGGTGGAGGTTCCTTTAATGCAGGAACTGCTCAGGTAATGACTGGTGGAGTGCAAACTGGTAATGGCCTTATAATCATTACTTATAGTCCGGCAACTGTCTGCACTGGCACACCAAAAAGCTTTACTATTACTGTTAACCCTACACCAAACGCAATAGCTACACCGGCCAGCCAAACGATATGTTCGTCCAATGCGATTACAATGATAGCGTTAACAGGTAATGTAGCAGGAACGGTTTATAACTGGACAAGGAACAATACCGCAACAGTAACGGGAATAGCGGCGAGCGGTGCAGGTAATATCAGCGGAACACTGACCAATACAACGAATGCCCCTGTTACCGTAACGTTTACGATTACACCAACAGCGAATGGTTGTCCTGGTACACCGATCACGGCAACGGTATTGGTTAATCCAACACCAAATGCAGTAGCAACACCGGCCAGCCAAACGATTTGTTCGGCCAATGCGATTACAACGATAGCGTTAACAGGCAATGTAGCAGGAACGGTAT
>JAHEMM010000081.1 GCA_024643655.1 Chitinophagaceae bacterium | reverse complement strand
AGAGGAGCAGATGCCCGACTGATTGGTACGAAGAAGATCATCGTTCATAATAACTAGTAGAAAAGAAATACAGCATAATCGAAACCCCTTCCATTTGACTGGAAGGGGTTTTTTAATGAAATAGATAATTAACTATTGAGTTGTTTTTTTTAATCTGATAGTGGCACTTTCTCCTTCTGTACTGGTAAGATAAGCATCGAATCGTTGCTCATTGTTAAAAGCAATCATATAAGATGTGTTGGGAGGTATTGTACCAAGGTTTTCGGCAACCATTGTCAATTCATTCGAGTCTTGTAATTCACTTAAGGCTAATTTAATTACATAAGGGTTGCCAGTAAGACGAATATGTTGAAATAGCAGCTTGTTATTCAAAAAAAGAGAGATCGAGTCGCCGTCTATTTCAGCATTATCATAAAAGTGAAGTTCAATTGAATCGCCACTTATTGGAATTTCTTTGATAAATGTTTTTTTACGGGCAACAAATTTCTCTTCGATATTTGGTGCTTTTACAGACGCTATTACAATTGGCCTGGTATTTATTTCTTTTGTATCCTGTTGTTTAGATTCAATTTTTTCAACTGGCTTATTTGTGTTTTTTGTTACAATAGGAATTGTAGGCCTGGTGATTATCTTTTCTGGACTACTTTTTTTAACAGGTGTTTCCGCAATTGGTTTTGTTTGAAAAGCAATGCTTTTAATGCTATCAATTACCTCTGGATCATTAGCTCCAATGGTGTAATTAGTAATAACAAAATCCCATTCATCATCGAAGACAGATTGAAATGTTTTGTCCAGATGTACTTCTCCTTTAATATTTCTGTCATTTTCTTTTGTGGTCACTTTGCCATCCAGCATCATCCTGTTTCCCCCCGGACAATTAAAATCAGCTCTTGAAAGCATTGGTGTTTTTCCAGGACTTGTAATACTGAAACGGGTTGATTTTTCTTCTACTAGCTGATCATCCCACCAAACGGCTTCACTTGTTGCAGCATCAAAATAGCCTCGTATAGTATATCGTCGAAAATTATTGGCCGATTCGAAGTAATAAGAAGTGCCTGTAAGACTATCTCCTTGTTGAATGATTTTTACTTCAACTTTCTGGCGGTTTATTTTGCCTTTCCAGATTCCTGTAATCATCTGTGAGAATGAAGTCAGACTTAGACAAAAAAGAACCAATAGAAAGTAAATTTTTTTTTCTTGAACAGGGTTACAGATCATGCACAAAACATTTAGTTAGTAAACGAATAATATGTGATTATATTTCTTTGCATTGATCACTCATATCAGCAAAGAGTTGTACATTATAAAAAAATTATAGAGCTGACTAACATTAAAGCAAAAAAAGCAATGGAATTACATGAAGTTTTAAAAAAAAATCAACCTGCTTTTCATAAAATTGTTGCCTTTGATCCTTTAGTAGACAAATTATTGCCACTTAATTTTACTTCGGAGAACAAAGAGATCACTTCAGATATACTTAAGGATACACAGATTTTCAATAATTATATTAACGAGATACGCTATAAAAATAATGCGAGATATGGTATTGGTGGCTATGGCGAACATAGAACTATTTATAAAGTAAGTAAGGTATTTGACGGTGCTACAGCAAGTGAAGAGCCAAGAAGACTGCATTTGGGAACAGATATCTGGGGCCAGCCAAACACGGTAATAATGGCTCCTCTGGATGGAGTTGTTCATAGCTTTGCTTTTAATAATGATTTTGGTGATTATGGCGCCACTATAATTCTTGCACATCAATTAGAATCAATGAACTTCTTTTCGTTGTATGGTCACTTGAGTTTAAACTCTCTTACAAACTTAAAAGAAGGTCAACATATTAAAAAGGGTGAAAACTTTTGCGAATTTGGCTTGCCCTTTGAAAACGGGCATTGGCCTCCTCATTTACATTTTCAGATAATAAATGATATTGGAACATATAAAGGTGATTATCCTGGCGTTTGTAAGTTTTCTGAAAGAAAAGGCTGGTTGGAGAATAGTCCTGATCCCGACCTTATTTTGCAAATGAATCAATATTGTTGAATTATGGGAAAAATCCTATTTAATCAATTGTAACAACTCTTATGTTCATTATTAATTAGCTTTACATCAATTCAATTTTTAAATTTCATGTTGAATCCTAATTTGAATAGTGATAAAGAAAATCAGACTTCAGCCGATACAGTCTTTGAGAATACGATCCGTCCGGGACAGATGGATGATTTCTCAGGACAGGATAAAATCATAGAGAACCTTCGTGTTTTTATTAAAGCTGCTAAGATCCGTGGTGAGGCATTAGATCATGTGTTATTTCATGGCCCTCCGGGATTGGGTAAAACAACTTTATCGAGAATTGTTTCTAATGAATTAGGCGTAAGTATAAAAGAAACATCAGGTCCGGTTATAGAAAAGCCAGGAGATCTTGCTGGGTTATTAACCAGTCTTGAACCCAATGATGTTTTATTTATTGATGAAATTCATCGCCTTAGTACAGTTGTAGAAGAGTATTTGTATGCAGCTATGGAGGATTACAGGATCGACATAATGATTGATAGTGGCCCGAATGCAAGGAGTATTCAACTTAATTTAAATCCTTTCACATTAATTGGTGCAACAACCAGAAGTGGATTGTTGACTGCACCTTTACTTTCAAGATTTGCCATTAAGTCAAGACTGGAATATTATACAGCGGATGTGTTGAATAAAATAATACAACGCTCTGCCAATATTCTTGGGTCCAACATATCTACCGATGCAGTAGGAGAAATTGGCAGAAGAAGCAGAGGTACTCCCAGAATAGCAAATGGATTATTAAGAAGAGTAAGGGACTTTGCACAAGTCTTAAATGATGGACAAATCGACTTAGGCATTACACAGCATGCATTAAAAGCATTGAATGTAGATGAGCATGGCTTGGATGATATGGACAACAGAATTTTGACAACTATCATCGATAAATTTAAAGGCGGCCCAGTGGGGATTACTACAATTGCAACAGCCGTAGGAGAGGAGTCGGGAACACTGGAAGAAGTGTATGAGCCTTTCTTAATACAGGAAGGTTTTATGCAACGAACCCCAAGAGGAAGGGAAGTAACGGCCAAGGCCTATGAGCATTTAGGGAAAAAGAACCCTGGCACTACAGGAACTTTATTTGAATAAAAAAAAGGTGTCTTTCAATAAGACACCTTTTTTATTAGATCAATTTATTTAATGATTACTCCTGCACCACTAATCTGAATCCATTACCATGGATATTTACAATCTCGATCTTCTCATCATCTTTTAAATATTTACGAAGCTTGGCAATATATACATCCATACTTCTGCCATTGAAATAGGTATCGCTTCCCCAGATCTTTTTTAAGGCCTGATCTCTGGGTAAAAGATCATTCAGGTGTTCTGCCAGCATTTTCAACAATTCATTTTCTTTTGGCGATAATGTTTGTGTAATATCCTTATGTATAAGTTGACGTAATTTAGGATTGAAATGATATGTAGAAAGGTCGAATTCCATATTCTCACTTTCTTTATTCTGCTCCTCATTTCTTTTTAGGATAGCTTTTATTTTCAATAGTAATACTTCACTATCAAAAGGTTTGGTGATGTAATCATCAGCACCAAGTTTGTAACCTTGTATTACATCTTCCTTCATTGTTTTTGCACTCAGGAAGAAAAGAGGAATATCCGGGTCGACATCTCTAATTTCTTCAGCCAATGTAAATCCATCCATATTTGGCATCATTACATCAAGCAGGCATAGGTCAAATTTTTCCCGTTGAAAAGCGGCCAGACCAAGTCGCCCATCTCTTTCCAGTGTTACATCATAATCGTTTAATTCAAGATAATTTTTAAGAACACTTCCAAGATTCGGATCGTCTTCGCACAATAATAATTTAGATTTTTTTGCTTCCATTTTTCTGGTGGTTTTATATGATACAAATAAAGTTAAAGCATTTGAAGGGTTAAAGTATCGGGAACGAATATTTTGTTAAAAGACCTTTAATTTAAACCTATAGCTAACTAATAAGTAATAATATAGTAAAAACTGTGCCATGCATTTACGAAACGATAAAATTGGTATATTAACAGCTAATTAAATTAAGCAAATGTCAGACAGTACAAAATTTCTCGAAACCGTAAATGCAGGCTATACATTCAAAGGCGAATCGTTCAAAATAGGTACGGCCATGCTCAATGGTAATGTAGTAAGTGGAGCAGATGTATTGATACCTTTTAAAACATTGAATCGTCACGGATTAATTGCAGGTGCAACAGGAACAGGTAAAACGAAAACATTGCAGATTCTTGCAGAAGGATTAAGTGATGCAAGCATCCCCGTTTTATTGATGGATATAAAAGGAGATCTAAGTGGGATTGCTGCAGCAGGCACTACCAATGAAAAAATTGCAGAAAGAAGTCAAAAATTAAATATTGAATTCAAGCCAACTGCTTATCCAGTTGACTTGCTTACATTAAGTAATCAGAAGGGTGCAAGGCTGAGAGCAACAGTAAGTGAATTCGGACCTGTATTGCTATCTAAAATTTTAGGATTGAATGATACCCAAGGTGGGTTTGTTGCTATGATATTTATGTATTGCGACAATAATAAGTTGCCTTTACTTGATCTGAAAGATTTTATCAAAGTATTACAGTATGTAAGCGATGAAGGGAAAGAAGAAATGGAAAAAGATTACGGAAAAATTTCTACTACCTCTACTGGTACCATTCTTCGTAAAGTAATTGAATTGCAACAGCAGGGTGCTGATGTTTTTTTTGGCGAAAAAAGTTTTGAAGTAGACGACCTGATGCGGATTAATAATGAAGGTAAAGGGATGGTCTCTATTGTAAGAGTAACAGATTTGCAAGATCGGCCGAAACTGTTCTCCACTTTTATGTTGCAATTGCTGGCAGAGTTATACGCATCTTGTCCGGAAGAAGGTGATATGGATAAGCCAAAACTGGTGATGTTTATTGATGAAGCACATTTGATTTTTCAGGAAGCCAATGATGCTTTATTACAACAAATAGAAACGATCATTAAGCTAATCCGATCTAAAGGGATAGGTATTTATTTTTGTACACAAAACCCAATGGATGTACCAGCTTCTGTTTTGGCGCAATTGGGTTTGAAAATTCAGCATGCTTTAAGGGCCTTTACGGCTGCAGATAGAAAAATGATTAAGCAAACAGCTGAGAATTATCCTGAAACTGATTTTTATAAAACGGAGGACCTGATTACGCAGTTGGGAACGGGAGAAGCACTGGTAACAATTCTAAATGAAAAAGGTATACCTACACCATTAGTGCATTGTATGCTTCGGGCACCGCAAAGCAGAATGGATATATTAAGTGATGCAGAGATTGATACATTGGTAAATAAATCAAATATAGCAGCTAAATACAATGAAATTATTGATAATAAAAGTGCCTATGAAATATTAACAGAAAAATTAGAAGATGCAGCAAAAAGAGATGAAGTGCAAAAGGCAGATGAGGAAAAGAAAACACCCGCCAAAAAAGAAAAAGGTTTTTTTGATGATCCTACAGTAAAAAGCATGACAAGAACTGCCGGAAACTCGATTGTTAGAACATTATTGGGTGTTTTAGGATTAGGCGGAAGGGGAAGAAAAAGATTATTTTAGAAATAGTTTTATTAATTTTAAACTATATCAGGTTTCAATCCTGATGTAGTCTTTTCAATTTTTTAAATCCAACATCTATTAAATCCGAGGTTAAGTATGATTAGTAATTTGGATAATTCCAAATTAAGCAACTAAAGTTGTGTAAACCTTTTATACCTATAAATCTCAGAAAATGAAAAAGCTATTATTTTTTACAGTGTTAAGTGTGGCGATACTTGTTTTTATTATATTAAAAACTGCCTAAAGATTAATTTATCGAAATAAGACCTGTCTTATCTACCTTAATTTTATTTTCAGCCTGAAGGAACTCTATCACCTTCCAGGCTTTTTCTTTTTTTATACTATTTAGTTTTAGCATGAGGTCTTTAGTATGTAACGATTCATACTTAATGATATTGATGATTCGATGATGCAGCGATTCAAATTCTTCCTTGCTAATGACTGTATTCTTAATTCGCAGACAATTATCACAGATGCCACAAAGTTTAATTTTTTTATCACCAAAATAAGAACCGATAATACGACTGCGACATTCCATAGTCTCATTTACAAAAATGACCATTTGTCTCATTCGCTGCAGAAATTGTCCTTTTCTTTTCTTGTAAGCAATCATATCAATAGTAATATCTTCTGCTTTAATACGATTGCGAAGTAAATATAATTGAGGGGAGTCTTTTTGAGGTTGATACTCAATGAAGCCTGCCTGGTGTAAATGAAGCAACTGCTTCTTTACAATCTCAATATCTGTTTTCATTAAGCCAGCAATCATTTTTTCTGAAATAGAAATAGGCTGATCAAAAATTCCTTCATAAGCTCGCAGTAGTGTCTTAATCAATGTATCCAGCTCAGGATGTTCATTTTCAAAAGAAAATAATTGATTTTTATTGGTTGTAAATACAAGACTTGATGGAAGAAAAACCTGTTCATTAAGTGCCAACCAGCCTTCTTGCTCCAATGCTTTAAGTGCATACAGGGTAATATGTCCTGTAAGTTTAAATTTTCTTACAAAATCTGATACATCAAATTCATAGTATTGACCTTCCCCACTACCTGTAGGTATCTGTAAATAATTGGCCACACTTTGATAAACGTTTCTTATTTCATCTAAAACAGGAAAACGTAAGTCGGCCATTTTTTCCAGCTCATTTAGATCTCTGTCATCGTATAATAAAACAGCATAAGCAATCTTTCCATCCCTTCCTCCACGACCAGCTTCCTGATAATAATTTTCAAGGCAATCCGGTACATCGGCATGGATTACACAACGAACATCTGGTTTGTCGATACCCATTCCAAAAGCATTGGTACAAACGATTACTCTAGTTTTATTATTGATCCAGGCTTCCTGTTTTTTATTTCTTTCTTCCTGTATAAGACCAGCATGGTAATAATCAGCTGATATCTGTTGTAAACGCAAGAGTTCACTTAATTCTTTTGTTCTTTTTCTGCTTTTACAATAAATAATACTAGCGCCATTTAATTTTCTTAATATTTCAATTATTTTATTAATCTTCGAATCCACTTTAAAAGTGCTGTAAGAAAGATTGGATCTTTCAAACGATTGACGAAATATGTTTTGACTTTGAAATTCAAGTTTTTCACAAATATCAATTTGCACATCCGGAGTTGCAGAAGCCGTTAAAGCAAGAATAGGTATACCTGGCAATTCTTCTCTTACTGTTGCAATCCGTAAGTAGGAAGGACGAAAGTCGTAACCCCATTGTGAAATACAATGTGCTTCGTCTACAGCAATAATATTTATGCCAAGACCCGGAAGATATTCTTTAAATAAAGCTGATTCTAATCGTTCGGGAGAAACATATAAGAATTTGCAATTGCTTTCACTGGCAACCTTAAATGTATTGATTACTTCCTTTCGGCTCATTCCAGAATAAACAGCAAATGCAGTGATTCCATTTCTGCGAAGGGCTTCAACCTGGTCTTTCATTAAAGCAATTAAAGGAGATACAACAAGACACAAGCCATCTATTGCCATTGCTGGTACCTGATAACATAATGATTTGCCACCACCGGTTGGCATCAATGCTAAGGTGTCTTTCCCAGCCAATACAGCATTAATTATTTCTTCTTGTAATGGGCGGAAAGCATCATAGCCCCAGTATTGTTTTAATATGGAATGGATATCCCGCATCCTAGGCTGTGAATTTACACTACTTTCTTTACGAATAAACGTACAGAATTAATTGCCAGTACTACATCACTCAACCCCATTACCAATGCACCGAAAGTAGGCGTAAGAAACCCAAAAGCAGCGACTGGAATTGCAACAATATTATAGGCAAAAGCCCAGAATAGATTTTGTTTGATTGTTATGTAGGTGTGTTTTCCTAGCCCTAATGCAGTCGGCAAATTTTTCAAACCATGATTCATTAATACTACATGAGCAGATTGAACGGCAATTTGAGAAGCGTCATTCATTGATACACCAATAGTAGCTTTTGCTAATGCCGGCGCATCATTAATACCATCGCCAACCATTGCTGTTGGGGAGAGATCATTTAGTTCTGTAATCTTTGCAAGCTTTTGTTCGGGAGTTTGTTCAGCAATTACAGTGTCAATTCCCAGTTGTGTCGCCAGGTGATTACATTTTTCTAATCTATCACCACTTAGTAATATTGTTTCTATGTTTTTACTATGTAAATAATTTATTACTGCCTTTGCTTCAGATCTAATTTCGTCTTTTACATCTATCCAGCCAATCAACTTATTATTTTTTGTAATGTAAATATTGTGCGAATGATCATCCGTAAGTTTATCAGCAATTCTGAAAGATCCGGCCCACCAGGTATTCCCTTCAAGATCTTCTGCCTTCATACCAAAGCCTTTTACCTCTTCAATCTTTTTCCAGCGAATTTCATCTTTTGATTTCCACTCATTTGTTATAGCTACGGCTATAGGATGATTTGAATATTTTTCAAGACTAAAAACGATTTTTTTAAATTCTTCATTATCATTTTCAATCAAATTCTTAAAATCAGCTAAAACAAATTTACCTGTAGTTAACGTACCTGTTTTATCAAATACAACCCGTTTGATATCTTTAAAAGTTTCTAAACTCGTAGCATTACGGAATAGAATACCTGTTTTTGCTGCACGGCCCAGACCAACCGCAATAGCGGCTGGAGTTGCTAATCCCATTGCGCAAGGACAAGCGATAACCAACACAGCGATACTTCTCATCAATGCAGGTGTAAAGTCTTTTAATATTATCCAGCTAAGTAGTAGGGTTAATGCCGCAATGCCTAATACTATTGGAATAAAAATAGCACTGATCTTATCTGCCAGTTGCTGAACTGGCGGCTTTTCTCCTTGTGCTTGCTTTACCATATTGATGATACCTGACAGCACAGTATCATTTCCCACAGCAGTTACCTGTGCTTTTGCTGTGCCATCGCTAATCAAACTGCCCCCTATTAATTTATCCTTTTTTATTTTATGAACGGGTGCACTTTCGCCTGTTACAATAGCTTCATTTACTTGTACGTCGCCCCATAGGATTTTACAATCTATTGGAACCTGTTCACCGCTTTTAATAAGAATAAGATCGCCAACTCTCAATTGTGTGTTTTCTACAGGGAAAATTTGCTCTTTATGTTCATCATCAAATGCAATCATATTCGCTATCACTTTTTGTGACTTAGCCAATTTATTCAATTCTCGTTGCGTTGAATTAATGGATGCATCTTCAAGATAATTGCCAAGAAAAACCAATGTAATAATAGTAGCAGCCGTTTCATAAAACATAAACTGCTCTGACTGACCAGTAAGCGAACCATACAAACTATAAAAGAATGCAGCAGTAGAACCGATTGCAATCAGTACATTCATATTGGGCATTCCATTCCGAATACTTTTCCATGCACTTTTCCCAAAGAAACTCATACCTACTATATAAACAGGAATAGTTAATGCTAATTGAAACCAGTGATTCATCAGCCAATGAATATGTACACCCGGTATCATGTGGAGCATTAATAGTAAAGTAAAAGGAAGGCAAAACCAGAAGCGCTGAAGATGGGTTGATAAAATCGGCTTTCTTTTAGAAACCGTTATGTTTGTTTCTTCATCAATTACTTTGTAGCCAAGGTCATTTATACCCGTACTTATTTTATCTTTTTCAAAACCCTTTTCTGCATCGAACAATACATCGCCTGTAGCAAAATTTACTTTTATATTTTGCATCCCCTTTTTCTCCAGGTACTTATGAATATTGAGTGCACAGGTTGTACAATCCATTCCATCTACTTTCCACTGTACTTTTTCCATAATGCAAATTTACTTTAAGTAAGATTGCTTTGTTTTACACAACCGGAAAATGTTTACAACTTGGTTGCTATAACGCTGTAAATTTGAGCAATGGAATGGATTTTTTCATTAAACGAGATAAATAAAACTGCTACTGACTTTTGGAAAGCAATTGGAAATAGAAATGTAATTGCTTTTCATGGCGATATGGGAGCTGGTAAAACCACTTTAATTCATGCACTTTGTGAAATGAAAGGTGTAAAGGATGTTGTAAGTAGCCCAACTTTCCCAATTATTAATGAATATAAATATGATTGTGAAGGAACATTGAAATTGCTGTTTCATATGGACCTATATCGGTTGAAAGACGAAGAAGAAGCTATAAGGGCAGGAGTAGAAGATTGCCTCTACAGTGGCTTTATTTGTTTAGTTGAATGGCCAGAAAGGGCTCCGGGTATTTTTCCTGACGACACAACACATGTTTATGTGGAGCTTATAGATAATACTACAAGAAGAATCAAAATCGCTTAAAATTGAGTACATTTGAGATAGGTAAAAACTTCAATACTTAATTTCCCCGTGACCCCGTAATTCTTAACCAGCAATCAATTTAATGAGCCAGCAAAAGCCAAAAATAAGCACTTCTTTCAGCTATGAAACAATGGAAGAGACTTTGGATATTAAACCCAAAGTGAAGGGAATGATGATTGGTATTCCAAAGGAAATTGCATTTCAGGAAAACAGGATTGCTTTAACACCCGATGCTGTAAGTGTATTGATTAGTAATGGGCATGAGGTAATGATTGAACATAATGCGGGGGAAGCATCTCATTTCAGAGACAAGGATTACAGTGAAGCCGGAGCTAAAATAGTATATGACCGGGAAACCGTTTTTAAGGCACCTATTCTTGTAAAAAGTGCACCTATAATAGATGAAGACTTACCGCTTTTACAGTTAAATCAAGTCATTATATCTCCGATTCATCTTTCAGTAATGAAGGTGGAAATTTTGCAATCAATGATGGATAAACGGGTAACTGCTATTTCATTTGAGAATTTGAAAGATGACAGCGATTCGTACCCCATTGTCAGAAGTATGAGTGAAATTGCAGGTAGTGCTGTAATGTTAATAGCCGCTCAATATCTGGGATCAGCAAATCATGGGAAAGGCGTATTACTGGGGGGTATTTCCGGAATTGCACCAACTAAAGTTATTATTATAGGCGCAGGAATTGTAGGTGAATATGCTGCCAGAGCAGCACTGGCATTAGGTGCTTCTGTAAAAGTTTTTGATAACAGTGTTTACCGGTTAAAACGGTTACAGAATAATATCGGTCATCGCTTATGGACTTCAGTTATAGAACCACGGATGCTTGCTAAACAATTAAAGACTTGTGAGGTTGCGGTAGGTGCTTTGGGTTCGCAAACAGGTAGAACACCCATGGTTGTAAATGAAGAAATGGTAAGTAATATGCGACCGGGCGCAGTTATTGTAGATGTAAGTATTGATCGGGGAGGATGTTTTGAAACATCCGAGATCACTTCTCATGAGCATCCTATTTTTATGAAGTATGGAGTGATACATTATTGTGTGCCTAATATTCCTTCAGGGTTTTCCAGAACAGCTTCGCAGGCAATCAGTAATGTCTTAATGCCATTATTGCTTGAGGCTGGTGAAGAAGGTGGATTTGAAAATCTGCTTTGGCACCAGATTCATTTAAGAAATGGAATTTATCTATTTAAAGGATCGCTGACTAACTTTTACTTGAGCCAGCGATTTAACCTGAAATACACTGATCTGAATCTTTTGATTGCAAGTCAACGATAAAAAATTTTTTAAAACAAAACCCCGTCTCAATAATATCGAGACGGGGTTTTGTAATATCAGGAATAATTCTATTTATTCATCGTTTGCTTAGCTTCAATACTAAGAGTAGCATGTGGTACAGCTCTTAATCTTGCTTTGTCAATCAACTGACCAGTAACACGACAAATGCCATAGGTTTTATTTTCAATTCTCATCATAGCTTTTTCAAGATGATCAATAAAAGTGATTTGGCGACTAGCCATCTGACTCAATTGCTCTCTTTCCATACTTACACTGCCATCTTCCATTGTCATATATCGTCCTTCATCCATGTCTCCGCCTTCTTCCTTGCGGGTAATTAGCCCTTGTAAGTAAGTCAATTCTTTTTTTGCCGCATCCAATTTTCTGGTGATAATTTCTTTGAACTCAACTAAATCGTTATCTGAATAACGCATAGTAGGTCCAGAATAAATTGGAGCACTTTGATCAAGAACGGACTTTGTGAAATCAGGTTCATACTTTACTGAACTCTTTGTAGTTGTTTTTGGAATTACAACTTTTGTAGGCTTTGGTGGTTCTTTTTTTATCACAGGTTTTACTTTTTGCTTTATTGAAACCAAAGATTTTGGATCAACTTTGCCGGATTTTTTAAGTGTAGGGCTTGGAACTGGTGCCGGAGTTACAGCTTTAGCTGCAGGTTTACTTGCTGCTTTTGGAGCTGTCTTAGGCGCTGGTTTTGCCACTGGTTTTGCTGCTTTTTTAGGAGCTGCTTTTTTCGGTGCAGGTTTAGTCGCTTTTTTAGGAGCTGGCTTAGCTGCCTGCCTGCCGGTAGGCATGGCTTTTTTTGGTGCAGATTTTTTCACAGTTTTCTTTGCTGCTGGTTTTTTAGGAGCAGCCTTTTTAGGGGCGGGTTTAGTAGCCTTTTTTATTGCTTTTTTAGGAGCTGTTTTCTTTTTAGTAGCCATAATTTACCCTTTTTTTGAAACAATCACATTTAGAGAAACTTCGTTAATATCTATAGAAATCCCATC
>JAHEMM010000157.1 GCA_024643655.1 Chitinophagaceae bacterium | reverse complement strand
CCAAGAGAAGAAAGACCAGAAAGAGGCGCAAGACCTGCGTATTCTAATTCCAACAATCGTTGGTAATAGCATCTGATTTTATGATAAAAGCCCTTCACAATTGTGAGGGGCTTTTATTTTGTAGAACTCTTTTATTCTATGCTTATTTAAACTTCAAATTCAATGAAACAATATCAGAGCTTAATCCATTACTTCGGGAATAATGCCCATATCGAAGCTCAAGCATATTTAACCGTTGAATACCAAACACCCCTTTAGGAGGGGTTAAACGGAACCCTGCACCATAAAAATTGCTATTGAATTTTGACAAATCATAATTGCTGGTATAAAACTGATCAGCTAAACCATGTGCTTTATATGGAGCAAAATAATTGACTGACGATTGCTGATAATATCTATAAAATGGCGAAATAGAAATGAACGGAGTAATCTTAACTGGTGTTTCTAATTCAATAGTATGTGCGGTTAAACCCCAGTCGTCACGATAGTACCGATAGAAAGATCGCAAAATAAATTTGTCTCCCAAAAAATAATTAGCTCTGAAACCAAGCGGAATTTTCATTCTGCTATTGGGCAAATTCTCTATCCGGACATCGTTGTTGTTAAAAAAAACTCTGTAAAACGGCAAACTCAAATAGCCTTTCTGAGCAATCAGTTCTGCAATAAACATTATCTGCAAACGCTTATTGACGATTTGAGAATAAGATAAAGATCCGCTGTATGAGTTTCTTGCAGTTCTTGCATAATCATCATCGTCTCTTCCTCCACCCCGCAATTCAGTTGGATAAATAAGACTTACTTGATCTATATATGCCTGTGCTTTTGCAGTGAATTCTCCATTCCTGTTATTCGTCTTTTTTGAAAAATTTGCATTTACTCCGATAGATTGATAATCAAATTCCGTAGATCCAGAAATGCCTGCCCCAAATGTCAATCCCTTTTTTTCGTCTTCAACCGCCCAGGATACAGAAGGAAAAATTCTAGTATCTGCATGAGAAGCAGATGAATTTGCTTTCAGATCAACTTGATCAGATGAGGCTGAAGTATAATGATCAATACCAACTTCCACATCAAAACTGTGCTTTCTGTTCTTCTTGTCCCATTTAATAAACTTTACATCTATTGTATTGGAAATATCATTCAATTTTTGCGAACCTATTCCACCCGTTACTGATGCATTATTGCCATCCTGTTTATAGTAACTTGAAACTAGATTTGCTTCTTCAAAAGTCAGTTTACGGCTTTTGTAATTAGATGAATCCTTTGAAGGCTGAGCATAGGCGGAGAAAAATGTAAGAACGATTCCTACTACACCTAAACATATTTTTTTCATTAAGTTAAATTTGAATGAATAGATTAATTACAGCCACAACCACCGCCGGTTTTTCCTCCATTAGCACCGGATGCCCCTTCTCTGTAAGACTGAAAACTAGATTCTGTTTTTTGAATTTTTCGGGCACTTAACCCCATCTCTCCATCATTCAATTTATTTTTCTGATATTCCTTTACTGTAGTGCAGGAAGCCAGAGTGGCTATTAATGCAAAAACTATCACAGATAGCTTTTGCTTTTGGTTTACATACATAATTATTGCAGATTTATATTTTTTGATGTGTAGATTTTATCGGTTTCGTCAACAATTATACAGCCAATACCTTTCATCTGATTTACTAAGTTCAACCCCACTTTTATCCCCATAATCATTATTGGTGTAGCCATCGCATCTGCTATTTCTGCATTGGGACAAATAATTGTTACACTTTTGATTCCATGAACAGGTAACCCTGTTTTAGGATCAATAGTATGAGAATATTTTTTGCCATCGATTGTAATAAATTTTTCATAATTACCAGAAGTAGCAATTGCCTGACCTGAGATAGACAAATAAGAAAAAGATTCTCTGGCAGCATTAGGGTCTGCAATTCCAATTGTCCATTCTTTACCATCGGGTTGATATCCCCATGCACATAAATCGCCTGAAGCATTTACAATCCCATCTTCGACACCTAGTTCCAGCAATATACATTTTGCTCTTTCTGCAGCATACCCCTTACCAATGCCACCAAACCCAATTCGCATTCCTTTTTCTTTCAGGAATACAGTCAACTTATTTTCATTAAGAATTACATTACGGTAGTTGATTAGGTGTACAGCTTTTCTTGCCACCGCAGGAGCTGGTAATGAAGTCATATTCTTATCAAAATTCCAAAGCTTTTTATCAATAGAACCATAGGTTATGTCAAATGCGCCTTGTGTAATCTCAGAAATTTTAATTGATCTTTTTATAATATCAAACATCTCCTTACACACTTTTACAGGCTTAATACCTGCATTATTATTAATCAGATTTGTCTGACTTTCATCACTGAATGTTGTCAATAATTTTTCAATCCTGCTGATCTCTTCTACCGCTTTGTCAATTTTTTGAAATGCATCAGCTTCTGTTTTTGCAACAACAGTTATTTCAAATCTGTTGCCCATCAGCTTCATTACTTTATGGTAAGCAGTTTTTTGTATAATGTTAGTTTCAATTAGTGTCATCGATTATACGACTAATCTGAGCTAAAAATTGTTCTGTAGAAAGATTTGGATAACCATCCCAGGTTTTTACAATCTCACCTTTTTCAGTTAATAGCAATGTTAGAGGGAAGCTACCTTGAGCGTTAAATTTATCAGCAATTTTTTCATTTTTCTTTTGCTGCTCTTTGGTCAATTGGTTTTTTTTAAGCCTGGGAAAATCTGCATTTACCAATACCAGTTTATCTTTTGCAAAAGACAGGAAAGATTCGGACTCGAAAATATCTTTGTGAAGACGTATACAAGGGCCACACCAGTCTGAGCCTGAAAAATTAAGTAGGATAAACTTATGTTCCGATTCAGCTTTCTTTTGAGCCACTTCAAAATCATTCTCCCACCCCGGATTAGTTAACAGCAACAGACTTAAAAAAGCAATTGAGAGAAACCGCATAACAACTATTTGATGTGAAACTAACGTTCAGATTAATTAAATAGTGTGATAAGCCTCACATTAACAAATTATTAGTGCAATACCTTATGAGTTGTCATACTATTCCAACCCAAACATCCCTTTATTCAATTGCTGCAAAATCTGATTTTTATACTCGGCCGGTACCAGTAATGAAATATTATGCGGACTACCACCATATGAAACCATACGGATAGGTATATTAAGAATAGATCCAAATAGTTTTTTGACCATCAATTCAGTCTGGGATATTTCATTACCAACTACCGAAATAATCGTTTGGTTTTTATCTACTTCAACAGTACCGAATGCTTCTAGTTCCTTTACAAGAACTTTTAAGTTTTCTTCTGTATCAATAGTAACAGAGACTGCAACTTCAGAAGTTGTGATCATATCAATCGGCACTCTGTACTTTTCAAACACTTCAAATATTTTTCTTAGAAAACCATACGCCAATAACATCCTGCTACTTTTTATACG
>JAHEMM010000012.1 GCA_024643655.1 Chitinophagaceae bacterium | reverse complement strand
GAAGATCCTGAATTTGAGATACCTGTTTGTAAGGATTTGGTGAAGAGATATAGCCCCACTACCCCCCGCGGGGGGATTGTAGTACCCTTAATTACAGCATTACCTTATAATGTTTTTGCCTATCAACGAAGGGAAACATTTCAAGTTGATAATATTGGCGGTAAACAAGTGCCGGTGGTGGTGGCAGATTTGAGTAAGATTGAACAAATAACTACGACCCATTTACAAAGTATTGGCTACACTTATAATGAAGCAACAGATAAATGGACAATCAGCGATGCGGCAGCAGATTATGTTTTTACGGGCAATCAGCTTTTGGATTTTGAATTACCAGGAACATTAAAAGTAATTGTTTATCCGGATGCCTGGTCAGAAGCAAAAGACAAAACTAAATATTTCCCAATCTATAGTGATAAGGGATTTGTAGAAGCTGCTGCTACAAGTGACAGGCTGAATTTTGTTATGATTGATTGCTTTAGTGATACAACGGCAATCAATGATTTTACTTATTTGGATAAACTGGCGAATAATAAAACAGTTGTTATTTGCCTGAGTTCTACTAATAAAAATGCCATGCAATCTGTTCGGAGAATGTGTGCCGAATTATTAAATAGAAAAATTCAAAATCCTGTTGTTTTAATTACTGATAGCGGTTGGCAAACACCTGATGAACACCTCATACATTTTGCCACAGAAACGGGAGCTTTGTTTCTTGAAGGTATGGGTGATGGAATTTGTTTGGGTTATAGCGGTTCTACTCCGTTAGAAAATGTAAAAGCAACTGGCAGAACTTATCTGGAAGTAAAAGATATTTATCAGTTTACCAATAACACGGCCTTCAGTATTTTACAAGCCACCAGAACAAGAATTTCAAAAACAGAATATATCAGTTGCCCGAGTTGCGGCAGAACTTTATTTGATTTGCAGGAAACAACGGCTAAGATAAGAGCCGTTACCAATCATTTGAAAGGTCTGAAGATTGCCATTATGGGATGTATTGTAAATGGTCCCGGTGAAATGGCCGATGCCGATTTTGGTTATGTAGGCAGTGGTCCTGGAAAAATTACTTTGTATAAAGGTAAAGAAGTGATGAAGCGGAATGTAAATAGTGATGTGGCAGTGGAAGAATTGATAAACCTTATTAAAGAGAATGAAGCCTGGGTGGAAGAATGATGAACTATTTTATAAGATGTGTTTTGCGGTTTCCTAATTCATCAAAATTTGGAATACTATAAACTTAAGAGCCTCCAAATGAAACAAAAAAACTGGATCATTCTTTTCACTTTTGTTCTTCTTGGTGAATTAATTGGCATTCAATTAGAAAACAATATTCTCCAATTTATTTTTAAGCCATTAATTATTCCTGTTGTTATCGGCTACCTCGATTCGAAAACAAATGATATTACCAAAAGCATTAATAAATGGGTACTACTTGCCCTCGCCTTTTCATGGATCGGAGATGTGTTGTTGATGTTTCAGGATAAGAAAGATATTTTCTTTTTGCTGGGCCTTTCTTCTTTTTTACTGGCTCATATTTTTTATATTATTTACTTTCACAAAATTAGGATAAGGGAAAAAGTAAAAAGCAATCCCTGGTTTTTGGTAATTGTAGTTATTTATTATGCAGCATTAATAAGCTTATTATCTCCTTATCTACATGATATGAAATTGCCGGTTCGTATTTATGGCATCGTCATCAGTTTTATGTTTATGTTGGCAATGCATATGCTATTTATAAGACAGAAGATTGCGGGCAAATACATGATGACTGGTGCTTTTTTGTTTGTTTTATCTGACTCATTGCTTGCAGTGAACAAATTTTATCAACCTTTTTATTTTGCTGACATATTGATAATATTAACCTATGCTCTTGCACAATTTTTTATTGTGAAAGGTGCGGTTGGTTATTTTAATTCAAGGGAGAATGAATAGTTTTGTCGAATAGCGAATAGAATTCCCGATAAATATCGGGATGCTGCAAAATGGCCAATAGAATTCAAGCAGCACAAAAGTGCGACGCAACGATGCTGTTAGTAGCACAACTGCTGGCAACAAAAAATAAATATGCAACAGACAGATATTTTAGTGATCGGATCAGGAATAGCAGGTTTGACCTATGCGTTGAAAATGGCGGATCAGTTTCCGGATAAAAAAGTGTTAGTGATGACGAAAGCCGCCGCTGATGAAACCAATACAAAATATGCACAGGGGGGAATTGCTGTTGTGAATGATTGGGAAAACGACAGTTTTGAAAAACATATAGAAGACACGTTGATTGCTGGAGATGGATTATGCAATAAAGAAGTAGTAGAGATTGTAGTAAAGGAAGGTCCGGAAAGAGTCAATGAAATAATTGAATGGGGGGCAAAGTTTGATAAGGAAAATAGTGGTGCATTTAAAAGAGGGAAGGAAGGTGGACATTCAGAATCAAGAATATTGCATCATAAAGATGTGACGGGGAAGGAGATGGAAAGAGCTTTGATTGATGCAGTTAACAAGCAAACTAATATTGACTTTGTACAACATTGTTTTGTAGTTGACATTATTACACAACATCATTTAGGGTATCTTGTAAATAAATCTACCCCTGATGTAGAATGTTTTGGCGTCTATGTATTGAATCTGACTACCAATAAGATTGAAAAAATTCTTTCTAAAATCACTTTATTGGCTACAGGCGGAAATGGACAAGTGTATCGTACCACTACGAACCCTTCAATTGCGACTGGTGATGGCGTAGCGATGGTGTACAGAGCTAAGGGAAGAGTAGAAAACATGGAATTCATCCAGTTTCATCCAACCGCTTTGTTTGAAGCAGGTGCCAGGGGCCATGCATTTTTAATTACTGAAGCCGTTCGTGGCGATGGTGGCATTCTTCGAAATCAACATGGCGAAGCTTTTATGGAACGTTATGATGAAAGAAAAGATCTGGCACCAAGAGATATTGTAGCAAGAGCTATCGACAATGAAATGAAAATAAACGGTACGGAGCATGTATGGCTGGATTGCCGTCATTTTGAAAAAGAAAAGTTTATTGAACACTTTCCGAATATTTTTGAAAAATGTATGTCGATTGGTATTGACATTTCAAAACATATGATACCTGTAGCACCAGCAGCGCATTATAGTTGTGGCGGAATAAAAACTAATGAATGGGGACAAAGCTCTATCAAAAATTTATATGCTTGTGGAGAATGTTCATCAACAGGATTACATGGTGCCAATCGGTTAGCTTCTAATTCATTATTGGAAGCGATGGTATTTGCACACCGATGTTTTTTAGATAGCACTACAAAACTTGCAGAAGTATTTGTTTCTACTTTTGTAGATTGGGATAGTATTGAAAATATCATCCCAGATTGGAATGCACAGGGAACATCAGAGCCAAAAGAAATGATTCTTATTACACAAAGTTTAAAGGAGTTACAATTGTTGATGAGTGATTATGTTGGAATTGTGCGAAATGATATTCGTTTGCAAAGAGCTATGCGCCGACTTGATTTGCTTTGGGAAGAAACAGAACAATTGTATGCGAGTAGTACAGTATCACCACATTTGCTGGAATTAAGAAATATGATTACTGTTGGCTATTTAATTGTAAGAGGTGCTACTTTCCGTAAAGAGAGCATTGGTTTGCACTATAATACTGACTATCCAGAAAAAAGTAAGCTTATTCAAAACATAGTATTATAGTTTTTAACTTTGGCGCTATGTATAATATTGTTTATGGGTTTCTTTGGTTAGTCTCATTAATTCCTTTCAAATTACTTTACGTAATCGCTGATGGAATTTATTTTGTTGTATTTTACCTTTTTAAATATCGCAAGGATGTAGTGCTTAAAAATCTGCAAATTGCTTTTCCCGAAAAAACAGATAAGGAACGTATGGCAATTGCCAAACAATTTTACCATAATTTAATAGACACCTTTTTGGAGTCAATTAAATTTATTACTATTTCTAAAAAGGAAATTTTAAAGAGAAGTACTGCAGATTTTAGTTTAATAAATTCATTAACAGACAAAGGTTACAATGTACATATAATGGCCGGGCATCAATTCAATTGGGAGTATGGCAACCTGCAGGCATCAATGAATCTGAAAGCTCCTTTTATTGGTATTTACATGCCAATTACAAATAAACACCTTAATCGTATATTTTATAATTTTAGAAAAAGGTATGGATCAATTTTGATTTCTGCTACAGAGTATAAAAAAAATGCAAATCATCCGGCTTTTAATTCTACCTATACTTTTGGATTGGCGGCAGATCAAAATCCAGGTGATCCGGCAAATGCTTATTGGATGAATTTTTTTAGCAAGCCTGCACCTTTTGTTACCGGGCCTGCAAAAGGTGCTGTAAAAAACAATACTTCTATTGTCTTGGTTGTTTTTCGAAAAATCAAAAGAGGATATTATCATTTTTCTTCAAAACTATTGGCTGAAGAGGGCGGAGCGTATACACCGCAAGCACTTACACTGATTTATAAAAATGCACTGGAAGAGCTGATAAGAGAAGACCCTGCAAATTATTTATGGAGCCATAGAAGATGGAGGCATGAATGGAAGCCAGCGTATGGCGAGATAATAAAATAAAAATGCTTGTTGATCAATCAGCAAGCATTTTTTATAAATGAGATATTTACTAGAGTGTTTTTTTCTTTTTCAAATTTCTAATTTGTAGAAAATCCAGAAAATACACAATTTTCAGCGAGATATTATTGACATGACCAAGTCCTAATGTATTATTCAAATTCTTTGTATATCCTTGCCCAATGATCCGATCAAATGTGTGGTCATTGTCGTTAAAATTTTTCCAAACAACATAAGCAAAACTACCAGGTGCAAACTGCCAGGTAAAAGCGGTTTCCATATTAAATGTATTATAGTTTTGATTTACATTATTTGAAAAAGAGTTGTTTTTTTGTAATGTGCCATCATCCAATAAATCAAAAAACTCTTTGTACTCCACTTCGCTCCAGTAATGACGAATATCACTTGTTACCCCCATTTTGTTATTAAAGTTATACTTTAGGGAAATTGAATTTTGTATTGTTTTAATATCCCGGCGACCAAATACAGGGCCAGCAGCAGCATATCCGGCATTATTTTTTTGTTCCTCCCAGCTAAGACCATAGCTTGCTGAAAACTTATCGCTGAATCGATAACGATGCGACATGCTTAGTTCGAGTTTGTGTCCAGCAAAAAAGCTTCTATCTACATAAAATATTTGTGGACGAAATTGATATTTTTTTGCATTATTTGTTTCAAACCAAAAGTTGGCATAAATGCTTTTCCATGTCTTAAAAAATTTATTTTCGAACTGGTTGGTTTGTGGCTCATAAAAATTATTTCCACTTGGTTCATATCCTGCAAAAAATCCTGTCCACCATAAGTTTTTAAGTTGCCCATTAAGACTTAAATTAAAATTTGCACTTTGATATACATTTGGTTTTAATCTGCGGGAATAACTACTACTCAGATTAATACGTAACTGATTGAACCAATTAGTTGGTTTACGCCAATTATATCCTAACCAAAGGTTATGTTCCATAAAATTGGTAATTGTAAAATAGCCAAGATCCCGTACATTATAATTAGCATCTGTAATGGTATTACTAAAGTTAAAATTGAAACGACCACTGGTTTTGCCAAAGTATAAAGAGCCAGTGTACCCCGTTATATTTTTTCTATCGCCCCGATAATTGAAAAGTTTACTTGTAGAAGCTTTTCCACCAACGTTCCAGGTGTTTTTCTTGTCATTAAAATCAAACAAGGCTGCAGTTACATTGGCATCATATTCACTACCGTTTCGAAGAACATTTGTATTAATGAGACTTACACTGCTATTATTTTTTAGTGTTTGATCTAAAACAATTATATTATAGTTTGTAAGCGGTGAAGTTTCGACTTTACGTCTTGTTTTATTTGCATCTTCAACAACTGCAAATGTTTGGTTGGCAATCGCATTAAAAAAACCAACACCTAACCCCCCTTGTAACCTTCCTGATATTTTAGTAGCATTTGCCAGTTTTGTGGTTTGTGGGTTTGAAATTACTTTATCACCGGCATCCAGATTATTGTAAACATTCCAATAGTTTTTTGGTCTTTCACCCACTCTTCTTGAATAAAAAAGGTTCCCTTTATTAAACAGATCTGTTCCTTCAGTAAAGAAAGCTCTGTTCTCTGAGAATCGTTGTTCAAATGGGCCAAGATTTAAAACGACGTTATCATTTCTCACCTGACCAAAATCTGGTATCAAAGTCATGTCTAACGTAAGTGCCTGACTTATGCCATATTTTACATCCAAGCCACCGTTGATAGATGAAGTCCATTTGTCATCAGTATCGATACTATATGGATTGTGATTACCATAGGTAGAAAAATAAGGAGAAAATTGTAAACGAACTGGCGGTTTGATATTTTCTAAATTACTAAGAAGACCGCTTTGTGTAAGAAAGCCATTTACATTTGGATCAAGGGGACTCCAAAATACCTGTTGCCCGGTTTTTTGTCTTCTTCTAAAGATATTAATTCCCCAATCCTGAATATTTTTTTTACTGAATCGGATAGCGGAAAAAGGTATGAACATTTCAAATGACCATCCATCAGCATGAATTTTAGCACTACTTTCCCAAACGGCGTTCCAGCTAAAATCCTCGTTGTTCCCATTTTGATTAGGAGCTACTTTAGCATCCATTTGTTCTCCCAGGGGAGTTGTAAAATATTCAAACCCATTTAATTTATCATTGTAAGTATCAAATACAAAGCCTATCCAGTCATTATTGCCAAACCCATCTCTTCCCCGAAGCTCAGTAGAAATGCTATCTTTTGATTTTTCATAACAATAGCCTGCAAGATATAATCCTTCATCTGAGTATAAAATATAAGCCTCAGTACGATTTGCTTCCTCTTCTTTACGGAAAGGACTAGGTCTTAATTCTGTAAAGTTTTTTGCAATTGGCGCACCCTTCCAGGCTGTTTCGGTAAGTAAGCCATCAATTTTTATTTTTTCTGCAGTACGCTTAGCTGTTATGTTTTTCTGCAATATGATTTTTGTAGCAACGTTTGTTTGAGCAAATACTTTACAACACAAACAAAAAAATAGCATACTACATAAAATACTTTTGATTCTCATGGCTATACATTACAGTGGTTAATTGGAAAATGAATGTTGGAGTAATTTTCTCCTATGAATTATCTACTAATAATTTCGTACTTCAAAAGTAATAGCTATAATAGTTTTGAAAACTTTCAATTATCTGAATGGTTACAAATTGCTGACGAATGGTAGAATTAGATTGGCGTTAACTTTTTATTATGAATTCAAATTTTCTTTTTGCCCATTTTTATCAACTCAATTTTTTTATCAGCTTTTTCATACTTTAGCAGTTCAGATTTTTAAACAACTTAATCAAAAGTTATGTCAGCAACTCCTGCAATATTTTGGCCGCATAGTGAGCATTGGTCAGTAAAGATTCCATTAAAAACAGATCACTACCGGATGCCCGTAATGGAGGACAAAGGATATGTGATAATGAAAACGCTGGATATCTCACATATACCCGAAATAGAATGGGAAGGATTGACTTATATGGATTGGAAAAGTGGTGGAGATACCAATTTTGCACCACTAGCATCCTGTGATGGAACGAATGAGTGTAAAGGATTTTGGGAGAATGGAAAAACAGATAAAGATGCCATCTTTACTCCCAATTCAGCGCTATGTCCTAATTTGATGGCCTATATAAAATCGATACCGGCCAATTTTGGAAGAGTAAGAATTATCAGATTAGAACCGCAAACTCATGATCAGGCTATTCGTTCAGTTCATCGTGATGATAACAATAGATTAAATCCTGAAGGAGAAGGTTGGGTTGTAAGAATGTGGATTGAACTGACTGATAATGCAGATAGCTATATGTTATTGTACGATAGTGATGAAAACAATTTGCCGATTAAGGAATCTGAAGCCAGAGTGCCTATGCCGAAAGGAGCACATTTTGTTGTTGACTCCCAGCGATTATGGCATGTAGGTGTACATAATGGAATGAAGCCAAGATATGCAGCCATTATCAGCACTGAAAGTTCCCCCGAACTGAATGATTGGATACAATCTAAAATTTAATACAAGTAAAAAAAATAAACCCTGTCATTTTTTGAATGACAGGGTTTATTTTTTCATAAAGAATTTATTAATTCAATACACTTGTTTCTTTTACTATTGTTGCTTTTTCCTGCTCTTTTATTTTACTCCAACCACCTATTACATTTCTGAGATTATGGAAACCCTGACGTTTTAATAATGAAGCTGCAATTACACTTCTGTAACCACCAGCACAATGAACATATAAATTCTGTGTTTCTTCAAGATCTGCAATGGTTGCAGGGTCTGTCATTTCATCAAGCGGAATATTTTTAGCATCTTTTAAATGTCCATCTGCAAATTCTGTAGTGCGGCGAACATCAACTACAAGCAGGTTCTCATCATGTGGCATGTCCATCATTAATTCATCTGCTTCTATATCAATAATCATATCGATTTCTTGCCCTGCATTCGGCCAGGCATGAAAACCACCGTTTAAATATCCTTTTACATTATTAAAACCTACTCTTGCCATTCGTATGATCGACTCTTTTTCTTTACCTGGTTCTGTTACAAGTAATATTGGCGATTCAAACGGCAAAATACTTCCAGCCCATTCAGCAAAACGGCCTTCTAATCCGATACTGATGGAGCCAGGTATAAAACCTTGTGTAAACTCAACAGCATTTCTTGTATCTAGTAGTATAGTATCATCTGTTAATTGCGATTTGAATTCTTTAACAGACAATCCTTTTAAACCTTGTTGTAACACATTATTCAGATTATCGTATCCTTCTTTATTGATTTTTGCATTTACAGGAAAATAAATGGGCGGTGCCTGCATACCATCTGTTACAACTTTAATAAATTCTTCTTTACTACTTGCTTTCAATGCATAATTTTTTTCTTTCTCTTCACCAATTGTACTGAACGTATTGGGGCCTAAGTTTTTACCGCATGAACTTCCGGGTCCATGTGCGGGATAAACGATTACATCATTTTCCAATGGGAAAAGTTTAGTATGGATACTATCATACATCATTCCAGCAAGATCGCTCATGGTTATCTCAGCTCCTTTTTGTGCCAGATCCGGACGACCAACATCGCCTACAAACAATGTATCACCAGTAAAAACACAATAATTTTTTCGATCTGCATCTTTTAATAAATAACAACTCGATTCCAGGGTGTGTCCGGGGGTATGTAAAACTTCTATCAATAAATTTCCAATCGAAAAAACTTCACCATCTTTTGCAAGATGAATAGGAAATGATGTTTTAGTATCTGGTCCGTATACAATAGGTGCGCCGGTAGCTTTTGATAAATCGAGATGACCACTTACAAAATCGGCATGAAAATGTGTTTCAAAAATGTATTTAATTTTTGCTTTTCGTTCATTGGCAAGTTCAAGATAGGCGTCAATATCCCTCAGCGGATCTATAATTGCAGCTTCACCGTTGCTTTCAATATAATAAGCTGCTTCGCTAAGGCAGCTGGTATATAATTGTTTTATAAACATCATTATTACTTTTGGGTGCAAAAATACTTTAATAATGGTAAATCGTCCTTCTAAGAAGGTTCTACATACAAATTTGGGAATGATCAGTTTAATAGTTCTGCAATAAATTTATTCAATTCATTGAGTCTGTTTTTATTGACTGAGTAATAAATAAATTTCCCATCACGGGTTGTTTTTACAAAGCCAGCCTTTCTTAATATGGCGAGGTGCTGTGATGCTACTGATTGTTCTAGGCGAAGTGTAATATATAATTCTGTAACAGTCATTTTTCCCTTCGCTTCTATCATTTTCAATATTTGCTGTCGCAATTTATGATTAATGGCTCTTAGAAATAAGGCTGCTTTTTTGATCTGCAAAGTTTCAATTTTCAGATTGGTTTCGTTGCCAGAATTTTCAGTCATAGATGTAAAATTATGCGAAGATGAGTTGTTTACATATGATAAACATAATTTATAAGAATAAGTTCTGTTAAAAAAACAATGTAGTATAAAATTGGACGATTTTTAGAGTACTTTATTGCCGGGGGCTGAATAAAACTCTTTTACATAAAGTGGTTCTGCATAAGCAATATCTGTAAACGCTTTTCTTTCAAAACGTTCTGCTGCTAATTTCGCCAAATGAGTGGCATCCGCAATAGTGGCGCTGTAGCTGATTTTGTTATTTGAAAGAATTTCTTGCAGTTTTTTGCAGCCGTCACCACAAAAAAGTATGTTATGATTGGTTAAATACGAGTCAAAACTATTTTCCTCTACTATTAGTGAGTAAGGAGGTTTAACCTCTTTTAATTCAACATCGTAGATTGCTGTAAAAATTTCCATTCTTCGGGCATCAATAGCCGGACAAATCAAATCTATTGCTTCAGTTCTTACAGCTTGTGCTAATAATTCTGTGGTTGCAATAGTAATCAATGGAATATTGAGTGCATAGCAAAATCCTTTTGCGGATGAAAGTCCAACTCTAAGTCCTGTATAAGAACCTGGTCCTATACTTACAGATACAGCATCAAGTTGATTTAATGCGTACCCATTTGTTATCATCATTTCATGAATAGCGGTATGTAACCATGCAGCATGTCCTTGCTGATTTTTATTTACAGCCAATGCAATTGAATTTTCACCATCAGATAAGCAAATCGATCCAATTGATAGAGCTGTATCAATATGCAACAGTAGACTCATAGATAGGCGGCTTCTTGTTTTAGTAATCTAGATGGAATATATCTTTTCTCTTTGGCAGAAAGATTTTCTAATAGCTCATAAATTTTTTTTAACCCAATTTTTTCACTCCATTCAAACGGGCCAAATGGATACCTTGTTCCTAACTTCATTGCAGTATCAATATCGCCTCTGCTGGCTATTTTTTCTTCAAGGGTATAATAGGCTTCGTTAATAATCATACTTATAACACGAGGAGAAATAAATCCTGCAATATTGGGTGTCCATTCTACAGTTTTATTAAAGACGGAAAAAACTTCATTCGTTTTAGTTTTTAAATTTTCGTTAGCAGAGGCGGCCTCTATTATAGGTCTGCTAAGAAATGTGTTCCAGCCACAAATACGAACAAAGTTTTCCGGAAATACCGGGTAAGATGTGTTCACAGCGTTAACAATGATTGGTACAGTCGTTAAGCTTTTTAATAATTTTATTCTTTCAGCTGAGTAATCAAATAAAAGATCGATATAACAATCGGCATCATCAACTTTTACTGGCTCCTGCACCCAGTCTACAATAGCCTCACCTATGATGCCCTGTGACAACAATTCATCTTTTAATAAATTATCTGTTATTACTATAATGTGCATAATAGTTTTTGCAAAGAAAACGTATAAAGCTAAATTCGTCGAAACAATTTAATAAAATTTGAATTATGAGTAAATCCATTATTAAAACTAATTTGGCGCCAGCCCCAATAGGACCGTATAATCAAGCCGTTTTTGCTGGCGATACGCTTTATATTTCCGGGCAAATATGTATTGATCCAGCAAGCGGAGATTTGAAAAATAAAGATATACAGGAAGAAACACATCAGGTAATGCACAATCTGAAAGCAATTTTATCTGAGGCGGGGATGGATTTTAGCAATGTGATTAAGACAAGCATATTCATCATGGATATGCACCAGTTTGGTGCTATTAATGAAGTTTATGGAAAATATTTTGAAAAGGAATTTCCGGCAAGAGAAACAGTGCAAGTAGCAGCATTACCAAAGTTTGTAAATGTAGAGATTAGTATGATAGCAGTTAGATAAGCTAATTTTTATTTTGTCCAGCATACTATAAAACATTTCCATCCATATCTTCAATAATGAAGATTCCACATTAAATTCCTTATTATGTTTTAACCCTATTATTGCTTTTATTCCATCTCACTTTATTTTTTTTAGACAGTTCATGTTAATGGCAGCGTAAAAAAATTCATTTTAGTCTTCCATGTTCACTGATACCAACTTCCCTTTATTGTCATAGGCGAAAGACCAGTAAGTCGTGTTGTTTGCCGATACTTTGTAATAAAGTACTTCAGCTACTTTTGAGCTATATAATTCGATTGTTTTTGTTTTGTAATTATTTGCACCAATGCATTCTGCACCTTTGAATCCTTTTAGTAAATCTTTTAATTCTTCAGGGTCATAGCCTGAAATATTTACATTTCGGTATAATTGACCACTATTAAATTTTTTGATAGACAAGTTGAAAAGCAACTTTCTTATTTCAGAATCCCTTTTATTTGAACCGGAGTTAGTAAAATTAATTGTTGAAATTTGTTTGAATTGTGAATCATAAAAGTTAGCCAACTTATAGGTTAAATCTGAAAGATTAGCTTTCCACTTATTGGATAAGACAACTACTTCAATCTTGGAATTCGGGAATTTGCTTATTCTTGAATTAAACCCTGTTCTGAATGCTCCACCATGCTCATATATTATTTGATTTCTGAAAAAATAATTGTACCAACCACAACCATAAGGTATAGACTTGCCCGTTTTTAGTCTGCCCGGTGAGAACATTAATTTTAAACTTTCAGTATTCAATAGACGGTTATCACTTAAAGCGAATACCCATTTAATCATATCATCAAGCGTAGTTATTAATCCTACATCTGCTCTTGATTCTGCTGCAGCTGGGATGTCAATTCCTGCATCATATTTTCCTTTTATCCACCAATAGCCTTTGGCTAAATTTTGAGGTAAGGAGGAAGAGTCATAAATCGATGTATTAGACATTTTCAGTTTGTCAAAGATTCGTTCTTTCAAGAATACAGAGTAATGTTTGCCCGTTATTTCTTTAATAACGATTCCTAAAAAAAACGGACCACTACTGTATTGAAAGCCTTGTCCTGGAGTAAAAAGTAAAGGATATAGCTGTTGTGCTTTTGACATTTTCTCTTCTGAATTATGTGTCAGGAAATAGGATGTTGGTTCATCCCAATCATCTCTTAATCCAGCTGTATGATTCATTAGTTGTTGAATAGTTATTTTCTTCCATGTAACAGGGAGGTTTTTCAAGTATTTTGATAATTTATCATCGACTGATAGTAATCCATCTTCTTGTAACAAGAGGATTCCGGCAGATGTAAATTGCTTAGTCATCGAAGCAATCTCAAAAACTGTATTGCCTTCCACTATGGTGTTTGATTCTTTATCGGAGATTCCGTAAAAACCTCTTTTTTCTATTTTGCCATGTTTAATGATTGCCAAAGCCAATCCAGGGATATGGTTTGCAGTCATGTGTCTCATAACAATTGAATCAACATCATCAGATTCGGATGACTGCTGAGCGTAAGTAGTTGAAAAAAGAAAAAAGATGATGCAAGTATTTAATAAGCAAGATTTCATCAGTAAGAGAGAATGTTTTTCTTTTGAAAACGTATGTCCAGGTAATTTGCTGCCAACTCATAAATATACTTCACAGTTGATATACTTTACTGTTGGTAGTCAATCTATTTTATATGCTTTGCATCTGCTTCTTTTTGATAGCAGCAATTATGCAGCAATTTTTTAATCCAGTAGTTAGCTATTCTTGCAATATTCATTTTCGTTTAAAATTAAATTAGAGAAGTGCAGTATTTGAAATAGTACCCAAAAATAAATGACCAAAATCAGGTAATTTCTGGTAGGCAATTGATAAATCAAGACTAAGATGTTTTAAATTCGCAAGAATAAGATTATAACCATATGGAAAGAAATCAAGAAGTATTACAAGATGTAGTCATCAAGTTTGCAGGCGATAGTGGTGATGGAATGCAGCTGACGGGAAGCCAGTTTACCAATAATACAGCAATGATGGGAATTGATCTGGCTACTTTCCCAGACTTCCCTGCCGAAATAAGAGCTCCGATTGGTACACTACCGGGAGTGAGTGGTTTTCAATTACGTTTTTCTTCAGACAATATATTTACTCCTGGCGATTCACTGGATGTATTGGTAGCAATGAATGCAGCCGCTTTAAAGACAAATATTGCCGGCTTAAAGAAAGGTGGTAAAGTCATTGTGAATACGGATGGTTTTGATAGCAAAAATCTTCGACTTGCCAATTATCCAGATGGGGAGAATCCTTTGGAGAATGAAAGTCTTAATAATTACGAACTTATTAAGATCGATGTAACGAAGTTGACAAGAGAGTCGTTGAAGGATTTTACAATGGGTATGAAGGAGAAAGACAGGGCTAAGAATATGTTTGTCCTCGGCTTTCTTTACTTTATGTATAACCGGGATATGGATAATACCATTTCTTTTTTGAAAGAAAAATTTGGTAAGAAACCAGAAATATTTGAGAGTAATGTAAAAGTCTTGCAGGCAGGGTATAATTATGGTGATACTACTGAAACATTTACAACTACCTATTCTGTAGAAAAAGCGAAAATGGAGCCAGGCGCTTACCGTTCTATAATGGGTAACCAGGCGGTGTCATTAGGATTGATTGCTGCTTCACAAAAAAGCGGCTTGCCTCTATTTCTTGGCTCGTATCCAATTACGCCGGCATCAGATATTTTACACGACTTAAGTAAGTATAAAAATTTTGGTGTCCGAACTTTTCAGGCAGAGGATGAAATTGCTGCTATTACCTCATCCATTGGTGCCGCATATGGTGGTTCATTGGGTGTTACTACTTCCAGCGGACCAGGTATTGCTTTAAAAGGTGAAGCTATTGGACTTGCTGTAATGCTGGAGATTCCATTGGTGATCGTTAATATACAAAGAGGTGGGCCTTCTACTGGTTTGCCTACTAAAACAGAACAAAGTGATTTGATGCAAGCATATTATGGACGAAATGGCGAATGTCCGATGCCGATTGTATCTGCATCTACACCGGCTGATTGTTTTGAAGCTGTGTACGAAGCTGTAAAAATAGCTGTACAACACATGACACCGGTAATGTTCTTAAGCGACGGCTATATAGCTAATGGTGCAGAGCCCTGGAAATTTCCTGGGTCTGATGATCTTCCACCGATTACGGTAAATTTTAAAACACAACTTGGCGATCAGGAAGAAATATTTTTACCATATCTGAGAGATGAAAAACTGGCAAGGCCATGGGCAATACCAGGAACACCAGGCTTGGAGCATCGTGTAGGTGGATTGGAAAAGCAAAACGTTACAGGAAACATTAGTTACGAACCAGAGAATCATCAGTTGATGGTAAAGATCCGTCAGGAAAAAGTAGATAAAATAGCTGATTATATACCTGAACAAAAATTAGATAGTGGTCCTGAAAAAGGAAAAATTTTAGTCCTGGGTTGGGGCTCTACTTACGGCGCTATTAAAAGTGCTTGTGCAGAAATGCAAAAGAAAGGACACGCAATAAGCCATGCACATTTAAGATATGTCAGGCCCTTTCCAAAAAATCTTGGTGATATAATAAAGAATTTTGATACAGTACTGATTCCAGAAATTAATAATGGGCAACTGATTAAGATTATCAGAGATCAATATCTGGTAGACGCAAAAGGCTATAATAAGATTATGGGTGTGCCGATTACAAAAACAGAACTGGTCATTAAGTTAGAAGAAATGGTGAAAAACTAGCCCAATTACAATATGTTAATTATGATCCACCAGTAACCGCTGGTGGATTTTTTATTATTATTTGGAAGAATAAATTTTACATTCATTCAAATTGTTATTATGAGAAAGTTAATTGTATTACTCTTTGTATTTCAAAGTGTCTTTTTTTTAACGATACAAGCACAGGAAAAAAACATTGTTAAAGAAAAATATCATTGGGGTCATGGCACTCAGGATACTATTGCCGGGTATGCCCAGGCAGTAAAAGTTGATAATATTATTTATATATCTGGTGCTGTTTCGAAAGACATAAATCCGGAAGGAATAAAAAGAGTTTATGAGGCGTTGGATTTAACATTGAAGAGTTATGGAGCTACTTTTCAAAATGTAGTAAAAGAAAATTTATATACCACAGATATAGAGACAGTGAAAAAAAATAATGCAGTTCGCAAAGAGTTCTATAAAAATGATTTTCCTGCTGCTACCTGGATACAGGTACCAAGATTATATATGGTAGATGCAAAATTAGAAGTAGAACTGATTGCTCATTTACCGAAGTAATATTTAACCTGGTGTGTAAACTTCTATTGGATGTGGTAATGCATTTGCTAATAAAAATGCAAGAATTACTAATATCAACCCATACATAAAAATGTTATAGGCAATTCTTAATAAGCGATATTTTTTGGCAAGTACAACACCTAAAAAATAAGTGTCTTTAACAATGCTGCTGTACAAATAATCCTTATCGTTCATCATTTCCCCCATAGCCCAATCATAATCAGGCAAACTCATTTTAAAGAAGTTGCCAAAAAACAAAAGATTGGTTCGTTTATTATGAATATCGTCTTGTGTAAATTTGCCATGGTTTACATTAGGCCTAGTGGCTAAAATTGAAAAAATAATAGTAGATACACATATCACTACCAATATTATAAATGGTATCTGAAGATTTGGATTTGCATCCAGTTTTGTAATAAGCGAGGAAATGACAATACTTAGAATAATTGCATTTACAGAAATTAAAATATTTGCTTTCGAGTCGGCCATTTGGCTCAAATTGTTTTGATTTTGCGCCATGATGCGAAAAACAGTAGCAATACCTCTTTCTGACTGGTTATTTTTTTCTTTTTTCTTTTTCTTATCATCCTCAATCTTCAACGCTTCTACAATAATGTCATCCGTATTTTTTGATTTTTTACTTTTTTTAGTGTGGTCATCAAGTTCGCTTAATTCAGCTTTTAAAGCTTTAATGTGAACTTCTTTAATCGGTTGCAAGGTTTCCTGACCATATGTTGTAAAATATTTATGGGCTTCAAGGAAATCAATATTTGTTTTGAGCCAGTCATTTTTCGAAATAGAATTTTCTCCAAAATTCTTTAACTCTTTGCGTAAAAGTTTTGTTTTTTCTCTGAATGTATCGGAGCCCAAATGAAAAAGATCGGCATCACAAAGAATATTTTCAAGTGAATTGTTTGGCGATTGGGGCATCTTTGTTGCCGAGATGCAGTTTACTACTTTGCCAGATAGTTCCAAAGGGGCATTTTGTGCCGATAAAAATTCAGTAGCAAGTTGTATACTTAAGGCTTCATGGTCTTTAGCCTTTCCTCCAACATATCCCGTATCATGAAACCAGGCTGCAATGAATAAAGGGAGTTGTTCTTCATCAGTTAAATGGTAAAACTCGGCCAGCTTTTCGCATGCAGCTACAACTTCTTCCGTATGTTCGAGATTATGAAAGCGGATATTTTTACTAAGTTTGTTTGAAAGCAGGTCAGTAACAAAGGCTTGCGCCTCTTGAATCATAGTTAATTGATTTTCTGTCATGCTATAAAGATAAGTTTTGATAAATTTAAACAAAATAAGAACAATGGCTATTTTAAATTTCCGGTATATATTTTTGGCGTTATTGGTTTTGGCAGGATTAACTTTTTCTGGATGCCGTCCAAAAACAAAAGTACTTACTTCACCGCCTAACTACGATTTTTCGAAATACAATAGCCATAAACTAGATCTTTCTATACAGGAGATTTCCGGTATTACCTGGGATGCTAAAAACGACATTTTTTATGCTATTAATGATGAATATGGCAAATTATACACGTTAGACAAAACATCAAAAGCGATTATTAATAAATTCGATTTCGGTAGTAACGGTGATTACGAAGATGTGGCCATTTTTAAAGACACGGTGTATATTTTACGAAGTGATGGCACTATTTTTAAGTTTATAAATGATAATAAAGGGAATACAAGTGGGGTAGAAGTGGGGAAAGTTCCAGTATCGGGAACGAATGACTTTGAAACCATGTACAGCGATACTGCTCGGAATGCATTAGTAGTTATTTGCAAAAACTGTTCAGGCGATGATAGTAAATCGGTAAGTGCTTATGCTTATTATCCCGACTCAATTGGGTTTGATAAGAAACCATTTTTTAAACTGGATGCTGAAAAAATTGCATTAATATCGGCTGATAAATCCTCAAAATTTCAACCATCAGCAGCAGCAATACATCCAAAGCTTAATAAATTATTTATTCTTTCTTCTGCCAGCCATCAATTGATTGTTGCTAATTTAAATGGCGAAGTAGAATCTGTTCACCGACTTGCTCCAAAACTCTTTTTGCAACCGGAAGGAATTACATTTAAGAATAATGGTGATATGTTTATTTCCAATGAAGGCCTGGGAAGTGAAGCAAGGCTGTTGGAATTTGGTTTCCAATCGGTTAGTGATATTGTAAAAGAAGAAATTGTAAAAACAGGATATAGCCTTTCATCTCCTGACGAGAAAATGGACTTGGGGAAACATTTAAAAGAAATTTCTGGCATGGCATATATTCCCCGAAAGGATAAAATATTAGCAGAAAATGATGAGAAGGGAGATATTTTTACTATTGACTTTACTAATAAAATTGATCTTGTTAATAAAGAGAAATTTGGAGGAAAGGGTGATTATGAAGACATGGTTTATACTGATTCTGCAGTTTATATGCTGATTAGTTCGGGAATTGTATCAAAAGTGTTTACCAAAGACAGTTCTTTTACAACAACTGAGTTTGATTTAAAATTAGATGGGAAAAATGAATTTGAAGCTATGTATTTGGATGCGGATGGAAAGTCGTTGATATTATTATGTAAGGACTGTTCTAAAGAAAAAAATAAAGTGAGAAATGCTTATCGGTTTGATCTTGTAACCGAAAAATTTGTTTCAGAAAAGGCTTATACTATTGATGTAAGTACTATTCAAGATTTTTTAAAGGATGAAAAAGCAGAATTTAAACCTTCCGCTGCCGGCATTAACCCCTTAAACGGTAAATTATACATTGTAGCTTCTGTAGGAAAATTGATGGTAATAGCAACTATTGATGGCGTGGTTGATAACGTAGTAAAATTAGATCCCGTATTGTTTAATCAACCTGAGGGTTTAACATTTGCCCCCAATGGTGATTTATATATTTCAAATGAAGGAGGCGAAGGGGTTGCTACAATTCTCAAATTTGTCAATAAGAATTAGCTTTTTTATTGCTGATAGTAGCGAATATTGAAAGTGCTATAAGCATCCATAAGATGCCAATTATCCAACCAGCAATCACATCTGTTGTAAAGTGTACTCTCAGGTAGATACGACTTATACCTATCCAAAAAATAAGAAGAACAAGAATAGTGATGGAAATTTTCTTTTTCCAACCCGAATTCCAATCTCTTACTATAAACCAGATCAGCAAACCAAAAAAAGTAATACTCATCAATGCATGACCGCTTGGAAAGCTAAAGTTTGTAATGCCATGTACCATGGCGTTATCAGGTCTTATTCTTTGAAATATTCGTTTAAGCAATGACATTATAGCCAAACTGCTAATAGCTACAAATAAAACTCTTAGCGCATCGGTCTTATTTTTTTTATACAGAAAGATTGCGATCATTAAAAGATTCGCTGGTATTAAGAAGTTGTGATTGCCTAAAAAAGTAATAGCTTTCATCATTCTTGTACCGAAAACAGTTTCTGTTGATGAAAAAAGAGATGATATCTTTTCATCAAGCCATATATTCCTTTCGATAAATACCAGCCACACTATGAATAAAAGAAAAGTAGCGCCAAAATAAATTCTTGTAATCAATAATTTATTTTTTGCCTTTTCCATAAAGAATAAAATCAAAAAGTAAGATTGATCTTCGTGCCAAGATTAAAATTCAACAGTCTTTCATTTCCTGAAAAACCTGCTGTTGCAGAAATAAGGAAGTTGTTGAATGGAATAAAATAAAGTCCACCGCCATAGGCACCATGCCATTTTCTGGAGTTTTCACCTCTCATCCATACCCGTCCAATATCATAAAATGCAGTAAGACCTACAGGGCCAGGTGCAATGTAGGTATTGAAGTTAAAAAGCTGAACCTTCATTTCTATGCTACCATAAATTAATGAGGAGCCGGAGTATCTGTTTTTTCTAAATCCATGAATATTGTAGTTGTCAACTCCCAACGAAAGCGCCTGGAAGTATTCAAAGTTTTTAGAGAGTATTTTACCTCCGCCAAAGCCCAAAGCGATGACCATTTTTGCAGGATCTGTAAAGCTTGCATAGATCGACATATCTGTGGTGTACTTTACAAAGTTGCTTGTGTTAAATCCATTGCCAGCCGTTGCTACAAATTCATTTTTCCAGAATATACCTCGGGTTGGAAATAATTTATTATTACGATTATCAAACTGCATTACAAATTTACCACCCAAATACGATTTAGTACTGTACACATCTGCAGAATCAAGTCCTACTTGTCGTGGATTACTTAAAACATTTTTTGCATTGTCTTTTATATCATTCCAATAGCGGTTATAGTAAGGGCCAACCATTAATTCTAACCGCTCAAATATTCTTTTACGAATCAACACTTCTGCTTCAAATGATTTATATCGGCTTCTATAGAAATCAAAGTCCCTGCCATCTGTCAGTAATGTTTCATTTCCAAAACCAGTAAAGTTTCTTAATGCTGGTAACAAATAGTTGACGTTTACAATTAGATCTTTGTCTTTTGTAATATGATTAAACACTCCGTTATACTTTATTTGAAAAGCTTTCCTGTTTAAAGCATATAAAGCTGAGAATTGCTGATGTGTGGCATATGGATAATTGATAAATCCATAAGTTGTCCTAGAAATTCCAGCTCCCACCATGTAGCCATCATCAGAATTATAACTAAATAAAAGCTGAGGAAATTTTGTAGCATTATACTGATAGCCTAAAATACTTCTGGCACTCGATGGGGGATTGTTTGAAAATTTATTTTTTGTATGACTTTTATTCAGGATTACATTAAAGTCGGAAAGCTTGTCATAGATAATACTTTTTACATTTCCACGGATATTAAATGTATCATTATCCTTACCCCCAATAACCCTGATTTTAATCTTTGATGACACATCTTCTTCAATATCGAAAACATCTTCGCCATTTAATCCATATAAGCGAATTTCTTTTGTAACAGCCGGATCAAAAACCCTGTTGTACATAATAAAACTGGTATCGTAATTTTTACCTTTTTCATACACTCTTACCTGAAGGCCATCGCTATGATTGCTTACTTTAAAATATTCTTTTTGGTTACTACCTACTACATTTACCTGCCGGGATAAGAATTTGTAATATTTAATGGCTTCTTTATTCAACTGGTTACGCCGGTTGATTAACTTATTTATTATTTTTTCTCCATTTATGGCAAATATTTCAGGGGGTAATTTTTGAACTGCATTACGTATAGCTGTATCGGGTAGTTGTTGCTGGAAATTATTTACTGAATTATTCCATTCTGAAAGAGAAAGTCCGGATAGGAAAAAGCGATCGAAGTCCTTTGCTGTATATCCAAGCCAGTTTATAGAGTGTATGTTCTTTCGAAATCCTTTTAGAAATGGCAGCTCTCTGCCAGTTACGGCTCTGAAAATCTTTCCTTCGGAATTAAAAAAGGCCTGATCTCTATCTCTTGGAATAGGATAGTATAATTTCCCTTTTCCTGTATCTCCTGTACCCCATCTCCATTGGTCAAAATGACGATCAAAATCACCAATCAAAATATCTAATAATCTTGCTGTTAAAACTTTTGGTTGATCGGGTCTATGATCATTGTCGTCAATAATTTTTGTAAAAATTTTGTTGGTTGAATTTGATTTATCATCAGATAATGCAAAATTTCTTTCTTCAAGTAAGCAAACAGTATTGGCAAATAATAATCTATAAATACCAAGATTTGGATCATCTGGTACAAAGAAAAGCTCGGGTTTGGCAGTTAGCAACTGTAAAGGTTTCGCAAGGTTTGGAACTACCAAAGCTCCATACGGATGGGCAGCAGAATTTAATTCAGGAGCAAAGTCTTCAGCAGCAGTTCCACGAAATTCTTGTGGCAATGCTTTACCGATGTTTTTATTTACACCCCTTAATACCCACTCACGTCCACTTTTGTCTTCTAGCCGTAAAGATCTTGTTTGTTGACCACCTCCAAGACTTACAATTTTCAATCCCCCCTTTTCTGTTTTCATATCCAGCACTTTCATGTTTACCGGAGTTGACCATTCTTTACGATAGTTTTGACCCATAAAGAATTTTTTCAAACCATTAATTTTCGGGAGGGTTGTGCTGGCAGGTTTCGACACCTTGTCTTCAAATTTTAATTCTTGATTTCCAAGTGTAATTGGTGTCAGCGTAGAATCAATTGGTTTTACAAGTGCTTTTTTATAATTTAATAAGTAAGTGCTGTACTTTTTACGAACAGAATCAGTAACTGTATAAATCGAAAGGTTTACATTTTTATTTGTCGAAACTTCAAGTACTGCAAAACCAAAGTCTGTAGAATTGAAAAGCCCATTATTTCGTTTTGAAATTCTACTTTGTTTACAACCGCCACCACTTACAATGTAATTGAAATTATCATCTTTAATATGCTGCAAATTATGTTCATGGCCCGATACAAAAACAACATTTGGTGCTAAAGAAGTTTCCAAAGCACCAGTAATTTGATTGATCATGTTAGCATAGGCAGGGTGTTTAAGATCCTGTGATGCTCCAAATACACTTCGGGCAATAACATAGATAGAGCCTAAAACAGGCAATGGTAAGAAAAGACTTTTTTTTATGTCGGTAAAAGGAAATATATGTTGTTTTAATGTAAAGAATCCTCCATGCACTCCATTGCTTTTAAAAGGATGATGGCTGGCAACTACAATAAGTTTGTCGGTGTTTTGTGTTGCGATGTCTCTGATCTTAGACACTAACTCTATTTCAGTTTTACAATCACAATCTGATTCAATCCCTGGTTTGTCATATGGGTGAAGCCACCACTGACTGTCAAAAATTACTAATAAAATATTATTACCTAGATTAATTTCTTTAGGACCAGGACATCCATCTTCGGGAAAAAACTCAGCATCAACACTATCTATTTTTGGGAATGTGACATATAGTTGTTGTCGAATAATTGCATCATAGCCATCACGGTTGCCATTATGCCAATCATGGTTCCCGGGAATCATATATATTTTTGCCTTTGTGTTTCTGCCAATTGCTAATTGGGAATCTAGAATAGCTCTTGATTCTTCATAACCAGCTGTTTCTACATCTGGTAATCCATGTTTATATAAATTGTCTCCTAGAAATAATACTGTAGTTTTTTTGTCGAGTGGGATATTGTTTCTTACAGCATCAACAACAGGATGTCGCCCATCTGTAAGTTGACCTGCATCTCCAATAAGGACTATCCGTCTGGCAATTGTATCCGTTTGAGCTTTGAGGGTTGTACTCGCAACTATCAAACAACCTAGCAAAGCAAAATATTTTTTCATCACAAAAACTAAAAAATTAAGAAGGTCGATTAAATTCTTTAAGCTAAATAAGTAAGCAACATGAAAACGTTTGGAGCATTATTGAAGCTTGTTAACTATTATACATCGCCAACACCCTTAAAGCCACTAATTTACAAAAAAGTTGTCCCGAAATAGCATGCCAATTGAAAAAATAAAAATCAGGCTTCATTAATGTTAAAAGTAGTTTGTGGTTTTTGTGTTGGATTCAGTAATAAAATAATTACATTTTTTACATCAATTGAAGTTCAGAAATAGGAAAATCTAGAATTTATCCCTTAACTTAAACAATAAATATTTCTAAAGCACATCACAATCCTAAATTAATCTTGTTCTTTTTTCATTTATTTTAGGCTTTTTTCAAAAAATCGTATCTTTTCGGATCATAAAACCAAAACAAAAAGCATTATCAACCAAAACTATCAACCATGAGACTGTTAGTATTAACTATTTCCTTTTTATTAATATCCTGCCTTTCTTCAAATGCCCAACCTGGCAATGAAACTGCTACTGCACCCGGTTCACATTTTAACACTAGCGGAGCAAAAAAGTTCTGGATGGGGGCCAATTATCGTACGGAGTGGAATACACCTGTCAAAGTGCCGGTATTAAAACTTACGGGTCTGACACCAATTAAGAAAGGAGGTGGTAAGCAAACAAAATCATTGCGAGTAGAAGATGCCAATGGCAGACAATTCATTATTCGTTCTATTCAAAAATTTATCACTGATAAAACACTGCCTGGCGATTTACAAAGTGAAGCAGCCGCAGATCTAGTTTCTGATGGTGTATCTGCTTCTTATCCTTATGCCTCTTTATCTATGCAGCCGTTGGCTGATGCGGTTGGAGTGCCTTATGGAAAAGTAAGACTTATTTATGTTCCCGATGATCCTGCTTTAGGAGAGTTTCGCAAGGATTTTGGAGGTATGCTGGCAACTTTTGAAGAAAGATTTCCTGAAAATGTAAGTAAAGGATATGATACGGATGAAGTAGCTGAAAAGATGGAAAAAGACAACGATAACCAGGCTGATCAAAAAGCAGTTTTGACAGCCAGGATTCTGGATATGTTCGTAATGGATCTTGATAGACATGAAGGACAATGGAATTGGGGTGCAAATGATAATAATAATGGAGGTAAAACTTTTTTCCCGATTCCAAAAGACCGGGATCAGGCATTTTATATTAATCAGGGCTTAATTCCAGGTATAGCAAGAAGAAAAGCATATGTGCCGCAATTAGAAGGGTTTAAACCAAAAGCACATGATATACGTCGATTCAATTTTGCAGCCCGCAATTTCGACAGGTTCTTTTTAAATCAACTCACTGAAGCAGATTGGCAAAAGACAGTTGATGAATTTATTCCAAAAATGACCGATCAGGTTATTGAAAATGCCTTAGCTATGCAACCGGCAGAAATAAGAGCACTGCCTCATAACCAAAAAATAATAAATATATTAAAGGAAAGACGAAAATATTTGGCAGAAGATGTTATGAGGTATTATCACTTTTTAGCAAAAAAAGTTACTGTAACTGCAAGCGATAAAAAAGACTTTTTTGAGGTTACAAGGAATGATGATGGATCTATGCTGGTACAAGTTTATAAAATCAATAAAAATGGTGAGAAGGCAGATAAAAAATATGAACGCCTTTTTATCGGGGGTGAAACAAAGGAAGTTCGATTATTCGGTTTTGATGGCGATGATAAATTTGTAATACATGGCAACAATGATAAAGTTAAAATAAGAATGATTGGTGGAGGCGGAGCTGATATTTTTGAAAAAACTTCAAAAGGGCAAGGAAGCTCTTTTGTGTATGATAAAGATAACGGAGAAAATAAAATAATAGGGAAATTTAAAAACCATTTATCAAATGATAGTGATGTAAATAAATTTGAAAGAATATATTATCAATATGAAAAGTCAACTCCTGGTGCTGCGTTTGGCTTTAATCCTGATGATGGAGTTCTTCTAGGACTTACCTATAAAATAATTACTCATAGCTTTAGAAAAGATCCATATCAGGCATCTTATGCATTTTCTGTAAAACATTCATTATCGACAAAAGCCTGGGATTTTGGTTTTTCTAATGAGTTTATTGGTATCCTTGGTAAAAATGCAGATTTAACTACAGATATAAGTGTTAAAGCACCTAATAATACAAGTAATTTTTTTGGTTATGGTGTAAATTCAGTATATGATAAAACAAAACCAGGGCAATTCAGATATTATCGTGCAAGATATAATCTTGCAGACGCTACAATTCTGATTAGAGAAAGGCTTTCTCCAAAGTTCTCTATTTCATTTGGTCCAACTTTTCAGCGATTTAATTTCCATTCTGAAGACAAGTTGAATATGGCTCGGTTTATTTCTTTAACTGGAACAGGGCCAGGTTTGAATGGGTTAGATGCCGCCACGTTGAATGAATTACAAACTTATTTTGGGGGAACTGTAATTGTAGATTTAGATACAAGAGATAATAAAGTTATTCCAAACAAAGGGGTTAGTTGGAAAACAACTGCCCGTCACTTATCTGGAACCGGCAATACTCCATATAGTTTAACACAATTGAATTCAGACTTTGCATTTCATGTTACGCTTGTTCCACAAAAATTAATATTTTCAAACAGAATTGGAGGCGGTATTAATCTCGGAGATAAAGGTTTCGAATTTCATCAGGCACAGTATCTGGGCAATGAAGATAATCTAAGAGGCTATCGTCGAAATAGATTTGCAGGCAAAAGCAAATTTTATAACCAGGCTGAACTTAGGTGGAAAATTGCAGATTTCAGAACCTACCTTTTCCCGGGTGCATTTGGTATTTATGCATTTTACGATATGGGAAGAGTGTGGGTTAAAAATGATACGCAAGATAAATTGTTAAGTGGTTATGGCGGAGGGTTATGGTTCTCTCCATTACGTAGAATTATGCTAACTGTTGGTTATGGCGTTTCTACCGAAGATAGATTAGGAACCGTAGGATTAGGTTGGAGATTTTAATATAAATTAATAAAATGAAAGCCGGTTTGAGCATCAAACCGGCTTTCATTTTATTCAAACAATGCGCTACTTACTTTTCTTTTTCTTCCTTTTAATTAGACTGGCATTTATAATTTTAACATCAGTAAGTGGCCGGTTGAGATCCCTTCCTTTGCTTACTTCTACTGCTGCAATCTTGTCAATTACTGCTATTCCATTTACCACTTCACCATATACAGTATAATTTCCATCAAGATGAGGGATGCCACCTATGGTTCTATACTCTTTTCGATATAATTCAGGAATTTTCCTGCCTTGCAATCGTTGCTTTTCCATCAAATCCATTTCAGCATCAGTCAATATTTTACCTTGTGCAATGTAAAACTGACTTCCACTACTTGCTTTTTCCGGATTCACATTATCCGGTTGCCTGGCTGCTGCTAAAACGCCTTTTTTATGAAACATTGTTACTCTGAATTCAGATGGTATTGTATAGCCTAAATCACCATTTCCAAGTGGCATACCCGGAGCTGCGTCTTTACTATTCGGATCCCCACCCTGAATCATAAAACCATTCATTACACGATGAAATAATAAACCGTTATAAAACCCAACTTTTACAAGTTTTAAAAAGTTGTCCCGATGCAAAGGTGTTGAATCTGCAAGTCGGATTGTCATGTCGCCCATTGATGTTTGTATCAACACATCTCTTTTACGATCTTTCTTTTTAACGATTGAATCTTTACTTGAGGAAATGGTTTGGTTTTGACCAAAAGAGCAAAGAATAAGACCAAAAGTTATTAGCAATAAAAATAATTTTTTCATAGTTATAATTTGTTAAAATTCTTTTTCTGAAAAATAAAGTAAGATATGATCTTTTAAAAAATTTTCCTGTTCAATCGCATTCATATCTGGCATAGGCTTTAGTTGTTTAAAATGTGGCCATCCATCCTCATCTATATTTTCCAGTTCGTAATAGCCGCTTGGAGATAACAAACTGCAAACAGCGATATGCATCAGATCCTGCTTCTGTTCTTTTGTAAATTTTTCTTTGATATCACCATACTCCTGCATACCAATTAAAAATAAAATGGTTTCTACATCAGGTTTTTTATCAAACCTATCAACCAATTTTGCTTCCAGGTTCCACCATCGTTGTTGTAAGTCGTCATTCGCAATCATGCCGCAAAGATAAGTGCAGCTATCATTTCTCTGTTAGCTAAAACAGGCTTCCACCTTATCTTTGCGAAAACTATTTTACCAAATGTTGCAGTTACAGGTTTTAAAGCAGAATCCAGAAGAAGTAAAAGATAGGTTGACTATTAAAAACTTTACAGACTTGTCTTTGGTCGATACTATTATCAGTTTGGATGAAGAAAGAAAAAAGACTCAACTGGAATTTGATAACAATCAGGCGATTGTAAACAGTACCTCTAAAGAGATTGGTGGGTTAATGGCAAAAGGTAAAAAAGATGAAGCTGAAATAAAAAAGCAGGAAGTTGCTACACTTAAAGCCACTTTACTACCAATTTCAGAAAAATTAAATGCTGTAGAAAAGCTATTGCAAGATGAGTTAGTAAAACTTCCTAATCTGCCAGCTGATATAGTGCCAAAAGGTAAAACGCCGGAAGATAATATAGTGGTAAGAGAAGGCGGAACAAAACCAATGTTACAAGCTGATGCAGTTCCACATTGGGACCTGATAAAAAAATATGATATCGTAGACTTTGAAACAGGCGCAAAAATTACCGGAAGTGGATTTGCTTTATTTAAAGGACAAGGAGCAAAATTGCAAAGATCATTAATACAGTACTTTCTTGATTTTAATACTACTGCCGGTTATACCGAATTTCATCCACCATTTATGGTAAATGAAGCTTCTGCGTATGGTACCGGTCAGTTACCTGATAAGGAAGGACAGATGTATCATATGCAAGAAGATAATTTCTTTATGATTCCAACTTCTGAAGTTCCTATTACAAATATTTACAGAAATGATATAGTAAAAGCGGAGGAATTGCCAATAAAAATGACAGCTTATTCTCCTTGCTTTAGACGAGAAGCCGGAAGTTTTGGAAAAGATGTTCGTGGATTGAACCGGGTACATCAATTTGAAAAAGTGGAATTAGTGCAAATCGTTCATCCGGATAAAAGTTATGAGGTGCTGGATGAGATGGTCAGCCATGTAGAAAAATTGCTGCAATCTTTGGAATTACCCTATCGTATTCTTCGTCTTTGCGGAGGTGATATGAGCTTTGCTTCAGCACTAACTTACGACTTTGAAGTATATAGTGCAGCGCAGGAGAAATGGCTGGAAGTAAGTTCTGTTTCTAATTTTGAATCTTTTCAAAGTAACAGATTGAAAACCCGCTATAAGGATGAAAACGGAAAAACCCAATTGGTACATACTTTAAACGGAAGTTCATTAGCATTACCCAGAATTATAGCTTGTTTGTTAGAAAATAACCAAACTGCTGATGGTATTCAACTTCCGGCAGCTATTCATTCTTATTTTGGGGCTTCAGTTTTACAATAACTAAAAGAAGAAATAATTGTTACAGAATAAACTTCAGGTATCAATGCTTGTCTTACTGCTTAATTTATAAAGTAAGATGATTAATAAAAGATTTCCTGTTATAATTATTTTCTTTTTTACTTTCACATTGATTGGATTGGCATGTACAAAAAAATCTATGCCGGTAATTACTTCCCGTACTACAGAACCAATAAAAAAAGAAAAAACAGCACTAAACGTTGATCCAGATCTAATTGCTGGAAAAGCGATATTTGAAAGTGGGTGTAAATATTGTCATGATTTACCATTGCTGAACCAGTTTACTATACAACGTTGGGAAGGGATACTATCATATATGATTCCCCGTGCAAGACTCACAGCTGAACAAAGTGTACATATTAGTGCATATGTAAAAGCCAATGCATCAAAATAGTATTTAGTTGCTAATATTTCTTACTCTCTTATTCATTACATAAAACCACACCGGCGGAATAAGTGATAGCAAAATCATTCCAGGATATCCTGTAGGCATTTGTGGGGAATTATTGTGATGTCGAAGAATCTGATACTTTCTGCTAGCCATATAATGATGGTCGCTATGTCGGCTAAGTTCAAACAGCATAAGTCTGCCAACTATATGGTCGCTGTTCCAGCTATGTTCTGGCATAGCTCTTTCATATTTCCCCTCGTCTGTTGCTTTTCGTTGTAAGCCGTAATGTTCTATATAGTTTACGGTTTCTAATAAAAGAATGCCTATAAATGCAGCTGTAATAAAATAAAGTGTAACTAACCAGCTTGTAAGAAAAAATATCAAACACAGAAATGCAAGCTGAGTAAATGTGAATTGAACCATTTCATTCTTCAAAGAAAATACTGAATTCCCTTTTTTTCTCATTTCATCATTGGCAATATGCCAGGCACTGATATAGCTAAAAATGATTGTACGGAAATAAAAAAGATAAACCGGCTCGCCAAACCTTGCACTGCTTGGGTCTTCAGGCGTTGCTACTCTTTTGTGATGGCCTTTATTGTGTTCAGTAAAAAAATGCATATAAAGAGAGGTCAGTAATAAGGCTTTTGCTAAACCTTGTTCAAATTTGTTAACCCGATGACCAAGTTCATGTGCTACATTAATACCAAATACACCACATAGTATTCCCATTGCCGTAATTCTACCTGCAATTTCAATTGTTGTTAAATCGTCATAAATCATTCCGTATAAAAATCTGGATAAGGCTAAATACTGTAGAGGTACTACAAGGTAAAGTAACAGATCATAGATTTTGTCAGATTTGGCAACTTCTTCTTCTGCAACATTCAAATTATTGGCATTTGGTTGAATAAATAACTCTAAAAGAGGAATCACTCCAAAGGCATAAATAGCCGGTATCCATATTTCCCAACCCGTACTAGCAAAAGACCTGAAGGCCGCCAAATAAAGCAAAAAAGGAGAGAGATATTTAAATGCCCGTAGCTTCATAATTTTAGTTGATCTATATAAAATTAAAAATAACCTTTTATTTTTTTCGTTATCAAGATGTTTTAAACTTAATGACCTCATAAAGGTCTGAAAACAAAATACTAGTTAATATGTCGATTTCAAACCAGATCAAAAATCAGCATCTGATGTGGCGTGCCGGATTTGGTCCAGCCGTTGAACAACTTGGTGATCTGTCGAAGTATAATCCTAAGCAATTTTATTTAGCGTTAAAGAAAGCATCCACCAAAAAACCTGAGTATATAGATGTTGCGGATGACTACCTGAAAGGATTAATGCAGGGGATACAGGAGATTGGCCGTCAGCAAAAAAAAGAAATACCTGCAGATGAAAAAAAGAAACGGCAGCAAATGAGCAGGGAAGGTGTTCGAAACCTCAATATGTATTGGATGCATGAAATGGTTAACTCAGCAGCACAGCTTAGGGAAAAAATGGCTTTCTTCTGGCATGGTCATTTTGCCTGTCGCAATCTGAATGTATTTTATCAACAAGGATTATTGGATACTATCAGAACAAATGCATTGGGCAATTTTGGAACAATGCTTAAAGAGATTTCTAAATCAGCAGCTATGCTGAATTTTTTAAATAACCAACAGAATAGAAAAGATCATCCCAACGAAAACTTTGCGAGAGAAGTAATGGAATTATTTACACTTGGCAGAGGCAATTATACGGAGCAGGATGTAAAGGAAGCGGCTAGAGCATTTACCGGTTGGTCTTCCAATGTAAAAGGTGAATATGTTTTTCGTCGTTTTCAACATGACTTTGGCAATAAAACGGTGTTGGGTAAATCTGGAAATTTTGACGGGGGAGATGTGCTTGACATTTTGTTAGATAAAATGGAAACTGCCCGTTATATAACCAGAAAGTTGTATAAATTTTTTGTAAATGAAAAAGTTGATGAATCGAAAGTAGAATGGCTGGCCAATCGTTTTCATAAAAGTGATTATGAAATAGCACCATTAATGGAAGATATTTTTACTAGTGATTGGTTTTATGATGAGAAAAATATAGGAGCGAATATCAAATCACCGGTTGAATTATTAGTAGGTATTCAACGCATGTTACCAATGAAATTGGAGAATGAAGAAGCATTAATGCTTTTACAAAGAGTATTAGGTCAATTGTTATTCTATCCACCAAATGTTGCTGGATGGCCTGGTGGTAAAGCCTGGATTGATAGCTCTTCATTAATGATGCGGATGAGGATTCCAAAGCTTATAAATGATATTGATGAAATGAATGTGAACGCAAAAGATGATGATGATATAATGATGGGGATGAAGGCAGTAGAAAAGAAAGCGAATAATAAAACCGCTAGTAAGCAAGTAGCAGGTGCAAATGCAGGAATGCGTCGCCAGATAATTAATGCAGATGTAGATTGGGAGCAATATGTAAAAAAATATGAATCAGTAATAAGAGAAAAACTGGGAGAAGAGATTTCGAAAACATTATTGCAGGTAAAGTCAAGAGTAAGCATAGATCTGATTAAGCAATATACTGATCAGACAGGGAGGCAGAATTTTATAAGGACTGCGACATTGCAAATTATGAGTACACCAGAATATCAATTGTGTTAAAATAGCTACGAGTTGTGAACTTCGAGCCATTAGTTTAAAGACTATTCTCGAAACTCGCAGCTAAAAGCTCAAAGCTTAAATTATGGTAATTAAACGTAAAGAATTTATTCAGATAGGATCACTTGCAACAGCATCGATGCTTGTACCAAAGTTTTTAAAAGCTTTTGAAAATAATAGCCTGGTAATGCCTGGTAATAAAGTAGTAGTGATTCTTCAGTTAAGTGGCGGCAACGACGGGTTAAACACAGTAATCCCTTTTCGGAATGACTTATATTATAAAGCAAGACCTAAATTGGGTATTACAAAAGACAAGACATTGGCTTTAACGGACGAAGTGGGTTTGAATCCTGCCTTAAAAGGATTAAAAGAATTATATGACGATGGAAGTCTTTCGATTTTAAATAATGTTGGTTATCCTAATCCTGATCGGTCGCATTTTAGAAGTATGGATATCTGGCACACTGCAAGTGATAGTAATGAATACTGGACCAACGGTTGGATGGGTAGATATCTGGATTCACAATGCAAAGGTTGTGATAAACCAACACAAGCTATTGAGCTTGATGATGTGCTAAGTCTTGCATTAAAGGGTGAGGAGATGAAGGGAATAGCCGTAAAAGATCCCAGACGACTATATGGAACGGCCAATGAAAAGTTCTTCAGAGATATATTGCAGCATCATAATAAAGAAGTTGGTGAACAACCGGTTGATTATTTATATAAAACGGTAGCAGAAACGTTATCAAGTGCCGATTATATTTTTAAGCAAAGTAGACTGCATCCAACTAATGCAGCATATCCTACAACAGGACTTGGTAATAGCTTAAAGACAATTGCTTCTTTGATTTATTCGGAAATTAATACAAAAGTATATTATGTGTCCTTGGGAAGTTTTGATACGCATATCAATCAGGAAGGACAGCAAAATCGTTTGTTTACCGAAATGAATGATGCTATAAAAGCCTTTGTAAAAGATTTGAAAGAGCAACATCGATTTGAAGACGTATTATTATTCACTTTTTCTGAATTTGGAAGAAGGGTGCAACAGAATGCAAGTAATGGAACAGACCATGGCACTGCAAATAATATGTTTATGATCAGTGGCGGATTAAAGCAAAAAGGTGTATTGAATGCAATGCCAGATCTCAATGATTTAAATGAAGGCGATTTGAAATACAATGTGGATTTTAAAAATGTGTATGCTACCGTATTGAATAAATGGCTGAAGGCTGATGATAAATCAATATTGATGAAACAATATGAACACCTGGATTTTATTTAATAACTCATAAGGATTCGTACCCGAAAACTGAATGGTCTCGTTTTAAACGAGACCATTTTATTATTTTACATTTCCCATCCAGCGTTTTAAAAATGGTACTGTAAAGATCAATAGAACCCCAATTACAGCAGAGGCAATACCTATCTTTTGAATAACATCTGCATAGTACGGTAAAGAGAGTACAGGGTCATTTTTTGCAAGTACTTCTTCAGGTACACTCATCAATGCGCCAATCTTACCTGCCAGAAATTCTCCAATGGCAGAAGCAAAAAACCAGATACCCATCATCAGCGAAACCATTTTTGCAGGAGATAGTTTTGTTACCATAGATAAACCAATTGGGGATAAGCAAAGTTCTCCGAGAATGATAAAGCAATAACCCCATAAAAAAGGCCATAACGGAACGATACCTGTGCTTTCATTTGCTATGCATCCAAGATAGAAAACATAGAAACCTAATCCAAGGAAAATAAATGATAATGCAAACTTCATGGGTGTGCTAGGTTCTTTTCCTCTTTTATTTAACCAAGGCCAAAGTGGAGCTACAATCAACGTTAATATTATCACCCATCCGGGAGGTAAAAAATTATTCATGGATAGTTCTGGCAGATCTATACCAAATAATTCCATTTTTGCATTTCTTTCTGCTAGTAGGTTCATAGATCCTGCATTCTGTTCATAGATTGCCCAGAATACTACTGAGAAAATGATCATAATAAGCGCAGCAAATAATTTAAGTTTCGGCTCTTTTTCCATTTTCATTCCAACGGAGAGTACATAGATTAATGCGACGATTCCAAGACCGAACATGATATAATCCATCATGTGATATTGATGAAACAAGGTAACCACCAATGGAATGATTAATAATGTTCCGCCATAAATAAGATGTTCTGGTTTTAAGAAAGAAAATACTGGCTTTTTTAAAATCTCTGGGTCGGGTGGTAAGCCTTTTTCTCCTAATGTTTTTTTCCCATAAACAAAAACAACGAAGCCGAGTGCCATAAAAATTCCTGCTAATCCAAACCCATAATGCCAATTGAACTCTTTGGCTATATAAGCACATAAAAAACCGCCGATGGCTGCACCGATATTAATACCCATATAAAAAATGGAAAACCCACTGTCTCTTTTAGGGTCATTCTCAGCATATAAAGTACCTACAAGGCTTGAAATATTTGGTTTGAAAAAACCATTACCACAAATAATAAAAGCCATACCGTAAAAGAAACTCCAGTCAGTTGGCAGAGCTAATATAAAATGACCCAATGTCATTAATATGCCGCCAAACATTACCGAACGCTGATACCCGATAAATTTATCGGCCATAAAACCGCCAAACATTGGCATGGTATAAACTAATGCAGCATAAGAGCCCAGAATTGCATAAGCTTTTGGATCATCATAGTTTAATTCACTCACCATGTAAGCAATCAGCAATGCTTTCATTCCATAGAATGAAAACCGTTCCCACATTTCGGCAAAAAATAAAAGGTAGAGTTGCCTTGGCTGCTTATTATTGCTTTGTTGTAAATGATCAGTTGTTGCTTCCATAATTTGAAAATAAAAAAAGAGCCGGAATGTTCCGGCTCTTAAAAATAGATAATCAATTTATTATTTCACTCCTTTTTCTTTCATTACCCTGTTGAGCCATCTTAATAATACAAAGAGTGCAATGGCTGGAATTATTACAATGAAGAAGTTGGTGAGGAAGAAATTAGATTTGTCTTCATATCCTTCCCATAAACCAGAAAGTATTCCTGATAGTTTATTTCCGATACTGGTAGATAAGAACCAGCCTCCCATCATTAACGATGTTAATCTCGGCGGACTTAGTTTTGAAACCAATGATAAGCCCATCGGGGAAAGACATAATTCTCCAATAGTTATGACTCCATAACTAGCCCATAGCCAAATTGCCGAAGCTTTATCCGTAGAAGTGTTAATGGATTTTACAGCGGCTACCATTACCAATGCAGAAAGTGCAGTAATCAATAATCCAATAGCAATTTTTGCAGGCGTAGATGGTTCCTTTCCTTTCCGTCGCATAAAACCAAAGATGCCGACTACCAAAGGTGTTAATACAATTACCCAAAACGGATTGATGGATTGAAATAATTCTGTCGAAATTAATTTGAGATCCTTACCTTTTTCTGGCCGTTTATCTTCAGACAAATTGGTAAAGTACTCTCTTGAATTATCCCGTATAGCAATTGTTTTTGAAACTTCATCAGCGGCAGATTTATTTCCGGCAGCTACTAATGAATCTTTCTCATTTTTTAAACCAGTTAAATAAGAGTCAAATTCCTCCTTATTATAATTAATTGATTCATGATAATTAACCGTTTGTACCAGATCCACTTTATCTGCAGCACCAACTACTGCTGCAGGGATTTTTCTGTCGGTATAATCTTTTGCCCAAACAGTCAATGCATCACCATTCTGATGGAAAATGGCCCAGAATACCACCACACATCCCATAACAGTTAACAAAGCCGCCAGTGGATTTTTATCTTCTGGTGTGGCCCTGTACCAAAGCGATATATAATAGGCAACTACCGGAGCACATCCAATCAAGAATGCGTCATTGCTATCGCTGCCAAAAATATTACCGGGAATAAACCAACCCAATATGCCACAAATTATTACAGGTATAAAAACAACAGCAAGGATTTTCTTTAAAGGGATATCTTCTTTTGTTGTTGGCTTAATAATATCTACATCTTTAACATGCTTCATGCCTGCCATAAACCAAACAAGACCTATCAACATACCTACACCTGCGGCGGCAAAAGCATATCCCCACCCATAATTGATACGCATATACGCAGCTACGAAATTGCAGACAAATGCACCGATATTAATACCCATATAAAAGATATTATAACCGGCATCCTTTTTATGCTGATTCTCTGGTTTATTATAAAGGTTACCTACAAGTGTTGAAATATTGGGTTTAAAGAAACCATTACCAAGTATGATGAGTAGAAGAGAAAGATAAAAAGTTGTTTCTCCAGGCAACGCCAGACCAATATATCCTGCTGCCATCAACAAGGCGCCGATGATTATACTTTTTCTATAACCGAGAATTCTATCAGCAAGTAAACCTCCAATAAACGGTGTTAAATAAACGAGACCGAGATAAGTGCCATAGATGTCAGATTTTTTAGATGCTGAAAAGCCCATTCCGCCATTTTGCGTGCTATCCAACATGTACAAAGCAAAAATTCCTAGCATCAGATAATAACCAAAACGTTCCCACATTTCGGTAAAAAATAAAACATAAAGACCTTTTGGGTGTGATGTAGATTGATTAAGATTTTCCATCAAGTTTATTTTAGTGGGGATGAAAGTAAATAAAAAAGGTGGCTTTGCGAGCCACCTTTTGAAATTCGGTTAATATTATTAAACAGAGCCTGTTTTATCCTTTACAATCTGGTTTAATCCTTTGATTTTGCTGAATATTAAAAGACCGCCCAGAACAGCTGCTACCGCAATGATGCCGAAGAATAATCTTTTATCTGGTATTTTATCCCAAAAACTGGCCATTACACCAGCTACTTTTCCGCCAAGTGATGTTGAAAGGAACCAGCCGCCCATCATCAATGCCGTTAATCGTGGAGGAGATAATTTAGATACCAATGATAAGCCGATTGGACTTAAAAATATTTCGCTGATGGTGAAAACAAAATATGTTAGCACAAGCCATATACCTGCAGTTTTGTATAAATAAATACTTGGTACTGACATAACGGCAAATACCATTACCAATGCACTTAATCCGGCAATAATTAATGCGTATCCAAACTTACTCATCGTGGAAGGTTCTTTTTTTCGTTTACTTAAATAAGCAAAGAAGCCTAATAGCAAAGGAGTAAGAAATACTATAAAAAATGGATTGATCGATTGATATAATTCTGCATTAGTGAGTTTCAGTTCCTCACCCGGTGCTGGCCATCGGTCTTTTTGTAAATTATTAAGATAAGGATCAGGTCCCATTTCTTTTATAGGATTGCCATCAGCATCAACAACAGGTCTTAAGTATTGGTCAACTTTTACAACTTCATAAGGCTCTGCTGAAATTTTTTGAACCATATCTATTTTACTGGCAGGTCCTTCTAAAACAGAAGTTATTTGTCTGTCAGTATGTGTTTCAGCCCAGATAGTAAGCCCTGTTGAGTTTTGATTATAAATCGTCCAAAAAATTATAGAGACAGTGAATATGAATAATAAAGCACCAATACCTTTTTTATCTTGTTCATTTCCTTTTCTCCAAAGATTAACGTAGAAGAAGACTACAGGAATACAGGCGAATACGAATGCATCGTTTGAGTCAGAATTCATAATATTTCCTGGAATTATCCATCCAATAATTCCGAAAACAATCATGGGTAGAAAAACAGAACCAAAAATTTTAGACATTGGCATATCTCCTGGCTCCATTGGTTTTTTTACATCTGCCTCTTTTACATGTTTTACTTTAATCGCAAGCCAGATCAAACCAATGATCAATCCAACACCTGCAGCGGCAAATGCATATCCCCAACCATAAGCGTTACGTAAATAAGCAGCAACGAAATTGCAGAAGAGTGCTCCGATGTTGATTCCCATATAAAAGATATTGTATGCATTATCTTTTAGTGGTTTTAGTTCTTCTTTATTATACAAATTACCAAGTAGTACAGAAATGTTTGGTTTGAAAAATCCATTACCTATAATTATCAAACCTAAAGAAACATACATTGCCAAATCACCTGGCAATGCTAATCCCAGATAGCCTGCAGCCATCATCGACCCTCCAATAAAAATTGATTTCAGATAACCGAGGTACCTGTCAGCAATAAGGCCCCCGATAAATGGAGTTAGGTAAACTAAAGCAATAAATGTACCTACTACATCTACTCCCATACCTCTTGTCATTTCTTTTCCACCGGTAGTGGTATCTGTCAAATACAATAATAAAATGCCAACCATCAGGTAGTAACCAAAACGTTCCCACATTTCGGTAAAGAATAAGACCATTAATCCTTTTGGATGTTTGGCAGCTTTTACATTTTGATCCATACAATTTTTTTAGTTGATAAATCAGAGTTATTTGAGGAAAAGCATTTGCTTGCCTCTTCCTTAGAGGTGTACAAAATACAGAAATTTACGCAACCTCAAACTTTTTCAAAATTCTTTAATGGATACAACCGATATTCGCAACTCCTTTTAGCTAACTATCCTTTACTTATGCATATATTACTACTCGGATCTGGCGGAAGAGAACATGCTATTGCACTTAAAATCTCCCAAAGCCCACTTTGTAAAAAATTATTTATTGCTCCAGGTAATGCTGGTACATCAAAATGTGGTACCAATCTTCCTTTTGGAGTAAATGACTTTGAGGCAATAAAAAAATCATGTATTGATGAAAAAATAGACATGGTAATGGTTGGTCCCGAAGATCCTTTGGTAAATGGAATTACTGATTTTCTCAAAAATTCTCCCGATTTAAAAAATATCGCAGTTATTGGCCCTGAAAAAAATAGTGCCCGGTTAGAAGGAAGTAAAGCTTTTGCAAAGGCATTTATGATGCGGCATAATATTCCAACAGCTGCTTATAAAGAATTTACGTTGGAGAATTATCAGGAGGGGACAAACTATATACAAAGTCATTCCTTACCAATTGTAATGAAAGCGGATGGATTGGCCGCAGGAAAAGGGGTTGTAATTTGTAATAATGAGTTGGAAGCTTTAGCAGAATTTGAATTAATGATTCAGAGAGCAAAATTTGGCGATGCTGGAAAAAAAGTAGTGATAGAGCAATTTTTGCAGGGAGTAGAAATGTCTGTTTTTGTATTAACAGACGGGAAGAATTACGTAATACTTCCTGAAGCTAAAGATTATAAAAGGATAGGAGATGGTGATACTGGACCTAATACCGGTGGTATGGGAGCAGTAAGTCCTGTTCCATTTGCCAATGATGTGTTGATGAAAAAAATTGAAGATCAAGTGGTGAAGCCAACTATTTCAGGATTGGAAAGCGAAGGGTTGGCATACAAGGGATTTATTTTTCTTGGACTTATGATTGATAAGGGAGAGCCTTATATGATTGAATATAATTGCAGAATGGGTGACCCGGAAACTGAAGTAGTAATGCCTAGGTTAAAAAATGATTTGGTTGAATTGTTTATAGCTGTAAATGAGCAAAAATTAGATGCAATAACAATTGAAACAGATTCCAGAACAGTGTGTACAGTAGTTGCTGTTAGCGGTGGATATCCCGGAGAGTATACTAAAGGGTATGAAATAATGGGGATTGAAAATGTTAATCAAGAAGATAGTATGGTTTATCACATGGGCACTACAATTGAAAATGAAAAAGTAGTTACTAATGGAGGCCGTGTATTTTGTATAACCTCTTATGGCCGTTCGATATTTGATGCCGTAGAAATATCTAAAGAAGAGATGAAAAAAATATCTTTTAATGGCATGGCCTATCGCCATGATATTGGATACGAATTTGAATGATAATAATAATCGTTAATTTGCAGCTAACGATTCACTAAGCCAATTTACTAATGGAAGTACATTACCACGAATATCTGCAATTAGATAAAATCCTTAACGCACAGTATCCCGAAAGTGATAAACATAAAATGCCTGCGCATGACGAAATGTTATTCATCGTTATTCATCAGGCATATGAACTTTGGTTCAAACAACTGCATTACGAAGCTGATTCTATAGTCGGCATCATGAGTAAGCCGGCATTAAATGATAATTCACCAGAATTACAAACCGTTGTGCATCGGTTAAATCGTTGTGTTACTATTTTAAGAGTGCTGGTGCATCAGATCGATATTATGGAAACGATGACTTCCATGGACTTTCTGGATTTTAGAGATATGCTACGCCCTGCATCGGGTTTTCAAAGCTGGCAGTTTAAAGAACTGGAAGCCAAGCTGGGATTGAAGTTTGAGCAACGACATGGCAAAGAGTATTATACAGCTCAATTAAAAACAGAGCATGTAGATATTATTAAAAAAGCAGAAAGTGGAAACTCTTTATTGCAGCTTTTGAATACCTGGTTGGAGCGAATGCCCTTTTTAAAAGAAGGTGCTGATAATCCATTCTGGGATAATTATAAAAAAGTGTATCAGGAAAGTTTAGCCGAAGCAGAGAGAAATAACTTGTCAGCATTTGAAGAGGTTTTTAATAACAACAATACTACTAAAGACAGAACATTATCTCCGGCAGCTTGCAGGGCTGCTTTATTCATCATGTTATATCGTGGCTATCCATTGTTGCAATTGCCGTTTCAATTATTGAATGCATTGTTGGAAATTGACGAACAACTGAGTAGCTGGCGTCATCGCCATATGAATATGGTACATCGTATGATTGGTATGCGGATTGGTACAGGAGGAAGTACCGGAAAAGATTATTTAAAAGCTGCTGCAGACAAACATTATATATTTAAAGAGATAGCACAGCTCAATAGCTTTCTCATTGAACGAAGAAAATTACCTGCATTACCTGTTGAAATTGAAAAGCAACTGGGATTTGGAATCTAAATAAGGCCTAACAATAAACTATTGTGACGTATTAAAAGTTCTGATTCGATACTTATTAAAAAGTATATCTGATTCCCAATCCACCCCAATTGCCATAAAAGCCACGGTTGTCACCAAATTCAAACGATGGTTGCCAGTCCAGCGACATATTAATGGGCGCCCCTTTAAATTTATAATCTAATCCAAGTACACCATCAATACCTGCAAAAACACCATCGCCATTTTTAGTATTATAAAAGCCTATATGTGCCCCTGGTCCGATATACCATTGCAAACCCGTTGCACCATTAATTGGTCCATGTATTTCATAAAGTCCGGTAACCCTTGTGCCCTTGTTCCAGAAATAACCGATCAATTCTAATGCATTGTTGCCGTTTACAAAATGTTTAAAGGAGATACCTCCGCCATCCCAAACTTTTACACCCAATGCTGTTTGATAGGATGAGCTATTTGTGCTTTTACTTTGTGCATTTGTCGAAAGTGTAAATAAAATAATTGTTGTTATTAAGATAAGCGATCTCATAAATGGTTTTTTGGTGGAAGAATAAAAATAATTACTCAACTAATACCATTTTTGTGCCAAAGATTATTGCAATCAAAAAAAGTTGACTATTCAGTTTCTATAGTTCTGTACCTCAAAAGAAAATATAAAAAAACGATGAGGCTAATGCAGGCAGTAGCAATAAAAGTTGTTGTGCTTCCAAAATTTGTCCATAATGCGCCAGCTATAATACTGGCAAACAATGCACAAATACTTTCACAACTGGTATAAAAACCAATGGCAGTAGCTGTGTTCTCTTTGTGTGCCAAATTGGTGATCCATGCTTTGATGACACCTTCCGTAGCGGCAGCATAAATTCCATACAACGAAAAGAGGATAAATATTGCACCAATGGAAGGGTTGAATGCAAACCCGCCATAAACTATTGCAAACAATACAAATCCACAAAGAATAATTTTTTTAAAACCAAGTTTGTCTGCTAAAACACCCATAGGATAGGATGCGGCAGCATAAATAAGGTTATAAAAAATATAAGCACCAATAGTGATGGTATCAGCGTTAAACGTTGCTCCTACAATTGTCAAAGTATTCTCGCCAATTGTTTCCTTAGTTATCAGTAATAAAAAAATATCGGAGCTATTGAATAATGCAAATAGCAATAACCCCGGTACTACTTTTCTAAATGCAGGCGTTGCAATTTTCCAGTATTTAAAAAAGGAAAAGAAATTTCCTTTACCTAACGTTGAAACAGGTTGTTTTTTTTCTTTCAATAAAAAAATAAGAAGAATGGAAATAATGCCTGGAATAAAAGCGAGGTAGAAAAGTGTTTTATAATCACCGGGATAGAAAAATAAGAACAACAACGCCAATACGGGTCCGATGGCGGCACCCACTGTATCCATTGCCCGATGAAAACCAAATACCCTTGCTTTTGTTGCTTTGGTAGCTTCTTGTGAAAGTAAGGCATCTCTTGCGGCAGTTCTTACTCCTTTGCCTAAGCGGTCAATTGTTCGTACAAAAAAAATCCATACAGGGTATACAAAAACAGCCATCAATGGTTTTGATATTGCGCCTAATAAGTAACCGAGTTTTACAAATGGTAAACGAACTCCTTTTTCATCACTTAGTTTTCCAAAATAGCCTTTACTAATGCCCGCGGTAAAATTTACAACACCTTCTAGTATGCCTATTAATAAAACACTAAAGCCAATTTCTTTAAGGTAAACCGGAATAACCGGATATAGCATTTCGCTTGCTATATCTGCAAACAAACTTACCAATGATAATATCAGAACAGTTTTTGAAATGATCCGCATACAATGAAGTTATTCAATTGGATTTACAAATAAGTTCAATTATGATCATTAAAAGTCGGTCTGTAATTTGCAGTAGAGGATTGATTTATTGAAAATAAATTGTAAGAAGAAATTTGCAATTTGATATAGAGAAAATCGACATAGAAAAAAAACCGTATCTGGCAAGGTTTTGGCTTGATTATTCAAATATTTTCCTTCACCTTTGTCGTCAACCTTTCTGACGGTAGAAAGGTAAATACAACAGAAATTAATGGGACTTTTTAACTGGTTTACACAAGAAATTGCAATAGATCTGGGTACAGCAAATACCTTAATTATACATAATGATGAAGTAGTGGTGAACGAGCCGAGTATTGTTGCTTTGAACCGCAATAATCCAAAAGAAGTACTGGCTGTGGGCAAAAGAGCATTAATGATGCATGAAAAAACCCATGAAAGCATTCGTACTGTTCGTCCGCTGAAAGACGGTGTGATAGCGGATTTCAACGCTGCCGAGTTAATGATAAGAGAGTTGATAAAGCTGGTTTATCCTAAAAAGCCATTATTTCCCCCAAGCTGGAGAATGATGATTTGTATTCCATCGTCAATCACAGAAGTAGAGAAAAGAGCAGTAAGAGACAGTGCTGAACAGGCTGGGGCTAAAGAAGTTTACTTAATTCATGAGCCAATGGCTGCGGCTTTGGGTATTGGTATTGATGTAGAAGAGCCAGTTGGTAATATGATCATCGATATCGGAGGTGGTACTACAGGAATTACTGTAATTGCCCTTGCTGGAATTGTTTGTGATCAGTCAATCCGTATAGCAGGTGATGAATTTACGGCTGATATCATGGAAGCTTTACGTCGTTACCATAGTTTATTGATTGGTGAACGTACGGCAGAGCAAATTAAAATACAGGTAGGTGCTGCAATGAAGGATATTGATAACCCGCCTGATGATTTTCCTGTAAATGGTCGTGACCTTGTAACAGGTATTCCAAAGCAAATTATGGTGAGTTATCAGGAAATTGCCGAAGCGTTGGATAAAAGTATTTTTAAAATTGAAGAGGCAATTTTGAAAGCGTTGGAGCAAACCCCACCTGAATTGGCTGCAGATATTTATCGACGTGGTCTTTATATTACTGGTGGAGGTGCTTTATTGAGAGGTTTGGATAAAAGATTGGGCAATAAAATTAAATTACCTGTACATATTGCTGACGACCCATTGAAAAGTGTGGTTCGGGGAACAGGAATTGCACTGAAAAACTATAGCAGATATCCATTTGTAATGAGATAGGCCTCCCCAAACCCTTCAGAGGTAGGGGCTTAAGAAGATTCCGTTAATATTATTTTCAAGAGTTGGTGCAGATTCAAACTATAACGACTTTAAATAAATTTCCTTTTTGGGGTTAGGGGTATGCGGAACATATTTCTCTTTATACGACGGTACAGAACCTTACTTACATTCCTTTTTCTACAAGGGATGGCATTATGGTTTTTATTTACCTATAATAGATTTCACAAAGCAAAAGGATTGGGTGTAGCCAATGAGTTTACCGGCTGGGTAAATTCCAAATACAATAAAGTGGAAGATTATTTTACTCTTCAGGAAGAAAATAGAAGAGTGCATAAAATGAACGACTCTTTAATGAATTTGCTGTCCCAAAATTTTAATGTTGTTGATACGACAATGAAAATTGTACAGGATACTATTCCTTCAGACACATTAGGTAATTACCGACGTTATTATTTCAGACCCGCAACTGTGATTTATAATACCGTCAACAGTCAGAAAAACTATTTGCAATTGAATCGTGGTTCCAACCATGGTATAAAGGATAATATGGCAGTGCTTAGTTCAGATGGAAGTGCAGTGGGTGTGGTAGTAAATGTGAGTCCGAACTTTTGTCAGGTTATGAGTTTATTACATGTGCAGCAAAAAGTTAATGCATCACTTAAGAAAACAGGAGATTTTGGTACAGTAGATTGGGATGGTAAAGACCCCAGATTACTTACACTCAAAGGAATTCCCAAAAGTATTGAAATTAAAAAAGGGGACACTGTCTTAACAAGTACATACTCTTATAATTTCCCTCCGGGATATATGTTAGGCACCATAGCAGAGGTAGTTACAGATAAGAGTACTAATTTTTACGTTTTGAAAATAAAACCCGGAGCCAGGTTTTATAATCTGCAACAGGTTTTTGTAGTGGAGAATATCCAATACGAAGAACAAATAAAGCTGAACAAGGATACAAAGAAGAAGATTGAAGATCCTAAAAATGCTAAAAAGTGAGTGACTTACTAAGAAATATTGTACGATTCGCTGTATTCATTTTGATACAGGTGTTTTTGCTGAATAAAATTCCGCATCTACATCGTTTTATTACGCCTTATCTATATTTCATTTTTTTATTGTGGCTTCCTTTCTCCGTTTCAAGACAATGGTTGCTTATTATCGGTTTTCTTACCGGGCTTACACTTGACTATTTTACTATGACACCAGGCTTACATGCTGCCGCTTGCCTGTTAATAGCTTATGTCCGCCCTTTTTTAATCACCATCCTTACACCAAAAGACTCTTCAGAATTTAATTACCGGGAACCATCACCAAAAGCCATGCTTTGGACTCCTTATCTCGTCTATATTTTTGTGCTTACGTTATTACACCATGGTTATATGGTGTTTTTACAATGGCTTAGTTTCGGCAGCTTTCTTGATTTTATTATAAAAGTTATTTCCACTACTGGTATCAGTATGCTCCTCATCATTACTGTCGAGTTATTATTCCCACGAAAATTAAAATTCAGAACGAATACTGCCTGATGAATTAAAAATTTCCGATTTAGGATAAAATATTTTCTTAAATATATATTTTATTGGCAATTAGATTTGGAAACCGCCTTTTCTATTTCGTACTTTGTAAAAGATTTCAAATTATTTATTTTCTCATTCTCACTACTTAGTTTTTAGTCGCTCCATGTCTGTTTTTAATCAATCAAGAAGTAAGGTCATACGTATTATATTTCTGGTAGCATTTATCTTTATTATTGCCCAGCTTTTTTATCTGCAAATCATTGATGGAAGACATCGCCAGCTAGCTGCTATGGATAATGCAGTTTTTGCTAAAGTAGATTATCCAGAACGGGGGATTATTTTTGACAGAAAAGGAAGAGCTATTTTAAATAATACAATCATTTATGATCTGATGGTTACTCCTTCAGAGATAAAGGGTATTGATACATTAGATTTTTGCCAGTTAATGGGAATTACTATTGAAGAGTTTATTCAAAGGGTGAACGACGCAAGGTTTAAGAACGGCCCTGTACGCCCATCTATTTTTAAAGGACTTTTGACGAAAGACATCCAAGCAAGATTTGAAGAAAATAGCTGGAAGTATCCAGGGTTCAATTTGGTAGAAAGGCCTTTACGAACATATCCGTTTAATGCAGCTGCACATATATTAGGTTATATCCGGGAAGCCGATGCAAGAGATATTGAACGGTCAGGAAATTTTTATAAGCAGGGAGATTATATTGGTAAAACTGGATTGGAGTCATATTATGAAGATGTGTTGATGGGGCAGCGAGGTGTTCAGTATATGATAAAAGATAATAAAAACCGATTGGTTGGGCATTATGAAAATGGTTCTTTTGATACTGCATCAATAGCAGGAAGAGGATTGAAAACATCAATCGATATTGAATTGCAACAATTGGCCGAAAAGCTCATGTCAAATAAAGTTGGAGGCTTAGTTGCAATTGATCCTAAAACAGGTGGAATTTTAGCAATGGTCTCTGGCCCTAATTATGATCCTAATGATCTTACTGGTCCGGATGGAAGTAAAAACTACAGCAAATTAGTGTTGGATGTTACAGGCCCGATGCTCAACAGGGCCATTGGCGGAAGGTATGAACCAGGTTCAACTTTCAAGCCGTTGGGTGCATTGGTTGCATTAGACGAAGGTGTGATTACTCCTTCTTATGGTTATCCTTGTGGAGGAAGATATACATTATGTGGCCATGGTAAACCAGCTTGTACGCACTCCGGGGGAGGTCATGCTGCAAATGTTCGCTTATCCATTGCAAACTCTTGTAATGCATATTATGCCCATGTGTATAGATTAGCGGTAGACAACCCTAAATATAGAAATGTAAAACTGGGATACCTTAAATGGAAAGAATATATGAATGCATTTGGTCTCGGCGTTAAATTAGGGCTTGATTTACCTAATGAGAACAAAGGAAATATACCTGATACCTCTGTATATAATAAAGAGAATAATGGCCGTTGGACATCTTGTACTAATCTTACATTGGGAATCGGACAGGATAAAATGCTGACCACTCCTTTACAAATGGCCAATGCCATGTGTATCGTTGCAAACAGAGGTTATTATTTTACGCCACATTTTGTAGATAAGATTGATGGAGAGACAGATGATGACTCTACATTGCTTAATAAATTCAGAAAAAGGCATAATGTCTTTACTCAGATTTCTGATACGGCTTATACTGCAGTAATTGAAGGCATGAATGATGTAGTGAAATTTGGTACGGCAAGAGTAGCGCAAATTCCAGGTATTGATGTTTGTGCAAAAACCGGAACGGCGGAGAATTATACAATACTGGATGGCAGGAGAATTAAATTGCCTAATAATTCGATGTTTGTTTGTTTTGCCCCTAAAGAAAATCCTAAAATTGCGATTGCAGTATTTGTTCAAAATGCTGGCTTTGGTTCTACCTGGGCAGGTCCAATTTCTAGAATATTACTGGAAAAATATATCAACGATACATTGATGAAAAAGAGTGAAGCAGATCTTGAACGGATATCAAAAGCAAATTTAATGCCTGCATATTTCAAACGGGTACAATATAAAGAAGACTCCATTCGGGCATACAAATGGTTTAAAACAACTAAGGATAGTGCTTATATAAAGAAGTATTTAAGAGCAATGAATAGTCCGGTAAAAGAAGTTCCAGGAAGAATGCCTATACCAATGAAAAAAGTTACCGAAACTGCTATAATTATACCAGTAGAAAAATATTTTCGTAAACCTGTAGTTCAGAAAGTATCATGAAACAACAAAATCCTGCATTGTCTAAAGGGATAGATTGGAGTTTAATCTGGATTTATCTGCTACTCGTTGCAGTTGGTCTTACGGCCATATTTGCGGCTACATATAAAGAAGGGGATGCCATTATTCAAACTTTTCTTGGTTTTAAAACGGACTATAGTAAACAGTTTTTCTTTTTTTTGACAGGGGCGGTCATTGCTTTTTTTATTTTACTAACGGATAGCAAGTTTTTTTCAGCCACTGCTAATTTATGGTATGCTATTGGAATTTTTCTATTACTGATTGTTTTTCCTTTTCATTCCAAGATCAAAGGAACGGAGTCGATCATTAAAATGGGTGCCTTTAACTTTCAACCCGCAGAGTTTTGTAAAATATTTGTTTCATTGGCATTGGCAAAATATTTATCAAGGCCAGAAACAGATTTTACCAGAATCCGCTCTCAAATGATTGCAACCGGAATTGCATTATTGCCAGCAGCGCTTACTATTCTTCAAAGCGAAACCGGGTTGGCGTTGGTCTATTTTTCTTTTTTTATTGTAATGTATAGAGAAGGTTTACCTTCTATTATATTGTTAATTGGGTTTGCGGTAGCGGCATTAATAGTGGCAACAATTATCATCGATCCAAATACACTGGCGATTATTCTTACGACAATTGCAGCATTGATCATTTATATTTTTCGCAGACAAATAAAACGGAACAAAGCGATACTAATGCGGATCGTATTATTCTGGGTGCTATGTGTAGGAATACAACGATTTGCTGTGCCTTATATTTTCGAAAACATATTACAAAAACATCAGATAGAACGTATCTATGATTTGTTTGGTAAGGATAATCCATATGTTGAAAAAGATAATACACTGACTAAGGCTGAGTCGAAAAAGAAAAAAGAAAGTGGAAGTAGTTATAATGTACGTCAATCAAAAATTGCAATTGGAAGCGGAAGAGTATTTGGGAAAGGGTTTTTAAACGCTACACAAACCCGTTACGATTTTGTTCCCGAGCAACGTACGGATTTTATTTTTTGTACAGTGGGGGAAGGGTTTGGCTTTGTTGGCAGTATAATTTTATTGGGATTGTATCTCATCATGCTTTTTCGGATAGTTACTATTGCTGAGCGGCAACGAAGCACATTCAGCCGATGTTATGCCTATGGTGTTGCCGGCGTTTTCTTTTTTCATATCGCTATTAATATCGGAATGACAGTTGGCCTTGCGCCTGTTATTGGTATACCGTTGCCGTTTATCAGTTATGGTGGCACTTCCTTGCTTACATTTACAATTCTTCTTTTTATATTAATAAGATTAGATGCAGACCGGCAAATGGTTTTACGTTAATTTGCATCTTTTATTATGAAGATTATTCCACTCTCCGAAGGTACATTTACCGTTGATAAGTCAAAGCAGTTTGTTCCATTCAATGATAAAGCAGATGAGTTTAAAAGCAGACCTCCGGGAAGCCTGCTAGTAGAAATTCAACCATTCGTTGTCATTACTTCAAAAGACATTATTCTTTTAGACACGGGACTTGGATTTGAAAAAAATGGTACGCTTCAATTGCATCAGAATTTAATGGATGCCAGTATCAATCCTTCCGAAATAACTAAAGTTGTCATGTCGCATCTGCACAAAGATCATGCAGGTGGATTGGCAATTGAAAGAGAGGGGTTGGGCAGAAGATTGTCATTTCCCAATGCTACTTATTATGTGCAGCAAAAAGAATTGGAATATGCTTTGGGCAAAGGGTCGGCTTCTTATATTGCTGATGAATTAATGGGGTTGCAAAATTCTTCTCAGGTTGTTTTACTAAATGATAAAGGTGTAATAGATGATTATATTCTTTATGAAATTACGGGTGCCCACTCAATCTATCATCAGGTAATTTGGATTAAAGATGATAATGAAACAATATTCTTTGGTGGTGATGATGCACCACAATTGCAACAAATGAAACATAAGTTTGCCGCTAAATATGATTTTGATGGAAAGAAAGCAATGAATTTAAGACAACAATGGTGGGAACAGGGCCAACAAGAGCATTGGACTTTTCTTTTTTATCATGATGTAAAAAATCCATTTATACAACTTTGATTATTACAGATCAAAGTCTACTGGTTCTATTACACTTTCATCATCATTTTTTCTTGTTCGAATTGTTTGTACAGGCCAGGCTTCCATTTCAGTTTCGGGAAATTGAAAATTCAACACTTC
>JAHEMM010000156.1 GCA_024643655.1 Chitinophagaceae bacterium | reverse complement strand
AATGATAAAATTCTTTAGAAAAATTAGACAAAACTTGCTGACGGAAAACAAAACTGGAAAGTATTTTAAATATGCCATTGGCGAGATTGTGCTGGTCATGATTGGGATACTTCTAGCATTACAAGTAAGCAACTGGAATCAAGAACGCAAAGACCGCATTAGCGAGCGTAAACTTTTAGATAATATCCACAGAGATTTTATCCAAAATAAAGTGAGTTTTGATTCTTTAAAGGCTATTAACTATCGAGGGCTTAATGCCTTGGAAAAAATGGTTGCTTTGTTTCCTTTGAATAGTGATACGTTAAAGCATGCAGCCTATAACAAATACAGCAAAGATATAAAACTCATAACCTATAATCCATATTCTAGTTCTGTAGAATCGGCAGTCAATTCAAATGCTCTTCAATTAATTCAAGATGAGAATTTACAGAAATACCTAGTCTCTTGGAAAGATGTCTTGCTCGACTATCAAGAAGATGAAAAATATTACATAGATTATGTGATTGACTTCTCTGCTTATTTAAGAGATGTACAAGATTTAACAGGAAAAGACACAGTAATGAATATGGCCAGCAGAAATACCATAAAATTTCAAAATATGATTATAGCTCGACGGAATTTTTTACAAAATCTTATTAATACCATAGAGGAAGAACCCATAGAAAATCACATCAATGAGATTATTCGATTAACACAACCTACAAACCAATGATAAAATTCTTTAGAAAAATACGCTATGGCCTTATGGAAGAAAATAAAACTGGAAAGTATTTAAAGTATGCAATTGGAGAAATTGTACTTGTAATAGTGGGCATAATCATCGCACTTCAAATTAATAATTGGAATCAAGATCGATTAACACAAAATAGAATCGAAAGCAGACTTGTAAACCTAATTAGCGATGTTGAAAATGAGGTAGAAGAAATGGATGATGTGAAAGAGTCAGCTAAATTGCGAGTTATTATTATTCATGGAATTCTTAAAAAGAATGGTAAATTAAAATCCATAGGTTGGCCAGATTCGATTTCTGGTCAAGTAGCAATTGACACTATCCGTAATCCGAATAGCAGATTATCCAGATTGAAGACTTTTGATGGGAATCGGCCTACCTATAATGAACTAATAAATTCCGGGGAGTTCTACACCATTAGAAATGAAACATTAAAAAGGAAAATCCAGAACTATTATGGATCTATTGATGAGCTAAGAGATGCGGAACGATGGAATAATCAAGAAACGTCGTTAAAGATAAGAAGTTCAAAAGAAAGACTGGGTATTGGTACATTTTCTAAAGTTACTTTGGATGAACTTGCGGAAATAGCAAAGAACGACAAACAATTTGGCGCAGAATTGGAGACGGAAATCAATTTAGACTGGACACAAGCAAGAAACTTAAAAGCTTTGAAGCAAGAAGCTTTGAGCTTAATTGAAGCCATAAAATCAGAAATTAAATAACGAAAGCACAACAATGTTTATGCTTCATTATAACCAACCGCTAACCGATGATAAAATTCTTTAGAAATATCCGCCAAAACCTTCTCAATGAAGGCAAAACCACCAAATACCTAAAATACGCCATTGGTGAAATTGTGCTTGTGGTCATTGGGATTTTAATTGCATTACAAATTAATATTTGGAATGAGGAACGAAAATCTGTTGATAAAGCAAATAATTTATTGGTACAGGTACAAAAAGAATTATTAGAAAATATCAATACATTAAATGGTACTATTGAATATTATAGAGATAAGGATTCTTTACTTTATAAAATTCTAAATAAAAAATTAAGTTCTGAGGATTATAAAACCAGACCTAAATATTTTTGGGTAATCATGAACGTAATTAATAATCAAATTGTGGATGATGCTTTTAAAAATTTAATAGCTTTCGATGGAAAGTTTACACCTGCACAGGATTCACTGGTTAAAGATTTAAAAATTCTTTACGGACCTTTAAAAGAATTCGTTGTTAAATCTCATGAAATGGCCTTTAACAGTCACCTTGATTTTTACAATATGTTAAAAAAAGAGAAAGAATGGTTCTATAATTTTAGCTCTTTTCAAGAATACCCAGATGAGATGATCAACTATTATTTAACTGATCCTTTTTATTTAAATGAAGTCAGTGAATATGAACATGCCGGCCTTGGAAATTACTTTCGTAGTTCTTTAACTTTTTTTATGGGTAGCATTTACTTTTATAAAAAACTTACCGAGCAATTAAAATTAGAGAAAGATACATTGGTTATAAAAGACATAAATGACTTTCAACATTATATCGGACGTTATTCATCAGATAGTCTTTATAACTTTACCATAGCAACAGAAGAAAACAATTTTATAATACAGACACGAAAGAATAATGATTCAACTATAATCAAAAAAGATTATTTATTTCCAGCTTCAAAAACCTATTTTACATTTTCTGATATGACTTTCGGTCAGTTGACTTTTGATGAAAATAATGAGGTCAACGGGTTTATTAAATCATATGGGGCGGCTTTAAGAAAAGAATTTAAAAAGTTAAATAACGACAACCAATGATAAAATTCTTTAGAAAAATACGCTTTAACCTTATGAGTGAAAACAAAACCGGTAAATACCTTAAATATGCAATAGGAGAAATTATTCTCGTGGTAATTGGAATTTTAATTGCCCTGTCTATTAACAATTGGAATGAAAAAGAAAAACTCAAAAGGGAAGAAATTAGATATCTAAACAATTTTAAACAAAGTTTGATTTCAGATATAGAATTTAATACAGTGAGGTCCGATAGGTACTCCTTGACCAAAAATTCAATCTCCATCCTATTAAATCACATAGAGCAAGATTTACCCTATCAAGATTCTTTAAAATACCATTTTGGAAGAATCACTCAAACCTGGAGACCCAAAATAAACAGTGATGTTTTTGATGCCTTAAAATCAAATGACTTAAATGTAATATCTAATGATAGTTTGAGAAATAAATTGATTGCTTATTATTCTTGGTCCAGCACCTTATTAAAAGATGATATTGATCGCTATGTCCAATTAATTGAAGACGCCAGTTCAAATATTTTTAACACACGGTTTAATGCGCTATGGCAAGGAAATTATAAAAAGTGGGAAATGACAGGAAATATTGAAGATTTAGAACTGGAAATGATCCCGAATGATTATGATGAGCTTAAGCAGGATAAAGCGTTTTTGTATTTCCTACGCAGTCTGAAAAATCATTTTTATTGGAAAATAGAAGTAAGTCAGAAAAGTATAAATAAACAGGCTTCGGATATAATAAAAAACATTGACGTCGAATTAAAACACTAAAAAAATAACGAAAGCACAACAATGGGTATAGTGCATAGCACCCTGCGGGATGCTACAACACCATACCAGGAACGTTGTGCACCATTTAAAAAAAAGCGAACCTCCTCGCTTTTTTTTGGTCCATTAAGGCTTTTTGTGGTTTAACATGTTGTCTTACAAATACTAATCTTTATCCATCAATAGATGTGCAAA
>JAHEMM010000011.1:24458-50242 GCA_024643655.1 Chitinophagaceae bacterium | reverse complement strand
TTTCTTGATAGTGATTATGGGTATGATAGTTTGTACTATGAAAAATTTTATACTTGGTTAAGTCAAACAAAAGGTGCTGCCTTAAATATCTTTGCTTATAATGATAGCATTGCATTGTATAATGGCAAATCAATTGTTTCACCAACTGGAGGCACCTGGTATCGAAGTCATTTGTTTTTAACCCATTTCCGGAAAGATTATAATTTTTTAAAATCAATTACCGATAGTTTGATTGTTTATAAAAATGAGGATAAAAGAATTCAATTTTATTTTAAAAAAAATCTTAATAGGGGAATCTATCATACACAGCAAGTGGAGTTAAATGGGTTTATCCATTCTATATTGTGTGGAACTAAATATGATTCTAAGAAATATAAATATTATGGAGTAAGAGCATATTCAGCTTTCATTGAATAGTTTATAGGTTATATCTTAGTCCGGTGGCGAATACATAGGTTGTACTTGGGGCATTACCCGCAGGAAAACGATCATGTAAATAATTCCATTTTACTTCCAGACCTAGATGTGTTGTTGCTTTTACTTGAAATGAAAGCTGGTTCAGAATTCTGTTATCACTTATTTTATTGAGTAATGGCTGAAAATAAGTAGTACTAATTAACTCTATATTATCTCTTGGAAGCCATGTTAAAGAGAAATAACTGCTATTGCGAATATCACTGTGGTTTATTGTTGGTATAGTTCTTTCTTTCTCTCTTTCATACATAAATAAACAACCAGCGTACAGTCTCAATTTATCTTTACTGATAAGTTTAAATCTTGGGCCGGTGCCAAAAAGGAATCTAGAATCAATTTGAGTAATAATATTATTCTGGTATTGACCAAATACTTCCCAGCGAAGCCAGTCGTTTACTTTCTTATTATATCGTACATGTAGAAGGTCATCAGATACAAACCTATCGTTGCCAATTTTCAAAAATCCAAGATTGCCAAGTATAAACCAGATTCCGCTGTTTCGACTTGTTTTATATTGAAGATGGGCATCCAGGTTTAACTGAAAAATTTTAGCAGTATTTTGTGTCAATGAAATAGCTGCTCCCATTCCACCTTTCCAACCAATTGTGTCTGATTGCATTCTGGCACTTTCAATATTAACAATTTGTGATGAGGCTGATAGTATTAAATTCATCAGCAAAAGCATTAGAAAATATTTTTTCATAAAAAGCAATTCAATTGTATTTGGTTTGAAATAATACAGGAAAATATTTTCTTAGTTTAGCTTTTTGACGATCGGAGATGTTTTCGAAATAGTCCTTATATTTCTGGATACATAAATCGGTTAATGCTTTTTGCTGACCAGCTTTGATCTCCTTAATTATGACTTCTACAACCAACTCATCAATATTTTTACTGGCTTTAGTAAACAGGATTTGATCATACATTTTACCTGTTCCTAAATAACTTTTATAAAGACGATTATGAATATATAAGGCAAGATTGTCACTAGATATAGTATCTCGGCCTATAGAAATAATACCCATTTCATCAACTATGATATGAATTGTTTTTTTGGATAATGGTGTAGTCTGAGGGCTTGAAGTGGCATGATTATTCAAGGAGATCCAGAGAATGGAATTGAATAGGAATAAGCGTATCATTTGTTAGGATTGCCGAAAGGTTTAGCTAAAGTTAAACTTCTATTTTTAATTAACCATCAAAACAAAACAGATAATCCTATTTAATTATATTTTTATTTCACTTAGCTCCAGCCAGCGAAATTCTTTTTCATCAATTTCTTTTGTAATTTCTCCAATCCGAATGGAAAGTTTTTGTAACTCATCAAATGGTGTTTTGCCATTGTTTAGTTTATCTGTTACTTGCTCTTTTTCTTTTGTAAGGTCTTCAATTTCTTTTTCCAGCAACTCAAATTCTCTTTTTTCTTTAAATGAAAACTGCCTTTTTTGATTTTTTTCAGGTTGTGTAGTTTCAATAGTAATTTCTTGCTTTACATCTTTACCCGAAACAAATGAACCTTTACTATCAGCCGGTAATAAACCGTTAACAATTGTATCACGGTATAATGTATAGTTTCCAGGAAAATCTTTTATCTCACCTTCTCCTTGAAACACAAATAAATGATCTACAAGCCGGTCCATAAAATAACGGTCATGTGATACAATTAATAAGCAACCAGGAAATTCACTTAAGAAATTCTCAAGTACGCCTAATGTTGGTAAGTCAAGGTCATTCGTCGGTTCATCCAATATTAAAAAGTTCGGATTTCTGAACAGAATAGAAAGTAAGTGCAATCTTCTTTTTTCTCCACCACTTAGTTTGCTGATATAGGTATATTGTTTATCCGGATCAAATAAAAATAATTGTAAGAATTGAGCTGCGCTTAATGTTCCGCCACTTGCTAAAGGAAAATGTTCGGCAATATTTTTTACAAATTCGATTACTCTTATATCTGTTTTAATTTTAAGTCCTTCCTGCGAGTAGTTCCCGAAAATTACCGTATCACCAATATTAATCTTTCCGCTATCGGCCTTTTCAAGACCTTGCAAAATATTTATGAAAGTAGATTTACCTGCTCCATTTTTGCCAACAATACCTATTCGTTCCCCTTTTTTAAAAGTATAATCAAAGCCTTTTAGTATGGTTTTGTCCCCATAACTCTTATATACTTTTTTCAATTCAACTATTTTTCCTCCAAGCCGGTTCATTTTCATCGCTAGTTGCAATTGGTCATCTACAATTTGTTCTTTTGCTTTTTTTTCAACTACATAAAAATTATCCTGGCGGCTTTTGCTTTTAGTGGTTCTGGCTTTAGGTTGCTTTCGCATCCATTCCAATTCTTTTCTGTATAGATTCTTAGCTTTGTCAATACTGGATGCCTCGCTTTCTATTCTTGCTGCTTTTTTCTCCAGGTAGTTTTGATAATCACCTTTATGTGTATATAAATTACTGCCATCCATTTCCCAAATCTCATCACAAACAGCATCTAGAAAATACCTATCATGGGTTACTAATAGGAGTGTAACATTTTCTTTGTCAAGATAATGCTCCAACCATTCTACCATTTCTACATCAAGGTGATTAGTCGGTTCGTCCATAATCAGTAACACATGTTTGTGCTCAAAACCTATATCAATCAATGTTTTGGCTAATGCTACTCTTTTTCTTTGGCCACCACTTAATGTTTTTATTGGTTGATTTAGGTGATGAATATTTAATTTCCCCAATACTTGTTTTACTTTGGTGTCAAAATCCCAGGCACCTAAGTCATCCATTTTTATTATTGCATCACTCAGTTTATCTACATCTCCTTCTTCACTGGTGGCTTCAAATTCTTTAATAGCATTAATAATCGGATGATTATGAAAGAAAATATTGTCGAGAATAGATTTGCTTTCATCAAAAACGGGTTCTTGCTCAAAAAGCACAACATCAACATCTTTATTTACCCAGACTTTTCCGCTATCTGCGGTTTCCTGTCCTGCTAATATTTTTAATAAAGTGGATTTTCCTGTACCATTTCTCGCAACAAGGGATATCTTATCGCCTTCTTCAATATGAAAAGTTATATTCGAAAAAAGAGGCTGGATTCCATAACTTTTTGATAAATTATCTACTGACACATAATGCATTTTGCAAAGATAGCTTAACCTCCTGCCAAAAAGATAACCAAGCAAAGAATTATTGTAATGGTAATGATTAAAAGGAGTGAATACTTTTCCCGAAGATGCTTTCTGTTTGCCTTAATTGAATAGGAGTTTATCTGTTGTGTTGCAATTTGATTATTTTCAGAAAGTCTTATTAGCTGGCTTAGAATCTTGTCACAAAATTTGAGAGGGAGTGAATTTATTGTTCGCAAAATGATGGCAACAATTTGTACTATGATTTCGGGTTCGTTGAATTGTTTTAGTTGATCAGTTCTTTCATTTGATAATAGTTCCATTATATATTGTTCTAATCCTGGTTTGTTCATTCTAAATACATCAAGTGTAGAAACATATTTCTCTAGCTCCAAAGATTGTTTTAGAATAGTTACTGGAGTTATGGCATCTTGTTTTTTTCTATTATTGATGCTTTGGTTATACCATCTCAGTTGCAGGTAATATTCTTTTTTGGTAGGGTTTGTGAGCACTTCATAAGCTTCTTTTACCTCATTAAATTGAGCTGTTGCATAAGGATCATTTTGATTTATATCAGGATGAAATTGTAAAGCCTTTTTCCTATATGATTTTTTGATATCTTTTACGGAAGCAGAAGTTTCCACTTCTAAAATCGAATAATAATCTTTGAGGTGCATGTGCAAAGAAAAAACTACTTAAGTTCTTTATCAAAAAAACTGATCGTTCTTTTCCATGCCAGTTCTGCTGCTTCTTTATTATATCGGGTAGGGGCAGTATCATTGTGAAATGCATGATTGGCGCCTTCGTAAATAAATACTTCGTATTTGATATTGTTTTTCTTTAAGGCTTCTTCATAAGCAGGAATACCCGCATTAACTCGTTCATCCAAACCTCCATAATGCATTTGTAAGGCTGCTTTTATTTTTGCTACATCTTTTGCCTCTGGCTGTCGGCCATAAAATGGTACAGCTGCTTTTAAAGATGGAATATTTACAGCAAGATTATTAGCCATGGCACCGCCCCAACAGAAGCCAACACAACCTATTTTGCCATTACAATCTTTTCTTGTTTTGAGATAGTCAAAAACGTTAATGAAGTTTTGTAAGTTATCATCTGCTTTTAGTTGTTGAAATTTTGTCCTGGCCTCATCTTCATTGTCTGGTGTTCCACCCAGTGGAGCTAAAGCGTTTGGTGCAATCGCAAGAAAGCCGGCTGTTGCAGCCCTTCTTGTTACATCTTCAATATGTGCATTAAGACCACGGTTTTCATGGATTACAATAATTGTTGCATAAGGCTTATTCTCTTTAGGTCTCGCAACATAGGCTTGCATTTCTCCGCTAACGCCTGGGTAAGAAATATATTCCGTAAACAGATCGCTATCGCTGGTTACAGCTGCATTTGCATAATTTACTTCCAACAGAGGCAGAATGGTCATTGCAGCAGCAGTACCACCAGCAAGAATTGCCAGTCGTTTTAAAAATTCATTTCTGCTTAAAGGTTTATGTGTGTATTCATCGTAAAGATTTATTATTTGCTGATCCATAATATACTTATTGATTTATTTGAAGTTACGATTTAAGTAAATACAATTTTTAAGAAATTAAAGGGTATAAATCTTCTTACCTTTAACAATAAAATTTAAGACAATGAAAATGAAATTAATTTTTTCCTCAATATGTTTTGTAGTAATTGCTTCTTGTAATAACTCTTCTGAGGATAAGGGAAAAAAAGAAGATTCAATGGCCATGGATAAAAGTCATGAGGCGATGAATCACTCACAACCTTCAGGCGAAGTTCCTTCGATTCCTGAAATTCCAGAAGGTGCAAAAGTATTTTTCAAAAACCTAAAAGACAATGCAACAATTTCTTCTCCATTTACATTACAAATGGGTACGGATGTAATGAGTATCGACTCAGCAGGACTGGTAAGACCTGCATCTGGTCATCACCATCTTATTATTGATGGTGCCGATTCTTTGGCAATGGGTTCAATTGTACCAAAAGATTCTGTTAATATTCATTTTGGTAATGCACAAACTGAATATGAATTGAAATTAAATCCTGGTAAGCATAAATTAACATTACAATTAGCCGATGGCTTGCACCGCTCATATGGAGGTAAATTGTCTGCATCTATAATAGTTACTGTAAAGTAAAAGCTACTATAAACGATATTGAATTTTATGTGAATGGTTGTTCGAAAGAGCAACCTTTTTTATTTTAACACTTAGCATAATTTTTTCTTAAAAAAAGTTGGATTGATACTATAATGCCACTGATGGCATAATAATCGCATCTATAATCTGAATTCACAAGTTGAATAAAATATATTCCGTATACCATTTTTTATAAAAAACAATTAACATGAAAACTATTTTCAAAACTTCATTAATCGCATTCATCATGGTACTCGTTGGCTCGGCTGTTTCCAATGTTACGGCGCAGTATGCTAACAACGATCCACAGTACTACGACGATGATCCGCAGTATTATGGAAACGACCGTGATGTTTCCTATCAAACATTTTACGATGAACTAAGTCCTTATGGTGAATGGGTTGATTTTCCCGGTCATGGGTACGTTTGGGTCCCAGACGCAGATGAGGATTTTCAACCTTATAGTACCAAGGGTCATTGGGTATGGACCGATAATTATGAATGGATGTGGGTATCGGATTACGACTGGGGTTGGGCGCCATTCCACTATGGTCGTTGGGATAATGATCCATACTATGGATGGTATTGGGTGCCAGGTTATGAATGGTCGCCTGCATGGGTTGCATGGAGAGATGGTGGTGACTATTATGGATGGGCGCCAATAAGGCCGGGAATAAATATCAATATTAATTTTAATATTGGAGGTTATTCACCACCAAATAATTTCTGGTGTTTTGCACCACGTCGGTATATCTCTTCTCCTTACATTAATAGATACTATGTTAATCCAAGGCAGAATGTTACAATTATCAATCAAACAAATATTATAATTAATAATTACCGCTATGGAGGAAACTATGGTTTCCGTTCTGGTCCCAGACGTGTAGAAGTGGAAAGATATACCGGAAGAATAAATCCCGTGCGATTCAGACAAACAAACACACCGGGTAGAAGCTCATTTCGGGGAAATGTAGTATCGGTTTATCGTCCGAATGTAAGACAAGACAATAATAGAAATTTTGCTCCACGCAGGGTTCAGCAATTCGAAAGAAGAGAAGGAAGTTTCAGAAATAATAGAAATGTTACAAATAATAATGGAAGAATAAATGATAACATGAATAATCGCAGAAATAATACTGATCGAAGAGATTTTGGAAACAGAAATAATAACGTTAACAATCAGAGAAATAATCCTATGGATCGTCGTGATATTGGTAATAGGAATAATAATTCGAATAACAGAGTCATTAATCAGTCTGACAGAAGAAACATTGATCCGAATAATAATCGACAAGATCAACGGAATAATGATAGAATAAGAAGACAGCCTGATGGGCCAGGGGATGGAGATATTCCTAATAATAATCGAAGATTTGATCGTCCAGCAGAAAGGAGTAATAATGGTAATTCACAAAGCCGGGAACAACAGAATAGACGTATAATTAATGAAAGACCGCAACGCCAGCCACAGCAAATGGAGAGAAGAACAAATGAACAGCCCAGACAACAGCAGTCTCAGCCAAGCCGACAGTTTGAACGAAGGGATAATGCTAACAGGCAAGCTCCTCAAAGAATAGATAGAAGTGAGTCAGTAAGAACAGAAAGAAGGCAACCTCAACAGATGGAAAGAAGACAGCCAAGTCAACAATCTCGCCAAGTTGAACGTAACGATAACAGAAGTAGATCATCTACTTCAGGAAACAGGAATTCTGAGAGACCAAGTTCTAAACGTAAATTCTGATAAACCCTATGTTACATAAAAAAAGACCTCCGTAATTAACGGAGGTCTTTTAGTTTGAATAACTATTTATTTAAAAATATTTTATCCTACTTTTTTAACATTAACGGCATTCATGCCTTTTTTACCTTCTTGTAAATCGAATTCAACTTTGTCGCCTTCGTTTACCTGATCGATAAGTCCACTGCTGTGAACAAATGTTTCTTTTCCAGAATCATCATGTTTGATAAATCCGAAACCTTTTTCGGGGTTGAAAAACTTAACGGTCCCCTGATTTTTGTCGCTCATTGTATTGTGTTTATTGATTAATGTCGATAAAAGTACCATTTATATTCGGGAATGTTACTATAAATGATATTTAAGCAATAAATGAACTGATACTGACCGTTTTAGCATTTATGCTTCTACCTCCATATAACTTTCTACTGGCTCACAGGTACAAATCAGGTTCCTATCACCATGTGTATTATTTACTCTGGCAACGGAAGGCCAGAATTTATTGAGTGTTACATAATACAACGGGAAAGCTGCTGTTTGCCTTGAATATATATGATTCCATTCATCAGCAGTAACTACAGCTTGTGTATGCGGTGCATGTTTCAATGGATTATCTTTTCTATCTGCTTTGCCTTCTTCAATAGCTTTTATTTCTTCTCGTATAGAAAGTAATGCATCGCAAAAACGATCCAATTCTGCTTTGTCTTCACTTTCTGTTGGCTCAATCATTATTGTTCCTGGAACAGGGAAACTCATGGTAGGTGCATGAAACCCATAATCTATTAATCGCTTTGCCACATCTTCTGCTTCTATTTCTGCCGATTTTTTGAATGGTCTTAAGTCAACAATAAATTCATGAGCACACTGCCCATTATGATTGGTATAAAGAATTGGGTATGCTCCTTCCAGTCTTGCCCGCATATAGTTTGCATTTAATATTGCATAGGCAGTTGCAGCTTTTACGCCTTCATTACCGAGCATCCTTATATAGCCATAACTGATTAATAGTATAGATGCACTACCGTAAGGTGCTGCACTAACTGCCCCACCATTCCTGGTACCTCCAGTGTAAGAAGCAAAAGTGTGGCCAGGTAAATGTTTTGCCAGATGTGCTTTTACACAAATTGGGCCCATGCCAGGACCGCCGCCGCCATGTGGTATGGCAAATGTTTTATGTAAATTCAAATGACAAACATCTGCACCAATTAATCCGGGAGCTGTTAGTCCAACTTGTGCATTCATGTTTGCACCATCCATATATACTTGCCCACCATGTAGATGTATGATAGCAGTAATTTCTTTTACCGTTTCTTCATACACTCCATAAGTACTTGGATAAGTGATCATGATACCGGCTAACTCCATACTATACTGTGTTGCTTTTGCTTTTAAATCCTCTACATCTATATAACCATTCTCCAATGCCTTTACTACTACTACTTTCATTCCGCACATTACAGCCGAAGCTGGATTGGTACCATGTGCAGATATAGGTATCAGCATTACTTTTCTTTGTGTATCACCATTCGCTTCATGAAAAGATTTGATAGTCAACAATCCGGCATATTCGCCTTGTGCACCACTATTAGGTTGTAAGCTGCAATCATCAAATGCAGTTATCTCACATAGATATTTACGCAGTTCATCAATCATGAATTTATAACCATCTACCTGCTCAATTGGAGCAAACGGGTGAATGCGGCTCCAGTTTGCCCAACTCAATGGCATCATTTCAGATGCGGCATTCAGTTTCATTGTACAACTTCCTAATGATATCATGGATGTGTTCAATGAAAGATCTTTATTCTCAAGTTGTTTAATATAACGCATCATCTGGCTTTCGCTTCTATGTGAATTGAAAACAGTATGCAGTAAGAATGTTGAACTTCTTGAAAGTGCTGATGGAATATGATAAAGCGCTGCTTCCTCATCTATTTTAAATGCAACAGGATCTTTTTCATTTTCAAAACAATTGATCAGATCATAGAGATCATCTATAGATGTTGTCTCATCCAATGATATGCCAATAAGATTATCGTTGATATAACGAAGATTGATCTGTTGCTGTTCTGCTTTTGTTTTGATGGCAGCAACATCATTTACTTTGACTACGATAGTATCAAAGAAGTTATTGCTAGCCAATTCAAATCCTCTTTCTATTATTCCTTCGGCTACTGTCTGTGTCAATAATGCAATTCGCTTCGCAATATTTTTTAAACCTTCCGGCCCATGAAATACAGCATACATGGCAGCCATATTCGCCAACAATGCCTGTGCAGTGCAAATATTCGAAGTTGCTTTCTCTCTTTTAATATGTTGTTCTCTGGTTTGCAAAGCCATACGCAATGCTCTATTGCCTTGTGCATCTATACTGATGCCAATTATGCGGCCGGGAATATTTCTTTTAAATTCATCTTTGGTCGACATAAAAGCAGCATGCGGTCCGCCATAACCTAATGGAACACCAAAGCGCTGTGCAGAGCCGATTGCTACATCAGCACCCAATTCTCCCGGAGGAGTTAATAATGTTAGTGCCATCAGATCTGTTGCCATGGCCACATAAGCACCCACTGTATGAACATTATTAATAAATGTTGTATAATCTTCTATTGAGCCTTTATCATTCGGGTATTGAACAATTGCGCCAAAGTAAGTTTCATCCAGTGCTGCTGTTTTGTAATCACCTTCTACAATTTCAATGCCTACTGGAATGGCTCTTGTATGTATTACATCTTTTGTTTGGGGGAATATTTCTGTATCTACAAAAAACTTTGCTCTTTCAATATGATCCTGCTTATTGAGCGAATTGAAAAACATGGTCATTGCTTCTGCAGCTGCAGTAGATTCGTCTAATAAGGAGGCGTTGGCAATAGGCAAAGCAGTCAAATCACTCACCATTGTTTGAAAGTTCAACAAGCTCTCTAATCGGCCTTGAGAAATTTCTGCCTGGTAGGGAGTGTACTGTGTGTACCATCCCGGGTTTTCAAAAATATTTCTCAATATTACAGATGGAGTAATAGTGTCATAATATCCTTGCCCAATATAATTGGTAAAAACTTTATTCTTTAAAGAAACTTCTTGAATATGTTTCAAATATTCATGCTCACTCATGGCAGATGGAATATTTAATGAAGATTCCATTCTGATGTTGGGAGGTACAGTATTACTAATGAGTTCTTCTAAACTGCCAGATCCTATTAATTTTAGCATTTGTTCGGTATCCGATGCATTAGGTCCAATGTGGCGGGGAATAAACTCGTTAGATTGTTGTTCGAATAAATTCATAACTGCTTGTTATTTTGAAGTTTTTTATTCAGGGAATAAATCGTTAATTAATTGTCCAAAAGGCGGGGCAAAGTTACGGGCAGCAGGGCAGAATATTGACCATCTGTTTAACTTAGTGGATAAGCCGTTAAAAGCTTTATGATAGCTGGTTTTCAAACCTTAACTTGCGGTATGGCCAGAGACCCTGACTTATTGAATAACTGGGAAAAAAAATCCGGTGAACGGCAGAAAGAATATAAAAAATTCCTGAACCGTGCCAACAAGAACAAAGTGCTGAAGCAACTGCCCGAACTGAATGAGGAGGCATTTTCAACAATTGATTGTCTGCAATGTGCCAATTGCTGTAAGACTTATTCACCCCGCTTTACACCACCCGACATTAAACGTATCAGCAAATTTGTAGGGATGAAGGAAGGCGACTTTCGGGATACTTACCTACGGGAAGATGAAGATGGTGACAATGTATTAAAAGAACTACCCTGTGCCTTTTTAGGCGACGACAATTATTGCAGCATCTACGATGTTCGACCCACCGACTGTGCCAGATTTCCTTACATGGATGATGACTTTATGCTGAAGCGGCAACCACTTGCATTAAAGAATTCTACTTTTTGCCCGATTACTTATTTTGTAATTGAAAAACTAATTGCTACAGAAAAGGGAAGATAGTTTTTTTGTTCCGGCTTTAGTGCTACTAGCATCTTCGTTGGACAACCTGTCCCGATTTTTTCGGGACTCTGTTCATGGTTCTGTTCGCTGTTCAGCATCCAACTTTACACCTATTTCTTAACTAAAAGATGTTGCCGACAAATAACTTATTGAACAATTATCGTATGCGTTAAATAATTATTTTCTGTTTGGAAAAATTTTAATTCATAAGTACCAGCCTGCGTCTTTTTAAATTTGTATGAAGTTGTTCTAGTTGGAACATCTTGTGTGCAAATACAGCCAGTATATTTTGCATTAACAATTATAGTTGTTGTATTTCCTGCTATAGTTTCTTCAAAATTTTCAAATTGTCCGCAGCCATTAAAGCAAGTAAAATATATGGCCAGGTCGATCTCCTGGTTTAAGGATGCAATAGTTGCTCCATCAATGCTTGTTACCGGTGCTTTGGCAGTAGAAATACAATTATCATCCTTGTTGCAACCTGTTAATAGAATTGCCCAGCAAATGAAAAAGATTAAATTATTAAAGAGTTTTTTCTTCATACCAATTGTTTACAAACAGACAGTTTGTAGATATGATATCGCTGCTTTACTGATCTTTAGCCTAAATAAGAAAGATGTTACTGGGCGAGAAAACCGATTAACAAACAAAAAGTTGTGAATATATTCGTTTGCCCGCTATATAGTAAACCTGCTTTTTAGCGATAGCTTTTCTTTTTTAGTTTCTTCGCCAATTTTATTGAATGTCTCAATGAATTTATATTATTCCAGTCGCTATGTGAAATGATAATAAACTTTGGATTCGGATATTTTTTTTGTACTCTTTTTAACGAAGTTTCATATTCTAACACATTAGCATCTCCCAAGTAACCCAAATTTTCCGTATCTGCGCCTTTTATCAGACATCCGCCATAAAGTATTTTTTCTTTATCAAACCAAATGATAATATTATCTTCTGTATGTCCCTGTCCAGGGTAATAGATTTCAAAGGAATTTTGTCCAACACTTAAGATCGTATCCTTTGTGATTAAAAATTCAGATCTTTTCATGTTGTTTTTTTTGCTCAACACATCTGTTTGAGTAGTTGTGTAAGTTTTTATTCCTTTTTGCTTGTAATATTCAAGCCCTTCAGTCCTGTCACTATGCCAATGTGTTGCAATACACATTTCTACGCTTTTATTATGTTTTAGTTTAAAACTGTCCAATAATGGTTGAAATTGTGTTGTGTCCCATGGCGTATCAAACAAAACTATTCCATTACTAGTTACAAGATACATTCCATTTGCTGGCAATTTTTCTCCTTCGTATGTATTATAAGTAGTATAAATATAAAAATCACCTGTTAAATGAGAGATTTTAAGTTTTGCATTATCTGTCTGCCCAAAAATAGTAGTTAGTGAAAGGATACATGTAATTATAAGTATTAATGTGCGCATTCGTTTCTTAATATTTTGGGAGATTAAATTCAGGAGAAGATTCTTAGTTGTATTCGTTACTTCAAACTCAACTCCTCCCATGCCGCAGTTAAGGGTCGTTGTATTCCATCTGTTTTCCAATCTTCGCCTCCTGGTATAATAGTAGTTTTCAAAATTTCTTCTTTTGTTTTACCGGTTCTAATTTCACCTTCTACAAACTTCAAGACATTGCCAATATAATCTCTAAAAGCTTTTACATCATCCGCTGTTCCAATTACTTTATAGTCAGGGCCGGAGTGGCCAAAAACATATTTCGTTTTTTTATCAAACTTTTTTAATCCATTATCCAAAACTTCCATCCAGTTTTTCATATTAGCTCCGGCATTTCTATCTACATAAGGATGGCGGCGGTTAAATACCAGGTCGCCGCAATGTACAATATTGGCATGTTCAAAATGTACAAAGCTATCGCCATTGGTATGTGCTGCTCCAAAATAGCTAAGGCTGATTTTTTCTTTGTCAAATTTCTGTTTCCAGGTACTTGTGTATGTTTGATCTGGAAATAGTTGTTTGTCTTCCGATTTATTTTGCTTGGCTGAATTTTCCTGATTGGTTTTTGAATTGGCATGTGCCAATACATGCTCTACTATTCCTTTAAAAGCAATATTGCCCGATGTGTGATCACCGTGATGATGTGTATTGATGAGTAATTTGAAAGGATTTTCTGTTTTCTTTTTTAATGCATCTATCAAATGTTTACTTTGATCGGGAAATTGAGAATCAACCACTGCTATTCCGGTTTTTGAAAGTAAAAAAGCAATGGTGCCACCTCTTTCTTCAAATATGCCAAGCGTATCCGTAAGCATTGTAATTTTCCAGGGGTCTTCAAAAAAAGTAGAGAGCAAACTTTTTTGAGTTAGGGTTAATGCGCCGATTGTAAACGCTGAGTTTTGTATAAAAAAGCGACGATTCATAATAAAATATTTAATGTAATTTACGAATACAGATTTAGATCTGGAATTTGCAATATTATTGAACCGGAGTTGTTTAAATTTGTACATTAAATAATTTATAAATGAGTTCGAAAGATTCAAGATTTTACCGAATGCTGCGATATTTATTGATTAGGTTGAGGTTGCCTAGAGACAGTGAAAATATTGCTATCACTACAGAGAATATAAAAAACGGTGCAATATTAACAGGCGTTAATCTTTGGGTATTGGTGGGAGCCATTTTTATTGCCTCACTGGGATTAAATACAAACTCAACTGCAGTTATTATTGGCGCCATGTTAATCTCTCCGTTAATGGGTCCAATAATGGGTTTTGGTCTTGGTCTTGGGACAAATGATTTTGCTTTGGTGAACCGATCTATCAGGAATTTTATCATTATGTTCTTGCTTAGTGTAGCTACTTCAACAGTTTTCTTTCTTTTAAGTCCGGTAAAAGAAGCTGGTTCTGAATTGTTGGGAAGAACTTCGCCAACTATTTATGATGTATTGATTGCTTTCTTTGGAGGTATGGCAGGTATAATTGCAGGTGCCAGTAAATTAAGAAGTGGGAATGTAGTGCCGGGTGTGGCTATTGCAACTGCATTAATGCCGCCATTATGTACAATGGGCTACGGTATCAGTCACCTTAACTGGCAATATACAGCCGGTGCCTTTTATCTTTTTATGATCAACTCAGTGTTTATCGCACTGGCTACATATTTTATTGTAACCTTATTGAGTTACCCTTCTGTGGAAGAGCGAAATCCGGCAAGAAAAAAGAGACTCCGTATCATGATCCCATTTATTATTGCCTTAATGGTTGCACCTAGTATTTATCTTACTTATCATATTGTAAAAAAACATTTCTATCAGCAAAATGCTGATCTTTTTATGAATAGAGAAATTGTAGATGGAAAACATGTTATAGTAACGAGTAAATTCGAATATAAAGCTGGTCAATCCAAACTTAAGATTGTAGTAGTTGGTGAGCCCTATGATAGTTTGGCAGAAGTTTCTTTACGGGAAAAAATGAAGGGGTATGGATTAATTAATACTAAACTTACCTTATATCAAGGTGATGATGGTAGAATTGCAGCAAAAGATATGTTTGGAGCCCTGGATAAGGAATTAGAAACTACATCTTCATCGATAAAAGATATTTATTTAACAATGGATAGTCTGCAACGAAAAATAAATAAGGTAGCAGTTTTAGATAGTTTACAAGCTTCAATAGCAAGGGAAATAAAAAATTCGGATTCAACCTTGAAGCGTTTCACATTACGAAGAGTTTTTAGTTTTAATCCTGATAAAAATGCAAATGACACCATTTGGTATGCACTTGCAGCGTATGAAAAAAATTTAACACTGAAACGAAAATTCGATTTAGAGGAATGGCTAAAATTAAGGTTGAAATCTGCTTATGTAAAATTTGATGAAGAATAAAACTAGTATTCAAATTTTCGAAGGGTAGGAGCTTTGAACCAGGCAATAGTAACTACGGCAATCGTCATACAACCACCAAAAATTACAGAAGGTATGACGCCCATCAGTTTTGCTGCTACACCACTTTCAAATTGTCCAAGTTCATTACTTGAGTTGATGAACATAGAACCTACGCTACTTACTCTGCCCCGCATATGATCCGGGGTTTTTAATTGCATTACAGTTCCTCTTACTACAACACTAATGCCATCCAGCATGCCTGCAATCATCAAAGCCAGAAATGATAAAACAAACAAGTTTGAAAGTGCAAACAGGATGATGCAAATACCAAATCCAGCGACGGCAAACATTAATTTTTTCCCTTGTGCTTTTTTCATTGGAAATATAGTAAGCAAAATAATAATAGTAATAGCTCCAATATCAATAGCTGCATTCAGCCAGCCAAAACCCTGAGGTCCTATTTTTAAAATATCTTTTGCAAATACCGGAACCATAGCTGCTGCTCCACCAAAAAAAACGCCAAACATATCCAATGAAAAAGCGGCGAGAATTTCTTTGGTTTTAAATACAAATCGCAAACCCTCTTTCATGCTTTCCCAGGTTTTCTTTTCTATACTTTGAGTAGATGGTGGTTTTCGTTTGATTCGGGAAAGTAAAAGCAAAGCAATGCTAATTAATACACAAATAATTATTAAAGTACCGGTAATTCCGAGTAGCCATATCAACAATCCTCCAGTAGCATGACCAGTAACAGAAGCAGATAACCATGTGCCTTGCGTCCATGTGGTTGCATTTTGTAGATATTGCCTTGGCACTGTATAAGCTACTAAAGCTGAAAATGTGGGTCCCGTAAAAGATCTAATAATACCAGTAAAAAAAATTGTAATATAAATCGCAATTGTGATAGTATGATTACTGAAATGATTGCCAATAAAGTTGGAGGAAAAAAACAATAGGAGTGCAGCTACAATAAAATAGCAGGTAACACCAGTTAGTACAATTTTCTTTTTTTCACTTTTATCAATAATATGTCCAGCATATAATGCCATAGATAAAGCTGGAATAACCTCAGATAAACCAACCAATCCAATTGCAAAGGGATCGCCTGTTAATTCATACACCCACCATGCAACAAGTGTACTCATCATTCTTAAAGCAGTAATAAAAGTAAACCTACCGAGCATGAGGTTTTTAAACTCGGGTATTCGAATTGCAACAAAAGGGTCGTTAGTTACCTGAGTTACAGGTGTGTTGCTGTCCATATTTATTTTGCAAAGGTAAGGGTGGGTTAATTTATCTATTTAAAATACTATCAAAAGATATTTATACAGATTTATTTAGTATTCTAATTATCAATTGATAAGGCATGCAATCTATTACCATCTATTTTATGTATTTATTAGAATAGGCTGCTTTTTGATGAACGGGTTGTTTAAAAGAAGGTATTGCATTAGTTTCAATCAACTAAAAAATAAATAAAATGAAAAAATTATTTTCTTCTTTAGTATTAATCGGGGCATTAAGTTTTGTAGCCTGTAACAACGAAAAAAAGGCAGATACTGCTGAAAAAACTGATGGTACTGAAAAAGTAGAAACTTCTATTGCGCCTGCAGCAATGGCAGTAACAGCTCATGTTTGTAATGCTGAATGTAAAGATGGTAACCATATGTTTGCACACAATGAAGTTGGCCATACCTGCACAGAGGCTTGTGGCGCTGCTCATGTATGTACTGATAAGTGTACAGACGGTAATCATATGCAGGCACATGGAGAAGTTGGACATACTTGTACTGAAGACTGTGCAAAAATGTAATTTTGATTTGTTGATATTAAAAGCCGGTGTTACATATAATACCGGCTTTTAATATTTCTAATTGAACTGTCTAAATAGACATCATTGTTTATAAATTATACCATCCTTCATTACAAAAATAACTTTACCAAAAACTTTTAAATCTGTTAATGGATCGCCGTCAACAGCAACAATATCTGCTAGTTTTCCTACTTCTATACTTCCAAGTTTATCTCTTTCACCTAACAACTCTGCTGCATTAATGGTCGCCGCTTTTATAGCATCCATTGGTTGCATACCAGCTTCAATCATATATCCAAACTCAACCCAATTTAAACCATGTTTAAATACACCAGCGTCTGTACCGAAAGCGATTTTTACGCCAGCTTTATATGCTTTAGCAAAAGTGGCTTGTATTTGCAACCCGGTTACTAATGCTTTTGGAGTTACAATATCAGAATAGTATCCTGGTATTTTAGCACTATCTGCAGTTGATTTTCCTGCAGTAATGGTTGGTACTAGCCAGGTGCCATATTTTTTCATCAGATCTATACCTTCATCATCCATAAAAGTGCCGTGTTCGATGGAATTGACACCACCTCGAATAGCCCTTTTTATTCCTTCTGCTCCATGCCCATGTGCGGCAACTTTAAAACCATAATCTTTTGCAGCTGTAACAATCGCTTTTATTTCTTCTTCTGTAAATTGTGCGCCGGCACCATCCTTTGTTTGGCTCAGTACACCACCAGTTGCAGTTATTTTTATTAGATCTGATCCTTCTTTATATCTTTCCCTCACTGCATGATACGCATCGTCTGCTCCGTTGATAACGCCTTCCTTTGGTCCGGGATCACCCATAAGATCTTTACGATATCCGCTGGTAGGGTCAGCATGACCACCAGTTGTCGCTATTGCTTTTCCAGTTGTATAAATCCGGGGGCCGGTAACGATTCCATTATTAATTGCATTACGTAATGAAATATTTACACCACTACCACCAAGATCCCGAACAGTCGTAAAGCCAGCTGAAAGTGTAACAGTTGCATATTTTGTAGCCTCAAAAGCAATATCGGCAGGGTTCTTAGTAAAGCGATCGGCGACGCCACCTTTTTTTGTTTCACTTTCTAAATGCACATGCATATCTATCCAGCCTGGTGTAATGGTTTTTGTTTTCAGATCTATTGTTTTGTCTTCGGTTCCAGCTGTTCTAAAACCATTTTCTACACTAATGATCATGTTTTTTTCAACTACAATGGTCATATTGCTTCGTACATTGTTAGAAATTCCATCAATTAATGAACCGCACCAGATATAGGTTTTCTGGGCAAACGAAATTGATAAAAAAGACAGGCAAATAACAAAAAGGAGAGTTTTTTTCATGCTAAAATTTGAACAACTAATTTATGCTAAAAAGAGATAATTAATTGAATTAAGCGTTTTCATGATTTTGAAGGTTCGGGCAGAACCATTTACTAACCAAATCTTCTTTTCCACTCCATTTTTGTAATACTGTGGATATGAAATTTTATCAATAGTGTTTTTTATTTTACTTTTACACGACCTCTCGGAGTTATTCATTAAATAATTTTTGAACTACACATCCGCTGGTCAGATTGACTGGATAATTTCATTATTAATATTTTATAGAATTTAACTAAACAAATAACCATTTGTATGGCTAAGTATATTTTTGTTACAGGAGGTGTTACTTCCTCTTTAGGAAAGGGAATTATTGCCGCTTCTTTGGCAAAATTATTACAGGCCAGGGGGTTAAAAGTTACTATACAAAAATTTGATCCCTATATAAATATCGATCCGGGTACTATGAATCCTTATGAACATGGGGAATGTTTTGTTACAGAAGATGGTGCTGAAACTGATCTGGACCTTGGACATTATGAAAGATTTCTAAACATTTTTACCTCTCAGGCTAATAATGTTACTACTGGTAGAATTTATCAGACTGTAATTAATAAAGAAAGGGAAGGTGCATACCTCGGCAAAACAGTGCAAGTTGTACCGCATATTACAGATGAAATAAAAAGAAGGATGTTGCAGTTGGGTAAAAGCGCTGAGTTTGATATTGTAATTACTGAAATTGGCGGAACTGTTGGAGATATCGAAAGTTTGCCTTTTGTAGAAGCTGTTCGTCAATTACAATGGGAATTGCCCGAAGAAGATACCCTAGTTATACATCTTACTTTGATTCCATATTTAAGAGCCGCAAAAGAATTAAAAACAAAACCGACTCAACATAGTGTAAAAATGTTGAGCCAGGAAGGTGTTCATCCAGACATTATTGTTTGTAGAACTGAAAAAGAATTGACACCTGAATTGAGAAGAAAAATTGCTTTATTCTGTAATGTAAAATTAGAAGCTGTAATCGAAGCAGCCGATGCGCAAACAATTTATGAAGTGCCATTATTGATGATGAGAGAAAAGCTGGATGTGATTAGTATGCGAAAACTAAATATTGTAACAACAAAAGAACCAGAGCTTTCTAAATGGAAGGAGTTTTTGGATAAATTGAAATATCCTAAGTACAGGGTTACAATTGGGTTGATTGGTAAATACCTCGAATTACAAGATGCTTACAAATCAATTCTTGAATCATTTATTCATGCAGGAGCAATGAATGAATGTCAGGTTCAAATTATAAATATTCATAGTGAATTTATCACCGATACTAATGTAGCTGAAAAATTGAATGGCCTTGATGGTTTATTGGTAGCTCCTGGTTTTGGACATAGGGGTGTAGAAGGTAAGATCGTAGCTGTCAAATATGCAAGAGAAAATGGTTTGCCTTTCTTCGGTATTTGTCTGGGTATGCAAATGGCAGCAATTGAATTTGCCAGAAATGTATTGGGACTTAAAAATGCACATTCAACTGAAATGGATCCTCATACAAATGAGCCCGTTATTGATTTAATGGAAGAGCAGAATGCTGTTACATTAAAAGGCGGTACAATGAGGCTTGGCTCATATCCTTGTGTAATTAAAGAAAATTCATTGGCACATAAAATTTATGGTACTACTTCTATCAATGAAAGACACCGTCATCGTTGGGAATTTAATAATAAATACCTGGCGGATTATGAAAATGCAGGGATGGTAGCAAGTGGAAAAAATCCGGGGACAAACCTTGTGGAAATTATTGAGTTGCCGAGTCATCCATTTTTTGTTGGGGTGCAGTATCATCCTGAATTGAAAAGTACCGTTGAAAATCCACAACCTATTTTTGTTCATTTTGTAAAGGCAGCTAAGGCTTATGCCGAAAAAAAGTCGGAAACAAAAAGCCCTTTGTTGCATGGCGAGTTGAATTAATCCCCAAATAGTAAAAATTGCTAGTCATTTTAAAGCCAAGTTGCTTTAAATCAGCTTGTAACGCAATGATTGCAGAAACCATTCTATGGCAATCAGAAACCGTTATCTTTGCCCACTCCAAAAAAAGAAAGAATGAAGTTTGATAGGAATACAGTTATCGGATTTGCTATACTAGCCGTTTTGTTTATTGGATATTTTTATTTTACTAATAAACAACAATCTGAATACAGGAAAACAAAAGCAACTGAACTGGCAATACAAAAAGCAAAGGAAGACTCAATAATTAAGCTAAATAAACCAGCTGAAGACTCAGTTAAGAAAATTATAGACTCTACTACCAAAGTGGCCAAAGTTGGAAATTTTACTAAAGCTTTAGATAGCACTGAGAAATTAGTCGTTATCCAAAATAGCTTAATGAAAATAACTTTTACAAACAAGGGAGGAAAGGTAAAGCAGGTCGAACTTAAGAATTACAAAGAGCATGATAGCAGTCTTGTAAAACTAGCCTCAAGTGATTTTGATAAGATTGGATACAGAATTAATACCGATGGTAATAACAGCGAAGAGACGGCTAACCTTTCTTTTTCTCAAATCGATACTATAACAAAAGACGGGAATACTATTATTTCTTTTACACTGCAGGCAGAAGATAGTAGCGGTGCTTTTATAACACATGAATATGTTGTGAAGCCTGATGATTACATGATTGATTTTAATGTAAAAATGAATGGTGCTGATAAAATGTTGAATCAAGGCGTCATGAATTTATCATGGCAATATTCAGCTGCACAGCAAGAGACGGATATATCTTTCGAAAAGCAAAATACGCAAATAGGTTATGTGAAAGATGGTAGCTTTGATTATCATACCATCGGTAGAAAAAGTAGCAAGAATTTTGATGAGAATGTAAAGTGGGTAGGTGTAAGGCAACGTTTTTTCTTTTCAATACTTATTGCGAAAGACAATTTTTCAGAAGGTAAAATGGAATGGACTATTCCGGATGATAGTACAAGAATGGTGGTGCATGCTGTTGCAAATATGAAAGTGCCGGTAAAAGCCGGAGCTCCAACCGTTGTTCCCTTTAGTATTTACTATGGACCATCTGATTATCAGATTTTAAAAAAATACGATTTAAAATTTGAAAAGCTGGTCAACTTAGGTCAGGGCATGTATTCGTTTGTTCGCCCTATAAATAAGTATATTATCATGCCCATCTTTAATTTTTTAAGAGGCCTGACTAGTAACCTTGGCATAGTTATTATGCTATTGACCATATTTATACGATTACTTACTTCACCACTTATTTATAAAAGTTATTTGAGTGGAGCCAAAATGAAGGCACTTCGACCAGAAATTGCTAAGTTAAAAGAGAAAACAGGAAGTGATAAGCAAGCAATGAGTATGGAGCAAATGAAGCTTTTCAGAGAAGCCGGTGTAAATCCTTTAGGAGGCTGTATTCCAGCATTATTACAAATACCTATATTCTTTGCTTTGTTCAGTTATTTTAATTCAGAAGTGGCATTAAGAGGGGCTAGTTTCTTATGGGCTACTGATCTTTCAGCTTTTGATGATCCAATTAAATTTGGTTTTCATATTCCTTTATTAGGTAGTCATTTGAGTTTGTTTTGTATTACAGCTGTTATTACCAGCTTTCTTATTTCATTATATAGTATGAGTATGACCCCAGATCAGAGCAATCCGATCATGAAGTACATGCCATATATTTTCCCGATTTTCTTATTATTCTTTTTTAACAGACTTCCTTCAGCACTTACCTGGTATTATACGGTGTCAAATCTGATTACATTAGTACTCCAATATATTATTCAGAACTATATCATTGATCATGATAAGATATTGGCAAAAATTGCAGAAAACCGGAAAAAACCAAAAGCAAAGTCAAAGTGGCAGGAAAGAATGGAGCAAATGCAAGAACAACAAAAAAAGATGAAAGAAATGCAACAGAGGAATAAACGTTGATTTTTGTTAATATTTTGATAAGTGAAACCGGGATTTGCATAAAGTAGCCCGGTTTTTTATTTTACGCAACTTAATAACTAAATTGGCACGTCTTTTAGATATACTAATTGGGTACAAAAAATAAAATGAAAATAACTACTTACATATTTCTCGGATTTCTTTTCTTGATCCTATCCAGTGAATTGGCTGCTCAAAGAAATCTTTCTGAGGCTACAATCACATATGATATCGTAATCAATACTGGTGATAAGACACCACATGCCGCCGATCTTTTGGATGGAGCGACTAGTATTGTTTATTTAAAAGCTAATTCAAGCCGTTCAGAAATGATTAGTTCATTAGGAGTTCAAGCCACGGTTATTGATGGTAAAACAGGTAATGTTGCGGTTTTAAAAGATTATGGCGATCAGAAATATATGATTAACATGACAAGGGACAATTGGAAAGAATCAAATAGAAAGTATGAAGGCATAACTTTTGCCTATGAAAGTGAAACAAAAGTTATTCAGGGGTATACTTGTCTAAAAGCAATCGGTACACTGGCAGATAGTAGTACTTTTACCGTTTATTATACCAAAGAATTGTTGCCTGTAAATAAGGATTTCCAATATTTGAATAAGAATCTACCTGGATTGGCGATGCAATATGAGGCATCAATTGGAACAATGATGGTTACTTATACTGTTTCGAATATCAATTTTAATCCAATAGCTCAGGCAAAATTCGAATTACCAAAATCAGGTTATCGGATATTGACTTACGAAGAAAGTAAAGGGGGTGGGAGAAATTAATTTGTCTTAAACTGTCTGTTACCAAACTCTAACTTAACGTTATTAAGGATAACCTTCTTTTTTAGAGGAACAATATAAGTTGTGTTTCCTCTTTGCAGAGTAACAACAGTATTTAAGTTAATATATTGTTTATTTGATTGTGGTGCTAAAACTTGACTGCCACGATATGTATATCCGGATCTTAACGAGAATGAGCCTTGCGTATAAGTCTTGCCAGAAAGCAAACGAGATTTTTTAGGTATCACCGGATTAGAATTTCCATCACCTAAGGCACCAAAAGAAGCAACAGCCATTGCAACAATAAAAACTGTTGCAACCAATTTTTTAGCTACACTGTTTTTAGTGATATTTAATTTGGTGAAGTTCATTTTTACAAAAATATATATAAAATGTTAAATATAACAAACCGTTTATCAAGAACTTTAATACTTTATTAACGTACAAGATGCAAAATTGTTACACGTCGTTGCGATAAATCTTAATTATTTGCACATATGGGGATAAGAAAACGTATAAAGAGCTCATTTTTTTCACGTAACTTGTTGGTAATAAACTTTTCAGGGGCTATAACTTGCTATCCGTAAAGATGGAATATTGCTTTCTGATTCGTGTCTTTAACAGTTTTTACTCATTAAAAAGTCTGTTAGATGAAAGAAAATAACCCATTTAAGGAAAATCGAGAAGAACTAAGAGAACTACTGAAGCAATATGAAAATTTTAAAAATGGCAGAAATCATTCATTTATTGAGGAAGATGCATTTGAAAAAATAATTGATTATTATCAGGAAAAAGAAGACCTCTCAAATGCCATGGAAGCGGCAGAAATTGGCAGCGAACAGTTTCCTTATTCATCAAGACTACTTATTAAGAAAGCAGATATTTTGCTGGCAAATCGGCGCTATCAAGATGCATTGGATATTCTTGAACATGCCTCCTTGTTAGATGGTGCAGATATAAATGTTTATATCTTAAAAACCGACGCTTATCTGGCCTTAGATCAACCTGAAAAAGCAGTTGTTTTATTAGAAGAAGCGCTATCATTATTTGAAGGGGAAGAGAAAGTTGAAATGCTATTTGAGTTAGCGGATGTTTATGACGATTATGAAGACTTTGATAAAGTATTCGATTGTTTGAAAATGGTGTTAGAAGATGAACCAAATAATGAGGAAGCCTTATATAAGATTTGCTTTTGGACGGATTTTACCGGTAGGAACGAAGAGAGTATCCGGCTACATCAAATTATCATTGACGAATATCCATATAATGAACTAGCCTGGTTTAATCTTGCTGCAGCTTATCAGGGATTAAAACTTTATGAAAAAGCGATAGATGCCTATAAATATGCAATAACAATTGAAGAGAAATTTGACTACGCCTATAGAAATATGGGAGATGCATTAATCAGGCTCAGAAAATATAAAGAAGCAATTGAAGCACTAGAAAAGGTAAATGAGATTGCCAAACCTGAAGATGTAATTTTTGAAGCTATCGGACATTGTTATGATCGTATGAAAAATTATGCACAGGCCAGGATTCAGTATCGGAAAGCTTCTCATTTACGGCAGGATGATAGCAAGTTAATTTATAAGATAGCATTTACTTATTTTAATGAAGGACAATGGCAAAACTGTTTCAAACAATTGGAAACGGCTATGAAGATGCAACGGTTACAGCCTGAGTATAACTTGTTGGCTGGCGAATGTAAAATGAAGCTTGGATTATTTAAAGAAGCAGCACATTTCTTTTCTAATGTGGTAAGGATTCGTCCAAAAAATATGGCTGGTTGGGAGGCTTTAATCCGTTGTCTTTATAGTGCAGAAATCTTCGAAGAAGCTTTGGAACAGTCTGAAGCTGCACTGAAAATTACGAATAGAAAACCGTTATTTCTATATTATAAATCGGCAAATTTATTTTCATTAGGCAGAGCAAAAGAAGCACTCCTTCAGTTAGAAGAAGCAATAAGACAATCCCCCAAACTTTTAAAAAAATTCGTAGAATTAAATCCTTCAATTTTACAAAATCAACAGGTGGTGGATGTAATAGCAAGGTCGAAAAGAAATAGACCTAATTTATAATTCGATTTTCGCATTTAGAGAATCAGAATCACTGTGCTTAATCTTTCCTATTTTTGCTGCCAATTAACAAGCTATTTCTATAACAAAATATATAAGATGAACTTCAACTTGTCTCAAATACCAGATAGAATAAAAAAACCCCGCCTATCGGGATTAACGATGGTAATGGATAAAGGGCTAAGTGTGCAGGAAGCGAAAAATTTTTTAAGTGTTTCACATCCTCATGTTGATATTATCAAATTAGGCTTTGGCACTTCATTTGTTACTCCAAATCTAGAAGAGAAATTAGAAGTATATCGTTCTTATGATATACCAATTTATTTTGGAGGCACTTTATTTGAAGCATTTTTGATACGTAATCAGTTTGATGATTATATCAATATTTGTAAAAATTTTGGTATCAGTTATATGGAAGTAAGTGATGGTTCCATTACAATTCCACATACTGAAAAGTGTGGTTATATCGAGAAACTAACAAAGCATGGTGTAGTATTGAGTGAAGTTGGAAGTAAAGATGCAGCTCACATTATTCCGCC
>JAHEMM010000011.1:9545-24358 GCA_024643655.1 Chitinophagaceae bacterium | reverse complement strand
AGCAAACATTCCAGCAGAAATTAATGCTTGTAATTGTATTAAAATAAAGGATGGAAAATTAATTGGTTATAATACAGATTGGATCGGCTTCGAAAAAAGCTTTACACCATTCCTTAAAGAATATAATAAGAAAGCTTTAGTGTTGGGGAATGGTGGTGCTTCTGTTGCGATTTGTTATGTATTAAAATGCCTAGGAATTGAATTTGAAATTGTTAGTAGAAAACTTCATGGATTGTCTACTTTGACATATAACGAATTGACAGACGATATTATAAATGAACATACGATTATTATAAATACAACACCTATAGGAACTTTTCCAGTGGCTAATGAATGTCCTTTAATCCCATATGCAGGTGTTACATCCAGACATTATTTATTTGATCTTGTTTATAACCCTGAAAAAACAATGTTTTTACAAAAAGGAGAGAAGGCAGGTGCAACTATAAAAAATGGATTTGATATGTTGACAATACAAGCTGAAGAAAATTGGCGAATATGGAATAGTTGATTTAGCTTCTTATTTTTTTAAGAGCAATTGCAGGAATCGGTACTATTTTTTTAATACTGTAATCATAACAAATCATAGTTGTCTTTGCTAGAGCGATAACTTTCTTCCCGATTTCACTTTCTTTTTCAAGTTTGTATATTAATTCAAATCCAATTTTTGATACTGAATTCGCAGTAACAGATGCAATAACTGTGTCGCCATAAAATAATTCATTTTTGAATTCTATAGCTGCATCGGCCATTATCATACCTGTTCCGCCAAAATTCATTTCTGTAAACCCTAGGCTAGCCAAAAATTGCATTCTTGCTTCGTGCACAAGAGAAAGTATAGTGTCATTGCCAACATGACCACCATAGTTTATATCTGTTATACGTATAGGTAAACTGCTTGAAAAAGGAAAAGATTCGGGTAAGTCTATTTTTACTCTTGCCATCAAAATTGTTTGTACTAAAATTAAGGAAACCGCAATAAATTATAAACTCTCTTGAAGTGAGTTGGCCAGATTAAGGATTTCAATAAGGTTACCTGAAGACTGAACAGATTTAGGACTGGCCATTTTTTTCTGCCATTTTTTCAATTGGTCGAGACATTCTTGATCTTGTTCTGCCCCCGCAACACAGCCAACTATATTGCTTAGTTTTTTAGAAATGCGAATAATATTTCCTTCGGGGGTCATTAAGAAAAAATACCGGTCAGCAAAATCATCTTTAGGAACTGGCGGTTGCCAATTTCCAATACTTCTTACCCCTGGTTCATCTATTTCTGGGACAAAGAAAAAATCAGCTACATTTTTAATTTTACTTTTTGCAAATTTTGCATCAAGTTTTGCATAGGTTTTTTTGCTTGCTTCTAATGCTGCATCATTTCTGGCTTCTTCATATGCAATGTTCTCAGTACTATTTTTTGTAGCTAGGTTTGATGGAACAGAATTTGGGATTTCTTTGGGTGTTGTAACTGCTGCAAGCGGAGTTTCATTCTTTTTATTATTGGAAAGTTGAAAAGCTCCCCAGGCAAGCAAACCTATGATTGAAGCTGCAACAGCATACTTATAGAATGCGGTAATTTTTCTTTTTCCGGAAAGAACAATTTCTTGTTTCGCATCTAATTGGTCAAGTATATTATTCCAGGTGGTAGCCGGTGGTGCTACTGCTAATGATGAAAGTTTTGTTGAATAATCATTAACGAGCAATGACTCATCTAATATTGTAGCAATGTTTTGCCAGCTAGTTTTTGGTGGAGTAACTGAAAGCCCTTCTAATTTAGCAGAGTAATCTGTTGCAAAAAGTGATTCATCCAGTGCTAAAGAAATATTTTGCCAGGCCGATAAAGCAGGTATTATCTCCATGTTCCTAAGAGAAGAAGGAAATTTATTGTCAAGAGCAGCGTCCTCTAATTCAAGAGTAATCCTATTCCAAACTCCTGCTGGTGGAGCCACTTCGTAATTATATAATTTATTTTGAAATCCGCTGTTCATTATTTTGCTTTCGTACTTCTGTGTTTATCAATAAATTTTTTGACCATGTCCTGCAGTATCACTTTTGCTCTTGATAATTGCGATTTACTTGTCCCTTCACTTATTCCCAGCATATCACCAATCTCTTTGTGTGTAAACCCTTCTACTACATACATATTAAAAACTGTTCTATATCCCGGTGAAAGTTGCTGAACCAGATTTAAAATGTCCTGTTCCGCTAATTCATCTAATACTGAAATATATTTTCCTTCAATTGTATTTTGTTCTTTTTCTGTTACAGGCGTTAAATATTTTCTTCTTCGAAAATGCTCAATAGCAGTATTTACAAAAATGCGACGTATCCAACCTTCAAAAGAGCCTTCACTTCTAAAAGTGTCCATTTTTTTAAAGATCTTAATAAAACCTTCTTGTAAAATATCTTCTGCTTCAGCAGCATTCGTAGCATAGCGAAGGCAAACTGCGTACATTTTAGAAGAGAAACGATTGTAAAGTGTTTCCTGCATCCTCCTATCACCTTCTATACACCCTTTAATTATGTCGCTTTCAGGAATATTTTGGTTGCTTTCTGGTATCAAAATCAATAGTTTATTAAAGTTTATTTAAATAGGCCACCAATTTGTCTGTTGCCTTGCGGCGATGACTGAACTGGCCTTTCTCATTCGTATCCATTTCAGCAAAAGTTTTAATTGATCCATCAGGTATAAATATCGGGTCATAACCAAATCCATTATTGCCTTTTCGTGTTTCTATTATTTTACCCTTACAAATTCCTTCGAACTGTGTTTCCTCACCTTCAATAATTAGCGAAATTACGGTTCTGAATTGCGCCGTTTTATCTGGTTTGTCCGCCAAATTAATCAAAAGCTTTTCAATATTGGCATCAAATGACCGATTATCTCCTCCATACCTGGCACTTTTTACACCCGGTTCACCATTTAATGCTAAAACCTCCAGACCAGTGTCTTCACTAAAACAACTTGTTGAAGTCATTTCAAAAATAGTGTTTGCTTTAGCAAATGCATTTTCCTCCAGCGTTTCAAATGGCTCAGGAATGTCAATATCAATTCCGGCTTCTTTCAACGTAATAATATGAAGTTGCCTATCTACGACAGATCTTAACTCGGCTACCTTATGTTGATTGTTCGTTGCAAAAATCAGCTTCAATCTATTCGATTTTACGGATTAGATAAATGATTTATTTTAATTGCCAAAGTAAACAAGTTCAAAATATTTGCCACAAGATATTACAAATTAAAAAGCCTTTTCAAACAAACCCACAATTTGCTTTTCTCAATTTTGTCATTTTCCAGCGATTGTAATGATGGAGAATATAAAAAAGAATTACCTGCAAAGGCCTGAATCTGGTAATGAGGAAAGCTCATTGGTAAACCAAATGTTGAAGGTTCTATATCAAACAAAAGGACAATTTTTGAGCAAAAAAATATTGTTAGTTCTTTATATGTATCAACAGGGTAATTAGCCATATTTACTATGGCTACATCTGCTAAACTAAGATTGCAGGCAGTTAAAACTCCGGTAAGAAATGCAAGTTCATTATCAGGTAAGTGAACAGCCTCTTTAGAATTAATCAAAATCAAGATTTGTTGACTATTATTTCCTAAGAACTTCCATTGCTGAGCATTTTTTTCAACAGAGATTTCAGCTTTTTTAATTGTTGCAGGAGCCCTTTCCTTCAAGTTTATAGAAGAAGTAGGGTTTTCTTCGATAAGGGAAGAGTGATATAATTCTTCAATAACAATTGCTGGCAATTCAATATTATTTATTCCCATAATCCGAAAAATATTTTATACGAATAGGTGTTAGTTTTTTTTCGTTTCTTTGAACAGCAAAAATATACGATTATGACCGCAGCAATGGACATTTTAATTACAAAAGCAGAACAGAGTAAGCTAAAAGATTTAAATCTGGAAAATCTTTCATTTGGAAAATATTTTACAGACCATATGCTTGAAGCCGATTATGAAAATGGAGAGTGGAAAAATATAGAGATAAAACCATATCAGCCTCTGTTGTTAAGTCCATCTGTAGCTGCTTTGCATTATGGACAGGCAATTTTTGAAGGCGTTAAAGCTTATAAGGATAATAATGGCAATGCATTTATTTTTCGACCCATTGATAACTATAAAAGATTCAATATTTCAGCGGAACGAATGCAAATGCCTGCTGTTCCTGAAGAGTTATTTATGGAAGGAATGAGAAAATTGGTTGACTTGGATAAAAACTGGATTCCATCAAAGCCTGATCACTCATTATATATTCGACCATTTATGTTTTCATCTGATGAATTAATAGGTGTTCGTCCTTCTGATACTTATAAGTTTATGATTATATTAAGCCCTACAGGTCCATATTATAGTACGCCAATGCGGATTTACGTTGAAGAGAAATATGTTAGAGCAGTTCCTGGAGGAGTTGGATATGCTAAGGCGGCTGGTAATTATGGGGCAGCTATGTATGCAACTGCCGAGGCCAAGAAAAAGGGGTACGATCAGGTTTTATGGACAGATGCTTTTGAACATAAATATGTGCAGGAATGTGGAACAATGAATGTGTTTTTTATTATCGGAAACAAAGCCATCACACCTTCGATGGAACAAGGTACAATACTAAATGGTGTAACCAGACAAAGCACAATGACCTTGCTAGAAGAGATGGGATTTGAAATTGAAGAACGAAGATTAAGTATTGATGATGTTATCGATGCTTATAAAGCAGGTCTTTTATATGAGGTTTTTGGAACTGGAACGGCCGCCACTATATCAATGATAAAAGAGCTTCGCTATAAAGATTTTGTAATGAAGTTTGATGTAGATAACTGGAAAACGGCTCCCGTCATTAAAAAATGGTTAACTGATATCAGAGAAGGTAAAAGAGAAGATAAATACAATTGGATGATAAAAATTTAAATATTTGACTATCAATTGATTATATATTTATTTTTTGCCCTGATCAATGGTCAGGGTTATTTTATCCCCAAAAGTTTAATTATCCTAAAAATCAACAATCATTTTTTTGGAGATTAAACCTCTCACCGTTACCTTTGCCCTCCCAAAAATAAAGGTCAAGAATGCCTACAATTCAACAATTAGTACGAAAAGGAAGACAAATTATCAGAGCCAAGAGTAAATCAAGGGCGTTGGACCAGTGTCCACAACGTCGTGGTGTATGTACAAGGGTATATACAACTACGCCAAAAAAGCCAAACTCTGCGCTACGTAAAGTAGCGAAGGTTCGTTTAACTAATAAAATTGAGGTGATTGCCTATATCCCCGGAGAAGGTCATAATCTTCAGGAGCACTCAATCGTTTTGATACGTGGCGGAAGGGTAAAAGACTTACCGGGTGTTCGTTACCACATTGTTCGTGGTTCTTTGGATACTGCTGGAGTTAAAGACCGTAAGCAGAGCCGTTCTAAATACGGAACTAAGAAAGAAAAAGCCAAGAAATAATTTTAATAAGTAATTCAAGAATAAGTCATGCGTAAAGCACAAGCCAAGAAACTCCCTTTAGCTCCAGATCCAAAATTTAACGACAAACTGGTTACCCGTTTTGTAAACAATCTTATGTGGGAAGGAAAAAAGAGTGGAGCTTTCACTATTTTTTATGATGCATTAGATAAAGTTGCAAAGCAAACCAGTGAAGATGGATATGAAGTTTGGAAAAGAGCTTTAGCAAATGTTACACCTGGTGTAGAAGTACGCAGCCGTCGTATCGGTGGTGCCACTTTTCAGATTCCTGCTGAAGTACGTCAGGACAGAAAAGTATCTTTAAGCATTAAATGGTTGATTCGTTATAGCCGCGACAGAAATGGTCGTAGCATGGCTGATAAATTAGCTGGTGAGATCGTAGCTGCTTCAAAAGGTGAAGGTGCTGCTTTCAAAAAGAAAGAAGATACACATCGTATGGCTGAAGCAAACAAAGCTTTTGCTCACTTTAGAATCTAAATAGATCAAAACAAATTTTAATCGACCATTTCGAAACCCGGAATGGTCGATTTTTTTTACTTGAATTAAGAAGAATCTCATCATTAAGGGTAATAAAAAAGCGTTTCAAATTATTTGAAACGCTTTTTTGAATTATTTAGAGAAAGTTAATTTAGTTTCTTCTGTAAGTTTTCGTCTATTGCTGCCAAAAACTCTTCCGTATATAAATAATGATCACCGTGCTTTACTTTGTTTCCATGAATACAAACAGCAAGGTCTTTTGTCATTTTTCCTTCTTCAACGGTTTCTATACAAACAGCTTCTAAGGCATTACAAAAATCGATTAGTGGTTGATTATTGTCAAGTTTTCCTCTGAAAGCCAGTCCTCTTGTCCATGCAAAAATGGAGGCAATTGGATTTGTACTGGTTGGTTTGCCAGCCTGATGATCTCTGTAATGTCTGGTAACAGTACCATGCGCTGCTTCTGCTTCCATTGTTTTTCCGTCAGGTGTCACTAATACAGAAGTCATTAAACCAAGTGAACCAAAACCCTGCGCTACAGTATCACTTTGTACGTCGCCATCATAGTTTTTACATGCCCAAACAAAATTGCCATTCCATTTTAAAGCACTGGCAACCATGTCATCAATCAGACGATGTTCATACACAATACCCGCATCAGCAAATGCCGTTTTAAATTCTTTCTGATAAATATCTTCAAAAATGTCTTTGAATCGACCGTCATATTTTTTAAGAATGGTATTTTTCGTAGAGAGGTATAATGGCCATTTTTTGCTCAACGCCATATTGAAACAACTTCTTGCAAAACCCATGATACTTTCATCAGTATTATACATACTCATTGCAACACCATCGCCATTAAAATTATACACTTCAAATGTTTGAACATCGCCACCACCTTCTGGGGTGAATGTCATTGTCAACTTTCCTTTTCCTTTGATAACAGTATCCGTTGCACGGTATTGATCACCAAATGCATGACGACCCACAATAATTGGTGCTGTCCAGTTAGTAACTAATCTTGGTACATTACTGATAACAATTGGCTCACGGAAAACAGTGCCATCTAGAATATTACGAATTGTTCCATTGGGACTCTTCCACATTTGCTTTAAATTAAATTCTGTTACTCTGGCTTCATCAGGAGTAATAGTGGCGCATTTTATTCCAACACCATATTGTTTAATTGCATTAGCAGCATCAATAGTTACCTGATCATCAGTTTGATCCCTATATTCAACTCCAAGGTCATAATATTTGATATCCACATTAATATAAGGTAGAATTAATTTGTCTTTAATGAATTTCCATATAATCCGGGTCATTTCATCGCCATCCAGTTCCACCACCGGATTAGCTACATCAATTTTTTTCGTCATAAGTAATTGTTTAAATTTTTCTTTTAAAATCTGATGATTATCAAGTAAGTGTGCAAATTTACAATTTTATTAAATGCGACTAATTACTTCTTGATTGAACAATCAACTAAAATTATTTGAATGGTTGATTTAAATCAAGTCAAAAGTTGTATCTTTTAGATAATCTTAATTCATGAATAAAACAAATGCTTTAAGGGTCTACTTGAACAAATTTGTTAAACTGACAGATACAGAATTTGATCAGTACCTTGAGCCTATATCAAAAATTAGAGAATTTGGAAAAAAGATTGCGTTGATAAAAGCCGGTGAAATTGAAAATCATTTCAACTTTATTATTAAAGGGTTGATACGAAAATTTTATAAAAAAGGTAATGAGGAGATCATAACGCAGATTTCGAATGAAGGACATATAATACATTGCCAGGAGTCATTTCATAGTCGCCAGCCATCGGATTATACGGTTGAAACAATTGAGCCAAGTACAGTCATTAGTATTTCGCATGACGATTTGGAACATGCATTTGCCAGTTCAAAAAAAATGGAACACTTGGGGCGGGTAGTTGTAACACACACAATGGTTATTAAAGATCGTTGGCAATTACAAATGGTTAAAATGACACCAAGAGAAAGGTTTCTGAATTTTGTTACCAAGAATCCCGACTTAGTGCAAAGGGTTCCACAAAAATTTCTTGCCTCTTTCTTACATATTAAACCGGAAACATTCAGCCGGTTCAAGCATTTAATAAAAGAGTATGCAAAATCTGCAAAGTAAATAAAAGCTACATATTAACTACAAACACGGGAATTTTAATATTGTGACGAACTGCATCTATAGTCTGCCCGAATAATAAATCTTTAATACCGCTATGGCCATGTGCACCGATCACCAGCAAATCGGCGTCAGCTTCATTGATGATCCTGACAATTTCTTTTGCTCTGTCATTAAAACCTAAGATTCCTATTGATGCAATATCTTTTTCTTTTAATTGCAGCACATAGTCATTCAATTGTTCCTGGTCCTTTCGAGACTCCAGATCATCGGTTTCATTTTCCATGATTCGGGATGTTGCACTTTCTACAATATGAATTAATACATATGATGTTTTTTCATTGCCCTGACCGATAGCATGCGAAATAAGACTCAGATCATTTTTACTAAAATCAAGTGCAATAGCAATTTTATTGTATTTCGGAATATCGATTTGTTGAAGTGAACTGGCTTTTGGATGCAACAGAACAGGGGAGCTTATTTTTTTCTTTTTTAGCATTGGGTAAACAATTGCCACAATCAACAATCCAATTAGAATTATACTTGCAAGTATGATCACAATTTTCCAGAATAAATTATCTGAAGATATAAAAAAAGCAGAAGCTTCTTCCCAGACCATCCAGAGATTGAGATAAACTAATATAGCCGTAATTAAAGAAGCTACGACGATTGTTAATGGTTTAATAGCAAATTTGCCCATTGTTTTTTTATCTCTTGTAAAATGTATAAGTGGAATGATAGCAAACCCTAACTGAAGGCTTAATAAAACCTGACTTTGGATAAGCAGACTATCAATATTTTCTTCTCCATTTATTAATATTACAATAACTGCTGGAATTACGGCAATAAGCCTTGTCATCAATCGACGCATCCAGGGCGCAATACGAAGTTTTAGATAACCTTCCATTACAATCTGTCCGGCAAGTGTTCCTGTAATTGTTGAACTTTGACCAGCGGCAATCAAAGCAACGGCAAAAAGGATGGGTGCAAGTTTAGATCCCAACATTGGCTGTAGCAATTCATGTGCTTGTTTAATTTCACCAACATCCGTTCTACCCGTTTTAAAAAAAACAGTAGCAGCTAATACAAGAATCGCTGCATTTACAAAAAAAGCAAGATTTAATGCAATGGCACTATCAATAAAATTTAACTTTAATGCTTTCTTTATTCCTGCGTCGTCTCTTTTTATTTTTCTTGTTTGTACTAAAGCAGAATGTAGGTAAAGATTATGCGGCATTACCGTAGCGCCTATAATACCAATAGCAATAAACAATGCAGTGTTATTGGGCATTGAAGGAATAAAACCTGTTGCTACTTCAGACAATTCAGGCTTTGCCATGATTATTACAATCAAAAATGAAATTCCAATAATTGCAATTAAAGCAATGATGAACGCTTCCATTTTTCGCATTCCTAATCGTTGCAGCAATAAGAATAAAAAAGTATCTAATACGGTAATTGAAACTCCCCAGATTAATGGAAGCCCGGTTAGTAACTGAATACCAATGGCCATCCCAAGTATTTCTGCAAGGTCTGTTGCGGCGATTGCTAATTCTGCCAGTCCATATAAAGCATAATTGATATATTTTGGATATGTTTCTCTGTTTGCTTGGGCCAGGTCTCGCCGTCTAACAATACCCAATCTTGCTGATAAACTTTGTAAGACCAATGCCATCAGGTTACTCATTAACAATACCCAGATGAGTTTATAGCCAAACTGACTTCCACCTGCAAGGTCTGTTGCCCAGTTGCCCGGATCCATATAACCTACACTTACCAGATAAGCTGGCCCAAAAAAAGAAAGTATTTTTCTCCAACCTTTTCTTTTAACGCTGGTTGTATCAACACTTTGGTGTACTTCACTTAGTGAAGCATAGTCGTCTTTGTTATTCGCCATAGTTTACAAATATGTTTTTTGCTAATTGCTCACTTATCGTCAATATTGGATGACGGTTGATCTTTATTTCAATTGAGTTATCAAATTCAAATTTCTTTTTTACTTCAAGTTTTGTACCGATGGCGATCTTTTTATGCTCCAATAATTCTAAAATTTCACTTGACTGATCACCTACACTTGCAACAACAGCAATTGTGTTTAAAGGAAGTTCAGATAAGCAAATCTTCTTACTTATTTCAATTTTTCCATTTGCATCTGGAATCGGATCACCATGTGGATCTTTTCTTGGAAAACCTAAATACTCATCCAGTTTATCAATTAGTTTCTTGTTGCTGACATGTTCCAGCTCTTCTGCCACTTCATGCACTTCGTCCCAGGTAAATTTTAATTTTTCTGCCAGAAAAAATTCCCATAGCCTGTGCCTTCTCACAATCATTAAAGCCACTTTAAATCCTTCAGCATTTAATCGAAAGCCCTGATAGGGTTGATAGTTCAGTAATTTTTTGGCTTTTAGCTTCTTCATCATATCTGTAATCGAAGCCGGTTTGGCTTGTATTTCAGCAGCCAGTTCATTGGTGGTAACCATTCCGTCAGCACTTTGTAAACGATAAATAGCTTTTATATAATTCTCTTCGCTGGTTGTATAATTCAGCATGACTAAAAATAAATTTAGACAAAGCTAAAAAAATAAATCTATATGACAAAGCAACTATGAAACTAACTATGAAATCCCTACTTTCGGGATATTAAAAAAGTAGGTATGCAAAGCATAGCAAAATATTTAATGGTGTTATTGGCGACTATAAGTTTATTCGGCTGTAAACAAAAAAAGAAAATCAGCCTTGCCGGGGAAGACGCTATTGCCATCAATGAATTCATTGAATTTTTCCCCAAATTGGATTTGCCATTTCAGTTTGTGGATACCAGTTTCAAAGCCTCTATTAAAGAAAATGATTCTTTATTGATAAGTCAGAAAATTTTTAAGGAGTTTGTGCCCGACTCTATTATTAGCAGTGTATACAGTAAAAATAAAAAGCCCAACATATATGTGATTGGAAAAGTAGTTGTGCCAAATGCGGAGACATATCTTTTTGTAAAAACATTGACCAATGATAAAAAAGCAGTATTTATTCTTGGTTTTGATAAAGAACAGAAATTTATTGCTGGTATGCCAGTATTACAGCAAGATTTGAAAACTAAAACACAACAGTCCGTGAATATGGATAGAAGATATTCTATTACGAAGTCAGTAGTATTAAAAAATGCAGACGGCTCTTTAAGCGAAGGCAAAGATGTTTATGTGTTAAATGGTGCTGCAAAGAATTTTATGTTGATAATGACAGATGCGTTGGATGATAAAGTGACAGAATTGATAAATCCTATTGATACATTGGGAAGGAAAAGTAAATTTGCAGCCGATTATAGCAACGGGAAAATGAATATGGTTTCGATAAGAGATGGGAAAAGGGATGATCGTATCAATTTCTTTATTCATTTTGAAAAAGGAAATGGAGATTGTAAAGGAGAGTTAAAAGGTGAAGCAACAATGAAATCATCCAACACTGCAATTTATCAGAAAGATGGTGACCCTTGTCAGTTAAAGTTTATTTTTTCGTCAACTTCTGTAATCTTAAAAGAAATTGAAGGCTGTGGTTCCCGACGACCTTTAAATTGTTCTTTTGATGGAAGTTTTGCAAAAAAAAGGATGAAAAAACCGGCGAATAAATCAAAATAAATATTAATAGATTCTACAATTATATAGCTGAATTATTAGTTCAGAATTCTCCTATGAAATCTCACTTGCCTGCACTTATTAATATTAATAACAATTGCATATATCGATTAAATGATATTCCATTATCTTGCATCTTCGTGTAAAATGAACACTATGAATTTTAATCAGTTTTCGGTTCCGTATCCAATTGAAGAAAGTTATAAAAAAAGAGTGGCTTACTTTTCGATGGAATTTGCCACACATCAACCATTAAAAATATACAGTGGCGGTTTAGGATTTCTGGCTGGTTCTCATTTGCGGAGTGCATATGAATTAAAGCAAAATCTTATAGGCGTAGGTATACTTTGGAAGTATGGCTATTATGATCAAAAGCGAAATCAGGACAAAACATTAGAAGTAAGCTGGCATGAAAAAAATTACAGCTTTCTGGAAGATACTGGAATCAAATTTCAGATTAATATACATGAGCATCCGGTTTGGGTAAAAGTTTTATATCTGAATCCAGAAACTTTTAAAACAGCGCCATTATTTTTATTATCAACAGATGTACCTGAAAATGATTATGTATCGCAAACGATTACACATCGTTTATATGATGCGAATGTAGCTACCAAAGTAGCACAGTTTATTTTGTTAGGTGTTGGTGGTGCCAAGTTGATGGACTTATTAAACTTTAATCCAGAACTCTATCATTTAAATGAAGCTCATGGATTATCAGCGGCATTTTATTTGTATAAAAAATTCAATAATAATATTGAAGAAGTTAGGAAGCGGTTAGTATTTACAACGCATACTCCTGAAGAAGCAGGAAATGAAAAGCATGACATATTTTTATGTCACAAAATGAGTTATTTCTGCGGTCTATCAGTTGATGATGTAAAGACGTTAACGGGTATGCCAGAAAATCAATTCAATCATTCCTTAGCGGCATTACGTTTTGCACAATTGGCAAATGGGGTTTCACAATTGCATGGCCATGTATCCAGAAATATGTGGAATAAATACGAAAACATTTGTCAGATTATTTCAATTACCAATGCGCAGAACTGGAAATATTGGGCAGATAAACAGATGTATAAGTTTAAAGAAGCTGGAGATGATTTTGGTATAGATGACCGAAAAAAATATTTGAAGAAAAGAGCTTTTGAAATAGTTGCTGATCAAACAGGGAAGATTTTTAATCCTGATGTATTCACAATAGTTTGGGCCCGTCGATTTGCCGGATATAAAAGAGCAAATCTTATTACAACTGATGAAGAGAGATTTGCAAAGTTGATGAGTAATACAAAATACCCTGTGCAAATAATATGGGCTGGTAAACCTTATCCGATGGATCATCCCGCTATTAGTGAGTTTAATCAGTTAGTTCATCTGAGTAAGCAGTACAAAAATGTTTCTGTCCTCATCGGATATGAATTGACTTTATCCAAAAGAATGAAGCAGGCAGCAGATTGCTGGTTAAATAATCCAAGAGTACCAAGAGAGGCATCAGGAACCAGTGGAATGACGGCAGCAATGAATGGTGCTATTAATTTCTCAACGGATGATGGATGGATTCCTGAATTTATTAATCATGGACATAATGGTTTTGTAATACCCAAAGCAGATTATGATAATATGGCTACACATGAACAGGATGAATATGATTTGAACAAATTATATGAGATTCTTGAAAATGAAATACTGCCATTATATTATGACAGCTATTCTACCTGGCGTCAGATCATGAAAAACGGCATGCAGGATGTTCGCTTCCAGTTTGATAGTAACAGGATGGCACATGAATACTACACATTACTATACAGATAATCAAATGCTAATTGAAAGTTGGTATCTGATATTATGTAAATTGCTTAGTGATTTTTTCTATATCGCTATTAACAGAATAAAAACTGATTATTTTTTCAATCACACCTTCAACTAACGCATCGGGGCATGAAGCACCACTTGTTATAAGAATCTTTACAGGTTCTTTCTCAGGCAGGTAATTATAAGAAAGTAATTCATCTTTGGTATGAAAATTATAATGCAGGATTTCTTTTGCAGATAAGATTTTTTCCTCATCATTGATAAAAAAAGTGGGTAGTTTTTCTTCGCATAGTTCAACCAGATGAGAAGTATTTGATGAATTGTAACCTCCAACTACAATGGCAAGATCCGCTGTTGTTTCCAGCATACCCGCTACTGCCGTTTGATTATCGTTAGTAGCATAGCAAAGTGTATCTCTGGTATCTGCAAAATGTTCAGCAGGATTATCATGGGTAAATTTGTCGATCATTATTTGTTTTAAATAGTCGGCGATAGCCTGGGTGTCACTTGCCAGCATCGTTGTTTGATTTACAACGCCGATTCTATACAGGTCTTTTATTATGTCAAATCCACTGGAAAACTGATTCGCAAATTCCGAATAAAATTCAGTTGCCTTTTTTTCTCCGGAAATATATTTTGCTAATTCAATTGCTTCTGCCATATCTTTTACAATAATAGCAGGACCGTTTTTTGCGGCATGAGAAAAAGTTGCTCTTGTTTCTTCATGAGTAGGTTTGCCATGTATAACGATGGTATAATTCTTTTTTGCAATGACTTCACTTCGGTTCCATACTTTTTCTACAAAGGGGCAGGTGGTATCATATTTTTCTGTTTGAATACCGATCTGTCTCAACTCTTTTTCAATTGCTAATGTAGTACCAAATGCAGGTATTAAAACTATATCTTCATTAGTTATGGATGAGAATGGAATCAATTGTTTGCCATAAGTATCTTGTAAAAATTGTATGCCGTGAGCTTGTAAGTCTGCATTAACCTGCGGGTTGTGGATCATCTCACTTAATAAAAAAATTCTTTTTCCAGGATTTTCTTCCACAGTTCTAAAGGCAATTTCAATTGCATTTTCTACCCCATAACAAAATCCAAAATGACGAGCTAGAAAGATTTGAACAGGTCCAAAATCAAGTAGGGTAGGAGAAAAATCTTTCTTCATCTTATCCATTTCTTTCCGCTTTTTTTTAATAGCAGATATTAATGGACTTCGGTAAATAATTGGCACTTCGAAACTCTTCATATAGGCAAAGGTAATAAAGCTTT
>JAHEMM010000011.1:0-9445 GCA_024643655.1 Chitinophagaceae bacterium | reverse complement strand
CACTTACCAAGATTAAAGGAAATGGGCGTAAAGACACTATGGTTCATGCCAATTACTCCAATAGCTCAGAAAAAAATGAAAGGCACATTAGGTAGTTATTATGCTTGTTCAGATTATATATCTATCAACCCGGAGTTTGGTACAATAGAAGACTTTAAAAACCTAATAAAGCAAGCTCATGAGATGGGTTTTAAAATTATCATTGATTGGGTAGCAAATCATACTGGTTGGGGTCATGTATGGACAACTGAGCATCCGGAATATTTTTTGAAGGATAGTGTTACAAATGACTTTAAAGTTGTCAGTGGGATGGATGATATCATTGAGTTGGATTTTAGTAACCCAGCTTTGCGAGCGGCATTGATCAATTCGATGCAGTTTTGGGTAGAAGAATGTGATATCGATGGTTTTCGATGCGATCTTGCATCTTGGGTACAACTTGATTTTTGGAAACAAGCCAGAGGTGCTTTAGATAAAATAAAACCATTATTCTGGCTGGGTGAATTTGATGAATTGGAAACACCTGCTTATGGCGAAGCATTTGATGCCAGCTATTCCTGGGATTGGATGCATAAAACTAAACGTTTTTACGAAGAGAATTTGCCATTAAAATTTTTAATCGACATATTGAAAAGCTATGATAACCTTGGTGATTGGACGATGCGTACATGGTTTACTTCTAATCATGACGAGAATAGTTGGAACGGAACAGAATATGAAAAGTATGGGAATATGGCAAAAGCATTGGCTGTATTCAGCGCTACCTGGAATGGCATTCCCTTATTATATTCCGGACAAGAGCTTCCAAATATGAAGCGACTAAAATTTTTTGATAAGGATCTCATTGAATGGAATACTGAATTTGAATTGGCAGAATTTTACAAAAGACTACTGCTCCTTCGTTCAGAAAATGTGGCACTGCGAAGTGGAGACCCGGCCTCTCAAACTTTTATACTTAAATTCAGCGTAAATAAAAATGTGTTGGGGTATCTCAGGAAAAATGGTGGGAAAGAAGTTTTAGTGATACTAAACTTTTCGCCTGAAAAGAATCTACGATTAGACCTGATTGACGAAATGGTATCTGGTCTTTTTAAAAATGTATTTTCGGGAAAACCCATTGATTTTACAAAAGAAAAAAGTGTTGAAATACAAGATTGGGAATACCTTGTATATGAAAAATAATTAGTATTAAAAAAGCCGTTTCATTTATAATGAAACGGCTAATAATATTTCTGATTTAATACTATTTTTTTAAGTATAGTGGATATCGGTATACTCCATCATAATTCTCATAAACACCTTCCAATTGAATCGATTCTCCACTCAGCGCTTTAATAGCTTCACTTAGTTCCTCCACACTGGAGATTTCCATCCCATTCACGGTTGTTATAATAAATCCTTCTTCTAGGTTTTTTGTTTTACTGATGATACCACCTGGTTTTATTTTTTTAATAATTACGCCGCCATCTATATTGTTTTTAATGGCCGTTTTCTCATTAATAGTTTCAAGTTCACCTCCAAGTTGATCTGCAATACTTGTTGAGGCTAAGCTTTCATACGTACCTGTGATAGCTTTTAAAGTGGCAGAAGTAGTATACTCTTTGCCGTTTCTTTTATAAGTAATATTTATTTTATCACCAGCGTTGTAAGAAGAAACAGTTGCTTGTAATTCTGTCCATGAAAAAATAGGTACATCATTTATTTTTGTAACAATATCGCCAGGTTTTAATCCGATATTAACTGCAGCTCCGTCTTTTGCTACTTCACCAATATGGGCGCCATCACCAGCATCAAATTTTTCTCTATCAACTGAAACGCCCAAATACGGACGTTTTACATCACCAAATTTGATAAGATCATTTACAATCTTTTTAACCAGATTTACAGGGATAGCAAAAGAGTAACCAGCATAAGTTCCTGTTGGAGCATAGATAGCAGAATTTATTCCTACTAATTGACCATCAGTAGTAATTAAAGCGCCACCACTATTGCCTTGATTTACGGCAGCATCTGTTTGTATAAATGATTCTATAGGTGTATTACTTTGGCGGCTATTGATCCCAATATTTCGGCCTTTTGCACTTACGATACCTGCGGTAACTGTTGTTTCTAATGTAAGTGGGTAACCAATTGCTAACACCCATTGACCCAACTTTACATTATCTGAATTGCCATAAAGTAAAAAAGGAAAACCTTTTCCATCCACCTTTAAAACAGCAATATCACTACTAGGATCCCGGCCTATAACTTTTGCTTTGTATTCTTTTTTATTGTGTAAGGTTACAGTTATCTCTGTTGCAACGCCATCACCTCCATCAGAAACAACATGGTTATTAGTGATTATATATCCATCATCGCTAATTATAACGCCACTACCAGAAGCTCTTTGCTCTGGTTGAATCTGTGGTCCGAAACTTCTATTAAAAAATTGTTCAAAAAGATCTTCCATATTATTTCCTCTGCTTTTTGGAAGGCCATTACTTATTTTTCTTGCAGGGATTTTTGTTTTGATATGAACCACGGCAGGAACTGAAGAGTTGGCAGCTTTGGTAAAATCTACCGGCTCACCGGCTCCATTACTTCCATCGAAAAATCCTGCATAATTGGCAGGTATATTCGTTCCATTAATTGATTGCGAAAAGCTGGATTGCCCTGGATTAACTTTTCCATAAATCCAAACACTTGTTATAGCTGATACTGCACTTATTGCTACAATCAGCAAAATCTGTTTTAGTTTCATAGTCTTTATTACTTTTTTAAAAGGTTTGCAGAATAAAAGCATTTTTATCAAATAATATGCCTTCTCACTACAAAATAACAAACTGTCAGCCAACTTAGTTGTCCGCTGATTTAGTTTAACAAATATTTACTAAGGTCTTCGTACTTTTTTGTTGCTTAAAATTACAACTTTTTAAAGTCAAAAAGGTATAAAATTGATCTGAAATTTTCTATTTAATTCAAACTAGTCAAAAAAGCCATGGTGTCAATCCCATCAGCATAATCGTTTATAGATGGACATTGAGCTTTACCAAAAGGGATATGATTATTGCCAACAATACATTGCAAGTCCAGATTATTGTCAAGCGATTTTATTACGGTCTCTATCGAAGAATAAGATTCATAGTTCAACTGGCTGATAGGGGAGAAAAGGTTTTCATTTTCAACTAATAATATCGAACCATTAGTCATATAATATACTTTGTTTAATAAATGCAGAGCAAGGTTATAGTCATAATTGTTTTTGTACTTATGATGATCGGCCAGATGTTGATATTTTTTAAATGCCTCAATCATTGGAATAAAATCGTATCCCTTTGGAACATAGATTTTAGTAACATTTCTACAACCCAGACCAAAATAAGAATGAACATCATCGGCCAACAATGCTAATTCTTCTTTTGATTCACTCCCTGTCAAAATGGCGATAGATGTTTTATTTTTTCGTATGATATTTGGAAATTTAGCAAAGTAATATTCAAAATACCTGGATGAATTATTACTGCCTGTTGCAATATAGGCATCACATCCTTTTAGCATTTCTGCAAATATTAAATAATCACTTACTTTATTTTCCCAACTGATAAGTTCTTCAACAAGATGTTTAATGAGTACCTGATCTTTTGATGAGGGTTTCATAATCGCTATATGACCACTTAAAAAAGCACATAAAAAATCATGAAATCCTACCAAAGGGATATTGCCTGCCATCACTATTCCAATTTTTTTTGGTTTTTCTGCGTTGCTTGAAATTTGGTAATTAGCTGAAAAATTTTCAAGAAATTCCCTTTTCAGCAATTTTTCACCAATGTTTTTTGTAGCACTAGTTATAAATTCTGGAATAAACCAGCCATTTTCATAACTAGCTTTTTCTTGGGAAGCCAGCCATTTTTCGTTATTTGACAAAATATATTCACCCAGACGAACTAATAAATCAATACGATGTTGTAAATTCATTGCTGACTATTATTTTTGTGGTGCAAAAGTAACCACAACCCATTAAAAAATAATTATTACCATGGCTATTAAGATTACTGAAGAATGTATCAATTGCGGTGCCTGCGAACCTGAATGTCCAAACAATGCCATCTATGAAGGTGGTGTAGAATGGGCCATTTCAGATGGTACTTCGGTTAAAGGGAATTTTACCTTATTGGATGGATCTGTAGTAGATGCAGATCAAAAAAATGCTCCGGTAGCTGTTGACGTTTATTACATTACTCCAAATAAGTGTACAGAATGCCAGGGTTTTCATGAAGAACCACAATGTGCGGCTGTTTGTCCTGTTGATTGCTGTGTACCTGATGAAATGTATGTAGAAACGGTGGAACAATTGACTGCAAAAAAAGATTTACTGCATATTTGATATTTCAAATTTTGTGCATAATTACTGCGATTTTCCGATTGTAGGTTAAAATTGTTACTGTAACTTACAGATATATATAGCAGCGAGAGCTGCTTTACCAGTGGCGGGTGATATTTCCCGTCGTAAAAAGGTGAAGGAGAAACGGCCTTCACCTTTCTTATTTTCCCGATTTTCTTTATTTTTTGTAAATGTTTACACTATTTTTTGTTAATGCCATTTGATAACAGGCATTTGCGTTGGGCATATCAGCATTTTCTGCAATATTTGCACAGCAAATCCCGTTCGAAAAAAAGTAAAAATTATTACACCAAAAAAATGAAGCAGAATATTGCCCTAATTACCGGCGGTTTTTCAGGAGAAGCAGTTATTTCATATAAAAGTGCAGTTACTATTGATCAACACCTCGATAGGGATTTATACAACGTCTTTAAAATTGATATTACTACAGAAGGTTGGTGGTACGAATTGCCTGATGGCAGAAAAAAGGAAATAAATAAAAACGATTTCTCCCTTCATCTGGATAGTGAAAAAGTCAAATTTGATGGAGTATTTATTGGACTGCATGGTACACCTGGGGAAGATGGAAAATTACAAGGCTATTTTGATATTTTAAAGATTCCATATACAGGTTGTGATGCAGCTACATCCTCTCTTACTTTTAATAAGCGATATGCAGTGGCAGTTGCTGGAATGGCAGGAATAGCTGTCGCAAACTCTATTCTACTTATAAAAAATAATTTCGATAGCTCCGATGAAATTCTAAAATCATTAAAGTTTCCGGTATTTATTAAACCAAATAATGGTGGTTCCAGTATTGGTATGTCAAAAGTTGATAACCCTTCAGACGAACTGGGAGAAGCGATTGAAAAAGCATTTAAAGAAGACGATCAGGTGTTGGTGGAAGAAATGATTAATGGCCGTGAGTTCACGGTTGGTGTATTTAAAGCAGATGGAAAAATCATCGTATTACCATTCACAGAAGTAAAGGCTCATAATGATAAAAAATTCTTTGATTTTGAAGCAAAATATCAAGGTAAGTCAGATGAAATAACACCTGCTATAGTGGATGAGAGTATTGCTGAAAAACTAAGTGAAGCCGCTAGAAAGGTTTATACTGTTTTTAATTGCGGAGGAGTTGTAAGAATTGACTTTATTTATAATGAAAAAGAAGGTAAACCATATATGCTCGAAATAAATACAGTGCCGGGGCAGAGTGAGGCAAGTATCATTCCCCAGCAGGTAAAAGCGATGGGTTGGAACCTGAAAGAATTTTATACTAAACTATTAATCGACAGTTTTAGTAAAGTAAAGTAATTAGAACTGTTAACTTATATTATACGAATGTTTAAATTTATTACAAACAGACCTCTCTGGCTTAATATCATTATTGGTATTGTGTTGGCATTAGGTATATTTTCCCTTTTCTTATTATCATTGAATTGGTTAACAGATCACGGAAAATCTGCTACGGTTCCTTCTGTTACGGGAAAGAGTTACGACGAAGCAATAAAAATAATAAAGCAAGCAGGTTTTGATTATGAGGTACAGGATTCAGTTTATATAGATACTGCAAAGCCATTCTCTGTTATAAAGCAAATTCCAGATGCAGATGAAGTTGTAAAATCAAATCGTACAATTTTTCTTATTGTCAATCGATCGGTTCCACCACTAGTTGAGATGCCTAATTTGGTTGGCTATAGTCTCCGTAATGCGTTAATGGTATTAAAGAATTTAGATTTAAAACTTGGCGATACAACGTTTAAACCTGACTTTGCTAAGAATGCAATTTTAGAACAATTATACAATGGTAATTCTATTTCGCCGGGAACAGAATTAAGAAAGGGGAGTATAATATCACTTGTATTAGGAGATGGTGTAGGAGATCGGGAATTTACAGTGCCAGTAATCATAGGAATGGAGTATAGCGAAGCAAAGAGAATATTAGAAGCTAACGGCATTGTAATAGGTGCCATAGTGCCCGATCCCAATGTGACTGATACAGCCCGATCATGGATTTACAAGCAGCGGCCTGAACGTTTTGATGAGGATAAACGAATTCAAAAAATTCGTTCCGGACAAACAATAGATGTTTGGTTACAAATTGACAAACCTATAGTGGACAGTACTGATAAAAATTTAGAATTATAAAAATAGCATATGCAAAACATTACTAGTGATGAATTAAAAGCCCGGATTGATGCCGGTGAAAAGATGAATATTATCGATGTAAGAGAGCCACATGAATTTGCAGAGTTTAACATCAACGGAACATTAATTCCATTGGGAAAAATACAGACCATGCAAATTGATGAAATTGAAGACCTGAAAGAAGAAGAGCTTATTATTTATTGCCGTAGTGGAAACCGAAGTGGCCAGGCTTGTATGTTTCTGGATGCCATGGGTTTTACAAATACAAAAAATCTGACAGGCGGAATGCTTGAGTGGCAGGAAAAGTTTGGTACAAATAAATAAAGACTTAAAAAAAGAGGCCAATAATTTGGCCTCTTTTTTTAAGTACTAAAGTTTTACATTTAGTCCCAACATAAAATTTGTTCCTGCCATAGGGAAATAGAAATTTTCTGTTACAGTTTCTCCTCCTGCAAAATAGCTGTAGGTATATCCATTCGGTTCATACTTTTTGTCGAATACATTATTTATCTGCGCAATAATGTTTATTTCTTTGATGCATTTTATTTTGACAGTATAAATGGCTCTAATATCCTGAACATAAAATGGATTTAATGAACGGGTATCTTCGCCAGTGTTGTCAAGAAATTGTCTGCTAACATATTTACTCAATAAGCTTATTTCTCCATTTTTTATAGGAATAAAGTTGATCGTAGCACCACCAACAATTGATGGGGAGTAGGCAATAGTACTCGAACTAAAATTTTTTGATTGCTGGCCACCATTATCATAATCGTCAATGTACTCTGTAAAGTTTTTTACTTTGTTTTTGCTGAATGAAATATTTCCAGCAGCACTCACCCATGAATTGAATTGTATGCCACCTTGTAATTCTAACCCGGCCCTATAACTATTAGGAATATTTGTTCTTGTATAAGCACCTACATCATTTATTTTTCCTGTGAGTACTAGTTGGTTCTTGTAGCGCATATAGAAAACGGTAGCTGCCCAATTGTATTTGCTCGTTTGTTTTTCTAACCCTGCTTCTACATCATGCAATCTCTCTGGTAAAGGTTGTTGAACTGCACCTGCTTCAAAGTCATCTCGGTTCGGTTCTTTATTGGCAATGCTATAGGACACATAAGCTTTCCATCCATTACTTACAAAACTCACACCAGCTTTTGGGTTAAAAAAATTAAAATTCTTTTTTGTAAACAAGGTTGGATTATCTCTGAAGCCATCCGTAGTATAATTTACATGTCTGAATTGCAGATCATAAAACCAATGCCAGTTATCACTAAACTTGGTTTGTTGCTTGATGAAAATATTTACATCGTCTTTTCTGGAATCCAGATTATACCAGTTGTCAAGGCTTGTTAGTCCTTTCTCGGCCCAGATGATTTTTCCAAAATGATTGCCATTATATCTCGTAATACCTCCTCCTAAAACTGCTTCTGTTTGATTGGCTTTTAATTGTAAAGAAAAGATATTACCAAAAAAATCATTATCAAGCCAAAGCTGTCTGATCATATCAGATCGGGTAGTTGAAGGCGGATTGGGCATGCTGTATTTAGCATATTGCTGATTGGCTTTATATTGTTCATAAAAACCTTTTCCTTTTGTAAAAAAGAAAGCAGTATTAAAGTTTAGTTTTTTTGATAATTGCTGATTGAAGAATAACTGATAATGAGTTTGTGTATAGTCATCGACTTCGTTGTCATAAGGATTACCTGGTTTTTCAGTGCCAGCACTATTCACAGTTCTTTTTCCTGATTTCAGATCTGTTTCGGAAATTCCATTCCAGGCCTGATAAGTTCTTTCTTTACCAGAGAATACATTTACTCTTACAGTTGTTTTTTCTTTTACATAAGCGGTAGAAAAAAAGAATGACTTTAAATTGCTACTTGCTCTGTCAATAAATCCATCACTTTTAATTTTTGAAAACCTGACATCTGTTACAAAGCCATTTTGTAATCCGGTGCCGGCTTTTATAGTATGTTTTCTGGTATTAAAAGAACCAATACTATTATTGATCTCAGCATATTGTTCTTTTACGACTTCGTTGGTGCTAAAATTAATGTTGCCACCAAAAGCTCCGGCACCATTAGAGGAAGTGCCAACACCTCGTTGTATTTGTATACTACCAGTTGAAGAGCTAAAATCTGGCAGGTCCACAAAAAAAGTACCTTGACTTTCAGCATCGTTATACGGAATGCCATTAAGTGTAACATTAATTCTTGTTGCATCTGCACCTCTTATGCGTATACCGGTATAACCTACACCATTTCCCGCATCTGAATTTACAACTACAGATGGGGTTTGATTGAGAAGGAATGGAATATCCTGTCCCAGATTAATCTTTGCAATTTCCTTACGGGAAATATTTGTTTTGGTAAAAGGAGCATTCTCACCTGCACGGACTGCTCTAACTTCTACAGGTGTTAACGAATAAAAACTGTCTTTTACCTCTTGTGATAAAATAGCTATGGATGTTACAAGTAAACAACCAAGCATAATAATCCTCTTCATTTTTTAATAATTTTAAAGTTTTAAAAAATAAGAGGGAAATGCAATTGAGAAAGGTGAACTGTTGAAACCACACATCATGATTTCACTCCCTTCGCAGGCATTACCCTGACCAGGTTCAACGGGTTTAATCTCAGATTGCTGCTGGGCTTAACAAAGTACACTTTATCAAACACAGGGCAAACACCCCGGAAACCTGCCTGCCCACAGGCAAGCTTCGAAAACTAAAGCCTTCTTTATCAAAGGCTAAGAACTATTGCAAAAATAAGGAAGAATTAATTTACAAAAACTGTAACTTTTCGAAGCAGGTCTGCGTAATACTGTAAATCAACGATTATGAAAAAATATTTGCTCTTATTTGTGGTGCTTGTTTCAGCTTCAGTTAATGGGTTTGCACAAAAAATAAATGATCCTAATGCAGAAGTACGA
>JAHEMM010000080.1 GCA_024643655.1 Chitinophagaceae bacterium | reverse complement strand
CTTTTGATTGATGTGTTAATTCGGCACCATAGCCAAAATACACGGTGGCATTGGGTATAGCAGCATCTGCCCGGGCAGTATCAGCAACAGTTTTTGATAGATTTTGAGCATTTGGGTTGAGTTGGGCACAAAGGATTACTATCCCGGCAATCAGGCTTTTTTTCATCGTATATAATTTAGTTTTTTACCTGATGCGGAAAGAAGATGGGTTACATAAACACTTCCTTATTTTTGCCAGAATGGCGAAAACAAAACCATCCGATACACCAATGATGCAGCAGCACCGGGCTATCAAACAAAAATATCCGGACGCCATCCTGCTTTTTCGTGTTGGCGATTTTTATGAAACCTTTGGACAAGATGCCGTTTTAGCCTCAGGCATACTTGGCATTACACTTACCAAAAGAAATAATGGTGCAGCTTCTTCATCAGAATTGGCAGGATTTCCGCATCATGCATTGGATACCTACTTACATAAACTGGTGAAAGCAGGGCACCGGGTTGCTATCTGCGATCAATTAGAAGATCCGAAACAAGCCAAAGGAATTGTAAAAAGAGGTGTGACGGATATGGTAACACCAGGCACGACTGTAAATGATAAAATTCTTGAACACCATAGCAATAATTTTTTAGCCGCTATTCATTTTGCCGATAATGAGCAGTATGGATTAGCATTCCTTGATATTTCTACCGGTGAATTTTTTATTGCTGAAGGCGATAGAGAATATGCCGATAAATTATTACAGAGCTTCAAACCGGCTGAAGTAGTATTTCAACGGCAACAACAGAAAAAATTTAAAGAATATTTCAGCAGCAAAATTTATACGTATACAATCGATGAGTGGGTTTTTGACAATGCCTATGCAGAGGATATATTATTAAAACATTTTCAGACGCATTCCTTTAAAGGATTTGGAGTGGATGACATGAAAAATGGAATAACGGCTGCAGGTGCCATAATTCATTACTTAAAAGATACAGAGCATCCCAACCTTCAACATATTACTGCCCTGCAGCGAATAGATCGGGATGATTTTTTATGGATGGATCGTTTCACTATTCGAAATCTTGAATTAGTGTTTGGAAATTCGGATGGCAATCATACTTTGCTAAGTGTATTGGATAATACTGTTTCTCCAATGGGGGCAAGGTTATTAAAACGCTGGCTTATCTTCCCATTAAAAGATATTCATAAAATAAATGAACGGTTAGATACGGTTGAGTATCTTATTAAAGAAACCGATCTACGCAATAAATTATCACAGCATTTAAAACAATGTGGCGATATAGAACGATTGGTTTCGAAAATCCCTTTGAAAAAAATTAACCCTAGAGAAGTATTACAATTAGCCAGAGGATTGCGTCAGGTTGCTGATATAAAATTGCTTTGCTCAACTTCGACAAACGCATATTTAAAACGATTAGGTGATGCATTAAATCCCTGCCCATATATTGCTGATAAAATATTCAAAGAGATTGTTGATAATCCTCCAGCCATTGCAGCCAAAGGCGGTATGATGATGAATGGTGTAAATAAAGAGCTAGATGATTTGCGAAAAATTTCGAGTAGTGGAAAAGAATACCTTACGGAATTACAACAAAAAGAAGCTGAAGCTACCGGCATCAATTCTTTAAAAATCGGCTTCAATAATGTATTTGGCTATTACCTGGAAGTAACTAATTCGCATAAAAATAAAGTGCCTGCTGAATGGATACGCAAACAAACCCTTACCAGTGCCGAACGTTATATCACCCCTGAATTAAAGGAATACGAAGAAAAAATTACCGGCGCCGAGGATAAAATCCTCAAAATTGAATTAGAACTATTTGAAGCGTTACTAAATGAATTATTCGATTATTTAGCACCTGTACAAACGAATGGAAATATATTAGCTATTCAGGATTGTTTGTGTTGCTATGCACATAATGCAATTCATTATCAATATAAAAAGCCTGCTTTACATACCGGTGATGAGCTGATCATCAAAGATGGAAGGCATCCGGTAATAGAAAGAAATTTACCCATTGGTGAATCTTATATCAGCAATGATCTTGAATTAAATAAGACTGAACAGCAACTCATTATTCTTACCGGACCCAATATGAGTGGAAAGTCTGCCTTGCTACGCCAAACAGCCTTGATCACTTTAATGGCACATACTGGTTCATTTATACCAGCTGCGGAAGCAAAAATTTCTTTGACAGATAAAATTTTTACAAGAGTTGGTGCCTCCGATAATTTAAGTGGTGGCGAATCAACGTTTATGGTTGAGATGAATGAAACGGCTTCTATCATTAATAACATTACTGACAGAAGCCTGATATTACTCGATGAAATCGGAAGAGGCACTTCTACTTACGATGGCATTTCTATTGCCTGGAGTATTGCCGAATACCTGCATCAATCACCTCACCAACCCAAAACACTTTTTGCTACACATTATCATGAACTGAATGAACTGGAAGAAAAATTTTCCCGTGCAAAGAATTTTCATGTTACAAATAAAGAAGTAGCAAATAAAATCATCTTTCTCCGCAAACTTGCCCGGGGCGGAAGTACACATAGTTTTGGTATTCATGTAGCAAAGATGGCAGGTATGCCTCCCTCCTTAATTGACAGGGCCAATGATATTCTAAAACAACTGGAGACTAAACATGTGAATGATGATATTGGCGATGCGGTTAAAAATCTTTCTGCACCGAAAATGCAATTATCCATTTTTGATGCACACACGGAAACCTTTGAAGAGATACGAGAATTATTAGAAGGAACAGATATCAATCGCCTGACTCCTGTAGAAGCATTATTAAAGTTGCAGGAAATTAAAAACAAACTGAAGTAACTACTACTTCGCATCAAACCACAAGGGGGTCGTGTCATCCCAGTCTCCATTATAATTAATCAACAACTCCTCTCCTGCTTTAATTTCTTTTACTGTTGTAATACTGATTTGCCGGTTGGTATAATCCATCACATATTCGCAATTACTTTGGTAAGAATGATTATAAACAGGCACATATCCCATGGCCATACAGCACTGCCCATCTTCCCATTCAAAAATATAATCATGCAACGCAGTCTGATCCAATAATGTTCTTTCTTCTTTGCTCATAACTACAACCGGAGAAATTTCGATCACAGTTCCCGGCGCTATATATTCTGATGAATAAACACCTCGATCCATCGTTGAGGTAGGAGCAATAAAAAGAAAAGGCAAAACCATAATCATTATTAATTCATACGAAGTACGATAATTTCTTTGTTTTTTCCTTTAGTTGAATAACATCCCTGACTATAGACTTCGTATTTTTGAAATATGTCAACAGAATTGGAAGAGCCTACATTGTATGAGCAGTTTGAAGCTATTATTCAAACCGAAGATAAATTACAGATCAAAAACTTTCTGGACGATCAGAACATTAGTGATGTGGCTGAACTGGTAGAAGAATATTCTGAATACCCCAGCCAGATCATTGCTAATATGTCAGTACATAGAGCTGTCAGTGTTTTTAAGATTCTTGATACGCAGGCACAAAAAAGGATAATCAAAGAAATGCCCGCAAATGCGACCGCTAATTTACTAAATGAATTACCCGCCGATGACCGAACCGATTTTTTGGAAGAATTGACCAGTAATGATGTAAGGGAACTCATCAAATTGCTTGATCCAGAAGAAAGAAAAGTGACGCTTACCTTATTGGGCTATCCAGAAAACAGTATTGGACGTTTGATGACCCCGGACTATGTTTATGTATACCCCTGGAATACCATTGAAGAAGTATTTGCGACAATTCGAAAATATGGAAAAGACAGTGAGACCATTAACGTAATCTATGTCATCAATGAAAAAGGTGAGCTGCTGGATGATATCCGAATAAGCGATTTTATTTTAAACGCCCCGGATAAAATGGTTACTGATCTGATGGATGAACGATTCATTTCGCTAAATTCTCTCGACGATCAGGAAACTGCTGCAGAAGTCTTTAAAATGAATAACAGAGTAGCCCTACCTGTAATTAGTCAATCCAATAAATTACTAGGTATCGTAACAATTGACGATATACTTTGGGTAGCTACCGAAGAGTTTAGTGAAGACATGCAGAAAATGGGTGGAACAGCAGCTTTAGAAGAACCATATCTGGATGTACCCATTTTTAAATTATATAAAAAACGAATCATCTGGCTCATTATTCTTTTCGTAGGTGAAACAATGACAATCGCCGCTATGGCAAGTTTTCAGGAAACATTGGAGCAGGTTTTAGTTCTCTCTACTTTTATTCCGCTTATTATTTCAAGTGGTGGAAATAGTGGATCCCAGGCTGCTACATTAATCATTCAGGCAATGGCTTTAAGTGAAGTTACCGTTACCGATTGGTGGCAGATTGCTAAAAGAGAAGTAAAGTCTGGCTTGTTGATGGGTGTTACTTTAGGAGTTGTTGGATTTTTTATTGTATTTGGTGGACATTATGCTTTTGATTTATTTGGTGAACATTTTATTCGTATCGGTTTCGCCATAGGTACTGCCGTTGTTGGTGTTGTATTATGGGGAACAATAATGGGTTCTATGCTACCCCTATTATTAAAAAGATTGGGAGCTGACCCTGCTACTTCTTCTACTCCTTTCATTGCAACACTTGTTGACGTAACCGGGCTACTTATCTATTTTGGCACCGCCTTTCTTTTATTGAAAGGAGTATTATTGTAATTATGCGGTTTTTTGCGGTTTTAATTCACAGGAAACCGTAAATCAATAACTTTGCCTGCATTTAAAAATTCCATCAGGAATTGTTATCAAAATCAATTTTAAAAAAATTAAAATCGTTTAATAATATATGTGTGGAATTGTTGGATACACCGGACCAAGAGAAGCTTACCCTATAATTATTAAAGGTTTAAAAAGATTAGAGTATCGGGGTTACGATAGTACCGGGGTTGCTTTACAAAACAGTACCGGGTTAAAAGTATATAAGAAAAAAGGAAAGGTTGCTGAACTGGAAGATTACATCGTAGGGAAAGATCTTCATTCCAATGTAGGTATCGGACATACAAGATGGGCTACACATGGTGAACCAAGTGATCGCAATGCGCATCCGCATCAATCTTCCAGTGGCAGATTAGCAATGATTCACAATGGTATTATTGAAAACTATTCGCAGCTAAAAAAAGAGCTTATTAATAAAGGCTATGAATTCTCAAGTGATACAGATACAGAAGTATTGTTGAATTTTATTGAAGAGATCAAAAAAAATAATGAGTGTGGTCTTGAAGAAGCTGTAAGAATAGCTCTGAAAAGAGTAACTGGTGCTTATGTTATTTTATTATTAGATGCCGATAACCCTGATACTATTATTGCTGCAAGAAAAGGAAGTCCGTTGGTAATTGGAGTTGGTAAAGGAGAACACTTCTTAGGTTCTGATGCATCACCTATGCTGGAGTATACCAAAGAAGTGGTATATGTAAACGATTATGAATTAGCCATCATTAAACCTGATGAACTTATTCTAAAAAATCTTGGTAACGAGAAAATTACTCCATACGTTCAAAAACTTGATCTTGAATTAGCCGCAATTGAAAAGGGTGGTTACGATCATTTCATGCTAAAAGAAATTTTTGAACAACCACAAACAATTTTTGATTGCCTCAGAGGCAGATTAGATGCAGAAGCAGGTACCATTACTATGAGTGGCATTCAGGAATATGCTGAGCAGATCATCAACGCCAACAGAATAATTATGGTAGCCTGTGGCACCAGCTGGCATGCAGGGTTAATAGCAGAATATATTTTTGAAGAACTTTGCCGCATCAATGTAGAAGTGGAATATGCTTCTGAATTTCGATACCGCAATCCTGTTATCAATAAAGGAGATGTCATCATTGCTATTTCACAAAGTGGTGAAACGGCTGACACTTTAGTAGCTATTGATAATGCAAAAGATAAAGGCGCCATAATATTAGGTGTTGTAAATGTTGTAGGTTCTTCAATTGCCAGAACCAGTCACGGTGGAGCATATACGCATGCCGGACCAGAAATCGGCGTTGCTTCTACAAAAGCATTCACTGGACAACTAGCTGTTTTAACAATGATTGCATTGAAAGTAGCCTATATGAAAGGCACTATTTCGCAGAAAAGATATATGCACCTTTTAAAAGAATTAAATGAAATTCCTGAGAAAGTGGCCTGGACACTAAAACATAGTGAATCAATAAAAGCTTTAGCTGAGAAGTATAAAGATGCCCGTGACTTCCTATACCTTGGAAGAGGATATAATTTTCCGGTTGCATTGGAAGGTGCCTTAAAACTGAAAGAAATTTCATACATACATGCAGAAGGCTATCCTGCTGCAGAAATGAAACACGGACCTATTGCTTTGGTCGATGAAAATCTTCCGGTTGTCTTTGTTGCAACGAAAGACACTTACCATGAAAAAGTAGTGAGTAATATGCAGGAAATAAAAGCAAGGAAAGGAAAAGTGATCTCCGTAATTACAGAAGGTGACGAAGTTTCAAAAGAATTATCAGATGATGTAATGATCGTTCCCGAAGCGGATGAAATAATGGCACCAATGCTGAGTGTAATTCCTTTACAATTATTATCATACTATATTGGCTTAGCTAAAGGTTGCGATGTTGATAAACCGAGAAATCTCGCTAAATCCGTTACTGTAGAATAAGCAACATGAACATTATCAATAAAAAACCAATCTCATCTCTTGGCTATGGTTTCATTGCCAAAGAATTTATTCCCAAAGGAAAGAATGAATACCATCTGCGGACTATTCAAAACAGGAGCGGCATAAAGTATCGCCAACTTACGGCTGCAGAAATAAAAATACTGGAACGTAATGCAAATAGTTCGGATGATTGGAACAAAGTATTGGTGGCAGCTGCATTCGATCCGAATTTAGTTAAAAACTGTTCTTTCTATGGATTGGTTCGTATTGGAAATATGGAACCTTACTTTGTTGAATTTAATAATCTTCGTGTTCCCGTAGGTTTGTATAACAGCACTATCATCAGTTGTGATATTGGGAATAATGTTGCGATTGATAATGTTGCTTTTATGAGCCATTACATAACAGGTGATGATGTAATTCTTGTTAACATCAACGAATTGGCCGCAACAGATCATTCCAAGTTTGGCAATGGTGTTTTAAAAGATGGCGAAAAAGAAACTGTACGAATCTGGATGGAAATATGCAATGAGAATGGTGGCCGAAGTGTATTGCCTTTTAATGGCATGCAACCGGGTGATGCATGGCTTTGGTCGAAGTATAGAGCAGATGAAAAGTTGTTAGAAAAATTTAAAACATTTACTGATAAAAGATTTGATACTCAACGGGGCTATTATGGAAAGATTGGTGATCGTACTGTTATTAAAAATTGTAAAATAGTAAAAGATACCTGGATCGGCAGCGATGCTTATTTAAAAGGTGCTAACAAAATAAAAAATATAACCATCAACTCTTCGCCTAATGCAAAATCGCAGGTTGGAGAAGGATGTGAGCTTGTCAACGGCATTATTGGATTTGGCTGCCGTATTTTTTACGGAGTTAAAGCTGTACGTTTTGTCATGGGCGATAATTCACAATTAAAATACGGAGCAAGATTAATCAATTCATATCTCGGAGATAATTCAACGATATCCTGTTGCGAAGTCTTGAACTCACTTATATTTCCTGGACATGAGCAACACCATAATAATTCCTTCCTGTGTGCGGCTACGGTTTTGGGACAAAGCAATATGGCTGCAGGTGCTACTATTGGCTCCAATCATAATTCAAGAGCTGCGGATGGTGAGTTGCTGGCAGGCCGTGGTTTCTGGCCGGGGCTTTGTGTAAGCCTTAAGCACAATTCTAAATTTGCTTCTTTTACTATAATAGCTAAAGGCGATTTTCCGGCTGAATTGAATATCCCTGTTCCCTTCTCCTTAATTAATAATGATGTTAGTAACGATAAACTGGTCGTAATGCCCGGCTATTGGTTTTTGTATAATATGTATGCACTGGCCCGTAATGCCGGTAAATATAATAGTCGGGATAAAAGAATCGATAAATCGTTGATCATTGAATATGATTTTCTGGCACCTGACAGTGTAAATGAAATAATGGACTCGTTGCAATTATTTAAAACGTTAATTGCATCAGCATGGGCAAAAAAGAATCATCAAATTCTGAACGAGAAGGAACTTCAAAAAAAAGGTGAAGCATTATTAGCAACAAAAAAGGAAGAGACAGAAGCACTTGAAATACTTGCCGATAATTTTGAGAACACCAAGCGAAAGGTTCAATTGGTAAAAGTTCCTGAAGCTTATTTGGCTTTCAAAAAAATGATCATTTACTATGGCGTCAGTCAGCTTTTAGTATATATAGAAGAAAAAAATATTACCAACTGGCAAAAATTATTGAAATCATTACCGGCAAAACCCATTCGTACTGAATGGAAGAATGTTGGTGGTCAACAGATACCGGCACCGGCTATCAATGCACTTATTAAAAAAATTAAATCCGGAAACTTTAACAACTGGGATGATGTGCATACATTCTACAATAAACAAAGTGCAACTTATCATACTGATAAATTCCGGCATGCCTATGCTTCGTTACTGGAAGTTTTAAAAATCACTCCAGGCAGATTCACTAAAAAATTATTTTTTCAATTAATTGAAGAAGCCATCACTACCAAAGAGTGGATATGCTCTGGTATTTATACATCCAGGGCCAAAGATTACAGTAACCCATTCCGTAATATGCTATATGAAACAGAACAGGAAATGGAAAAGGTAATAGGAAAATTAAGAGAGAACAGTTTTATCCTTGCTCAGCAACAAGAACTGAATTCGTTTACACAAAAAGCAGAACAGATCATTGCTAAATTGAAATGAACAGGCAAGTAGATAACTATATTTAATGCTTACTTGTGAAAAAAAAACCGCCAATAGATACCTCATACCTACTTTTTATACGGATAATACATCAGTGCAAAACCCGCTTGGTGACAGGCTGTATAATACAACATATCCAACAAGTAATGTTTTAGCGGTTTTTTCTTTTCGCCTACTTTAATTATCAGGGCAGAACCCCATGACATTTTAATAATGAAATTATTTAAATGGTACTGGTCAGTAAACATAACCAACACACTAGTTGACAAAGGAAATTTGGCACTTGCTTTTGGGTCATTATTTTCATACTTATTTTTCCAGCTTATAGCCGGATTAAACCAGTTTGGATTTGCTCCTGGATGTTTTAGACGAAATGCTTTCCAATGGAACTGTAAGGTTTCATTAAACCCTTTAAACATTCCTGCTGTAAAAACCAATGCACCAGTAACAACATGATTCTTACTAAATTTCCATTTTGGGGTAGTTATCTCTAATGCAGGATGAGTTCTTTTAATCAACATTAATGAATCCATTGAAAATGGAACTATAGCTGGCGTTGGTAAAGCCTCATTTTTGAATTGCGCATTCGTAGCAACACAAATAAACAAAAGAAAACCTGTTAAATACTGTTTCATATTTTGGGTTTGGCGTTAAAAAACTAGAGGTTGTTCAATAGGAAACAGGACAATGCGCAGTACAACTAACTGCTATTTCAGTATCAAATCTTTGATATTTAAATTAGAAACAAGGCGGCTTCAGGCAGGAGCAGATTTCAGATAAAGTGTATCAGGATACTAAAATAGATGACGGGATTTTATAATGCAAGCTTTTAATGGTATTTATTTTTAATTCGTAATAATACGAGTATCAATAATCAGAAATCTTATTGTCAGATAAAGCAGAACGAAGCTTTTGCATCCATACTACAGATATTATAAAACACCAATACTCCTATTTCTTACGGAAGAACAAGCGTACCGGCACACCCGATAATTCAAAATTTTCCCGCAATTTATTTTCTAAGTAATTCTTGTACGGTGTTTTTACATCGTCCGGAAAATTACAGAAGAAAGCAAATGATGGAACGGCCGTTGGCAGCTGCGTTACAAATTTTATTTTCACGGCATGCCCTCTTACTACCGGTGGATGATAGGATGCAATAGCCTTTAAAATAGTATCGTTCAATTTGGAAGTAGGTATATGTTGTTTGCGGTTATCATAAACCTGCAAGGCAATTTCAATCGCTTTAAATATTCTTGTTTTCTCTTTGGCTGAAACAAATAAGATCGGCACATCATTGAACGGTGCCAGTTTCTTTTTCAATGCAGCTTCATATTCTTTCGCAGTATTTGTTTCTTTTTCCATCAGGTCCCACTTGTTCACCAATACCACGATCCCTTTTCCTTTTTTTACAGCCAGGCTGTAAATGTTCAGGTCTTGGGAAGCCAATCCTTTTTCAGCATCGATCATCAGTAAACATACATCAGCTTCATCAACCGCTTTTATTGCACGGATAACCGAATAGAACTCCAGATCCTCATGCACTTTTGCTTTTTTGCGTATGCCTGCAGTATCGATCAGCACAAATTCTTTTTGAAATAAATTATAATGGGTATGAATAGAATCTCTTGTGGTGCCTGCAATATCACTTACTATGGTTCTCTCCTCCCCAACCAATGCATTCAGCAATGAAGATTTACCGGTATTCGGTTGCCCAATGATGGAAATCTTTGGTAATGCATCAATCGCTTTTGCTTCTTCCGAATCATCTTCGGATATCATAGATGCTACTTCATCCAGCAATTCGCCGGTACCACTACCACTTGCTGCTGCAATAAAAAAGACGTGTTCGAAACCAAGACTGTAAAACTCGGTGGCTTCCATCATCCTGTCGTTATTATCAACTTTGTTTACTGTAAGCAATACAGGTTTTGTACTTTTTCGAAGCACACTGGCCATCGCATCATCCAAATTGGTCATACCAGTAGTTGCATCTACCATAAATATGATGGCATTGGCTTCCTCCACGGCAATCATTACCTGCTTGGCAATTTCTTTTTCAAATACATCCTCACTACCAGAAACAAATCCACCCGTATCAATAACGTTATAGGTTTTTCCGTTCCAGTCGGTAACACCATACTGGCGGTCACGGGTTACGCCGCTCTCATCATCTACGATGGCTTTTCGCTCCACTAGTAAACGATTAAAGAGTGTACTTTTTCCTACGTTAGGACGACCAACTATTGCGACTGTAAAACTCATAACCTAAATCCCTAAAGGGACTTTTATGTTTCTCTTTTATAGTTTTTCTCACATTTTTCGAAAACCCTATAAATCTGAAACTGATTAAAAAACTATTTCATAAATCAAAAATATTTAACCCCTACAACTCCAGTTTATTAGACAGAGGATTAATATCCATATTCTCGTAGCTGCATATCATTCTCTCTCCACTTTGGTTTTACTTTTACAAATAATTCCAAAAACACTTTTCGGTCGATGAATGCTTCAATATCTTTTCTGGCTTCGGAGCCAATTCTTTTTATCTTCTCTCCTTTTGTACCAATCAAAATCACTTTCTGTGTTTCTCTGTGAACGATGATATCAGCAACAATTTTTACCAATGTATTTTTCTCCTGATATTCTCTAATCAAAACAGCGGTATGGTAAGGAATTTCATCCTGTGCCAATTGATAAATCTTTTCCCGGATAATCTCACTTACAAAAAATCTTGTATTCAGATCACTGATATCATCCCCTTCATAAAACGGAGCACCTTCCGGTAAGAATTCAAGAAATGCATTGACCAGTTTCTTTTTATTAATACCTGACAAAGCAGAAATGGTGATTACTTTTTTACAATATGGCTTTGCTGTGAAAAAATCAACCGCTTCTTTGATCTTTTCTTCGGATTCCAGATCAATTTTGTTGATCGCAACTATTGCTGGTACTTTTAATCTTAACGCAGCGAAGATCGCATCTGCTTCTTCCCAATTTTCTTTTACATCAACTAATAACAATGCTACATCAGCATCTTCCAATGCGCCTTTTACTGCCTGCATCATTTTCTCATGCAGTTTGTATCTCGGCTCAATAATACCGGGAGTATCTGAAAAGATGACCTGGTAATCTTTTTCAGTAATAATGCCTTTAATGCGATGTCTTGTTGTTTGCACCTTGTGCGAAACAATGGCTAGTTTCTCGCCCATCAATGCATTCAGCAATGTGCTTTTACCTGCATTGGGTCGTCCAAATATGTTTACAAATCCTGATTTCATTGTATGTTACCTGAAGTTGCATACTTCGGCTAGCTAAGGAGGAGGAGGTAGTCAGTCCTTGCCAGTTGAAACTGCAACTGTTTAGGAAAATTAAAAAAAGCTATCCGCCAACAGGAAGGATAGCTTTTATTTGTTGCGAAGGGGAGGATCGAACTCCCGACCTACGGGTTATGAGCCCGTCGAGCTACCGCTGCTCTACTTCGCGGTGCAAAGGTAACCGTATAAGGCTTATCTACCAAAGAAAAAGCGTTCTGATTCAAAAGAATCAAAACGCCTTTTTAGTTATAACCCCTATGTTACGACTATACTTTTCTTACACTGCTGGAACCACTGCTTTTAATTTCTCTTATAACGCCATTACCTTTATATTTTACATCGCTGGCACCACTTGCCTGAGCCGATAATTCTTTATTGACAGTAATCTTTACATCGCTGGCACCACTTGCTTTAGCATTGCAGATATCTGTTATCAGATCGTATCCTTTAAAGTCGCTGGCACCACTGGCTTCAATTGTTAATTGTGTGGCAACACCAGTAACAGTTACATCAGAAGCACCACTAAGATCCACTTTCAATTTTCCAACTTCTATCCTTCCTTTTACATCACTGGCACCAGATTGGTTGAGGCTTAGTGCAGGCACTTTTAATGTGCCAGAAATAAACACATCACAAGCACCACTAACAGTCAATGCGTCGATTTGCTTTATTGAAATATATGCTTTTAGTTTTTTATTGCCTTTTCCCCATTTCATTCCCTTGGCATCATACGATATATATAAAACGCCGCTTTTTACTTCTACTTTTATTTTTTCACGGTCCTTTGTTTCTGCGGCACTTACTGCTACAGCTTCTTCATTTCCCTGTGTTAAAAACACATCAAATGCACTGGAAAGATTTATCGCATGAAAATTTTTAGCCGCTCGTACTTCTGCATTAGGATCATTTATTTTTTGTGCAAACCCATTAACTGAAGCTGAAACAAGCACCACAAATAAGAGCAAATATTTTTTCATAATCGTTGATTTACAGTATTACGCAGAC